>NZ_AP023057.1:1075650-1434200 GCF_016629565.1 Nitratiruptor sp. YY08-10
TAGACTATGTTCCTCTATCACTAATAAATTTATTAAGTAGTTTTCTTTTAGAAAATAAGATAATACTGTGGATCTTAGTATTTATAATGTTTGGTTTTTCTTACTATGTTTTAACTCCTTTTATTAATTTTTATTTTTTAAAAAAAGCAGATATTACTGAATCCCATACAACAAAAGAAGATTTAGAGTTTACAAATTATGATTATGAAAATTATCTAAAATATATATTGGAAAAAGCACAGATAGAAGAAAAAAAGCCATTTATTATAGTTTTTGACAATTTAGATAGAGTAGACAATGACACAGTTTTAAATACCTTATCTTTAATTCAATTGACAAATGAAATTTTAGAAAAAAGCAAGTTCAAAAAAATATATTTTATAATTCCTATTGATATGGAACGACTTGAAAAAACTGTAAAAACTATAATAACTGGTAACAATGATGATGAAGAAAAAAAATTTGCAAAAGATTTCTTAGTGAAAATTTTCCCTTATAAAGTAAATGTTCCAGATATTAAGCATTCAAATTGGAGAAAATTCTTTGTTAATAAGATTAAAGAAGCTTTTGGCTCTATTATAAAAGAAGAAGATGTATTCTTTATAAGAAGAGTTTTTGAAAAAAGTATAAGTAAATCTCAAGAAAAAAATTTAACACCAAGAGAAATAAAAAACTTTATAAACAGCTTAGTTGAGAACTATTTATATTGGGAAAACTCTTAAAATCAGCCAGATATAAAACTTCAAGCACTTTATGTATCTTTGAATAATTATTTTGATGATTTCAAAGATTGGGTTGAATGTATAGAAAACGGAAATAAAAATACTTGTAGTAAATCAAACAAAATTTACCAAATAATTGATATTGCAAAAGAAGAATTTGCTGAAAATGAAATTAAAGAAGCTCTTTTAAAGCAGTGTTATAAAGTAGAAGAAATTTATCTTTTGTTCGTTGATTCTGTAATTCAGGCTATAGAGAATGAAGAAATAGAAAAATTAAAAGGTATAGTTGGTTTGTTTGACGATAAAAACAAAGTTGACCAATTGTTAGACGAAATATGGGAGCAAAAAGATAGATTCCAGAAAGATATAAATAGGTTAATAAAGTTTTATAAGGCATTAAAAGAAATTAATAAATATAATCTATTTAGACAAAAAATTATAAGCAGTTTAAGAAAAAATATAGAAGATATAGAATCTCTTTCTAAATTAGAAGTATACAATATAAAAGATTCAATAGAGATTTTAGATAGCAGTAATGAACTTAAAAATCTATTTATTGAAAAATCTGCAGAGATAATAACAACTATTCCAGAGGATGAAAATAATGAAGAACAGAGATAAAATCAATTTTCTAAAAAGTTTATCTTCTGTACTCTTAAAAAGAGCAGATATAAAAAAAGAAGTCTTAGATAAAGTAAATGAAAAATTACAAGATAAAAATATAGAAGAAATTGAAAAGATTGTTTTTGATTTATTTGAAGGTTTGGAAAGTAATGAGAATCTTTTAAAAGAAGTAATCAATTTAGAAAACATAAAAATAAATGATATTGTAAAAAAATTTAATGAAAAATTACCTCAAAACCCATCTGCAAATCTAAATATAACTGATGATATAAACCAAAAACACTACAATTTAATTAAATTTTTAGCAAAGGAAGGAATTTTAGATAAGGAAGTCTCAGAGACTTATATTGATAAAATGTTAAATACAGTTGTAAATTTTCAAAATGACAGTAATTTTTGGAACTATTATAACAATCCGGGAAATCAAAAATATCAATATCGTCTTTACAATGCTTTCTTTACTGAAGATAATTTAGTTAGTTTATTTTTTATACATTTTTTAAATTTATATGAAAATCAAGAAGAACGCTATATAAATCAAATTCAAAATAGTCTTAAAATTTCTATAGCTCTTTATATTTCAATTTCACAAAGAGTTTCTCAAGTAAAGAAACTTTTAATTCCTTTTTCTATAATTTCTATATTTGCTGATCTATATAATCAAAGTATACAAATTAATAGAATTGGACGAATCAATATTGTTCAGATGTTTCAAATAATATTTCAAAATGAAAGCCTAAATATATATATAATAGAAAATCTAAAAGAATTAAAGGAACTAAATCTTATTTATGATCTTTTAATAGACTTAGAAGAAAAGCAAGTAGATAAGAGTTTTACAATTAAGATATTAAAAAACATTATAGAACAAAGCTTATATGATAATAAATTATTAATAAATTTTAATACTTTATTTTCAAATAATGTTAAAGAAGATTATGAAGAAGTAATAAATAAAAAACTCGAGGAAAACAAACATTGGTATAAAGAACTTATATTAAATAACATTTTAAGCGATAACGAAATTTTACATAATAAAGCTATTGAATTCCTCTTATTTGTAAATAATTGGTATGAAGACAAAGAGCTAAGAGAAATCTTAAAAGGATTTTTAAAAAAGAATATAGATAAAATTTTTAATAGTGATGAAGTTTATAATTTATTAAAAATATTTGTGGAAAAAGGTGAAGAACTTAAGATTAACTATACAATTTTAGGAAGAGTTTTAATTGATAAGTTTATAAACTTAGAAAACGAAGATGAAAAAATTGATTATATTTTCAAAAATATAGAAAGAATATACAAAGAAAAAGATTTGAAAGATTATTTTATACCTAATTTGCTTGATAAAACCATCTTAAATTTAAGAAATATAAGTGAAAGTCAAATAAATATATTAAACAATAGCAAATTTATATTACAAAATATCGAAGAATCTAAAATCAAAGAACTATTCCGAAAAGTAATTGATGAGCGTACTAATAAAAATGTCTTTTCTCTACTAAATTTAATCTTGTGCAATAATAAATTAGACAAAGAGATCAAGAAAGAATTTAAAGAGAAATTAGAAGAAATTAGAGAAAAAATAGAAACAGATGAAATGAAAAAAATTATAAATGAAATTATAAATAATTGCATTACAAATAATTAAAATTACTTATACACTTTTAACATAAATAATTGCTAGTCGTCTCCAACTTTTTAAACAAAAATAAATAATTATTACTAATTACGTTTAAAAACTCGTTACTTGGAAGATCGTGTCAAAGGCCAAAATCTTCCAAGTTGTAGTAAATAAATCTTATTTAGTGCTCTTAGATTGAAATATCCCGAATAAATTGCAATATCTAGTGCAGATTTCAGTATAGTCACTCATATCTATTTATCTAAAAGATTTCTATAGATCCCTTTCTATCTCTTTCTTGAAAGTATTAAAATAAATATCCTTAAGTTTCTCCATATCCATATCGATATCACAAAGCTGGAATCTATTGCCACCGATAGTTCCAAGTGGTATCGCATGGATACCAATCTCATTTGCCAACTCTTCAAGTGCATGCATATTTTTTGGATCAATCTCAACAAGTGCCCTACTAAATGTTTCACTGAAAATTTCTCTGCTGTCTTCAAAGCAAAAATTGCCCAAAAATCCTTTGTCTCCAATTGCAGCCATTTTAGCTAATGCTATTGCAATACCCCCTACCCCTACATCTTTGGCAGCTTTAAGGAGTCCTCGATTATTTGCCTCTATGACAAAATTCCAAAGTTTAAGCTCTTTTTCATAATCGATTTTTGGAAGCTCACCTGCAACTTTCCCAAATAGCTCTTTAAGATAGAGACTTCCTCCAAACTCTTTTTCGGTATCTCCTATGATATAGACGATATCATTTTCTGCTTGAAAATAGGATGGCAAAACCTTGTTTGCATCCTCATTGAGTCCTACCATAGCAATTGTTGGTGTAGGATAGACACTTACACCGTTTGTTTCGTTGTACAATGATACGTTTCCACTGACAACTGGGGTATTCAGTGCGCGGCATGCCTCTTTGATTCCTTCTGTTCCTTGGGCAAACTGCCACATCACTTCAGGATTTTCTGGATTTCCGTAGTTGAGGCAGTCCGTAATAGCCAAAGGTCTAGCCCCACTCATCGCCACATTGCGCCCAGCCGCCATCACCGCAGCCGCAGCCCCGCCTTTTGGATCGATATAGCAGTATCTTGGATTGCATTTGCTGCTCATAGCTATGGCTTTGCCATTCTCTTTGACACGGATCACGCTTGCATCGAGGGTTCCTGGATGCTTTACGGTATTGGTCTGAACCATAGAGTCATACTGTTCATACACCCAAGCTTTGTTGACTACTTCAAGGCTTCCCAAAAGCTTTTCAAACGCTTCTTGATCGTTTACATGCGGTACAGTATCGATACTTGTCTCTTTTATATACTCAAGATATTCTGGCCTTTTTGTAGGACGATCAAGTTCAGGTGCTTCTTCGCTCACAGGTGCTACCGGCACTTCTGCAACCTTCTCACCGTGCCAATAAAGTTCCATTACTCCGGTATCGGTCACTTCACCGATAATTTCAGCATCAAGATCCCATTTTCTAAAAATTTCCAGGACTTTCTCTTCTGTACCTTTTTTTGCGCATATCAGCATTCGCTCTTGCGATTCAGAGAGCATCAACTCATATGGTGTCATCCCCTCTTCTCGCATTGGAACTTTATCAAGATACATCTTCATTCCGCTTCCAGCACGACCTGCCATCTCAAAGCTACTTGAAGTAAGTCCAGCTGCACCCATATCCTGGATACCGACAACATAGTCTGTTTTAAAAAGCTCCAAGCAAGCTTCCAAAAGGAGTTTTTCCGTAAACGGGTCACCCACTTGCACAGTAGGTCTTAACTTTTTGGTCTCTTCTGTGAAGCTATCACTACTCATTACAGCCCCGCCAAGACCGTCTCGTCCGGTTTTGCTTCCAACATAAATAACCGGATTGCCTACTCCTTCAGCTCTTCCGTAAAAAATTTCATCTTTTTTACAAATTCCAAGACTAAATGCATTGACTAAAATGTTGCCGTTGTAGCACTCATCAAAACTCACTTCACCACCGATTGTCGGAACTCCCACACAATTGCCGTATCCGCCAATTCCGGCAACCACCCCTCGAACCAAATAGCGCTGATGTGCTCCAACTTCATCATCTCTTTTTACATCCCCAAATCGAAGGGCATTGAGATTTGCTACCGGACGCGCACCCATAGTAAAAACATCTCGTAAAATTCCACCAACTCCTGTTGCTGCTCCTTGATATGGCTCGATAAAACTTGGATGGTTGTGGCTTTCCATTTTAAAAACGGCTGCCATTCCCTCACCTATATCGATAACACCCGCATTTTCTCCGGGACCTTGAATCACCCATGGAGCTTCAGTAGGAAAGCCTTTGAGATATTTTTTAGAGGATTTATATGAACAGTGCTCACTCCACATAGCACTGAAAATTCCAATTTCAACTAAATTTGGCTCACGCCCTAAAATTTTTTTTATATGTTCATAGTCCTCTGTGGTCAATTTATGTGCCTTGAGAATCTCCTCAATATTTTCCATCTATTTCCCTTGATCAATTTTCTTTTGATTTTATCCAAATTTATTTTTGAATTAGGTAAATTAAAAAGAGTACCCGATCCCTCCATACAAATAGCTGCTTCTAAAATTCATATCTTCAAATTGTAAAGGTTCTGAAAACGTCAAGAGTTTGACAGTTATATCATCAACATCCCATTTTTGATAGCGATAACCAATAACACCATAAAGACGAGGTTTTATTGTCAATAATTTCGTTTCGTAATCTTTATGAAGTAGATCTAGCCGTATTCCTACATCTAAACTGTAAGACTGGCCATTTACATCAATAGATGAACGCAAAACACTACTTTTGAAACGAAAAGTTTGAAAACAATAATTTGCTGTGCCAAAGAAACTCAAATAACTATTAAAAGACTTTGAAAACGTTATATGTGGCCCTATTTTATAAGTTGTGATATCTATTTTGAAATTTTTGAGATCGAAACTGCCATTACTTTTTTGTTTTGAATTACTGTAAGGAATAGAAATACCTAGATCAATCCCTACTCCCACATAGTCATGTTCAGTTTTATGATAAAGATCCTTCCCAATACCGACGGTGGCATCAAAACCTTCAATATCATGAGAAATGGAAGGCATATTGATAGTTGGAAAAGGGGGTTGGATCGATTGCTCAGGTGTTGTGAAACGATCTAGCTTCATCCAGCTGAGATTATATCTATAATAGTAGCTGGTTTGAAAAATATTCTTGTGCTGTTCCACAAGTGAATAGGTTTTGATATTTGTTGAGGCAGAAGCTTGTTTGTTATATAGTTTATACTTGATTTTGAAATTACCATGGCCGTACTCTATACTGCCTGCATAGAGAGCAGATAATGTTACAATCGGTAAAAGCAATTTTTTCATACTGTTCCTTTGAAAAAAATTTTTGCAATTGTAGCACTAATTTATCGTCTGTTCCACCTTTTTCGCATCTGTTCCATACGCTTCATATACTCTTCCAAAAGAGCTTTTCTATCATAACCGAGTTTCTTTTTAACCTCATCCTCATCCAATCCATACTCCTGACAAGCTTTATGGACAAGCTGTTCATTGCTTAAGAGCAATTCCAGTGTGTAATTGTGTTTATTGATAAATTTAAAAAGTCGTTTGATTGTTCTGTCATCTAAGCCTCGTTGTGCAAGAACATGGTGAAAATGTTTATAATGGGAGTGCATTGTTTTATTTTTGTAGATAAGGACAAGCAGAAGAACAAAAAAGACAAAACAGACAAAAACAATGAGAGAAATATAGAGCGTTTGATCAACTCCCGAAGAAGGGAGTTTTATAAAGCCAACTGGATGCATTGTAATCCTTAATTAAAGGCTATAACCCATTTCCCGAGCTACCTCTTTGATATGAGCAAGTCGTTTTTCGATCGGTGGATGCGAAGCAAAAAGATCCAAAAACCCTACAATTCCAAAGGCTTTCATATCGCTAGGAAGTGCAACCTGCTCTTTTGGAATCTGTCCTAGTTTTGCCAAAGCATAGTAGATACCTCTTGGACCATCGAGTTTTACTGCTCCTTCATCTGCTTTATACTCTCTATATCGGCTAAACCACATTGCTAACATTGATGCAAATATGGTCAAAGCTATCTCTAAAGCAAAACTGATTGCCATATAGGCCATTGGGGAAGGATTGCCCTCCTCATCTTTTGGAGCAAGGATATTCGCTAGAAGTCTTGAAAAGAAAAACACAAAGGTATTGAGTACACCTTGCAATAAAGTCATCGTAATCATATCTCCATGTTTAACGTGACTGATTTCATGAGCCAATACCCCTTCTACTTCTTCTGGACTCATCATCTCAAGCAAAGAGGTCGAAACGGCAACAAGTGCATTGTTTCTATCCCATCCAGTGGCAAAAGCGTTAGGAGGACCATTGAAAATTCCAACTTCTGGTCTGCCTATACCGGCTTCATCTGCAAGCTTGTAAACAGTCTTTACAAGCCACTCTTCAGTTGAATTGCTTGGATGCTCTATTACTTGCACTCCCATATGCATTTTTGCCATCCATTTAGACAAAAAGAGAGAAATAAGCGCACCACTGAACCCTACAATGAAAGAGAGTATCAAAAGTCCAGAAACTGTATTGTGATCAAGTCTAATCCCAAAAAAAAGCTCGAGTAGAAAAATGGTAAGATAGATCGAAGCCATAACGGCTAGGTTCATTAACAAAAAAAGGATAATACCCATCAACACTCCTTCTTCATTTTTTTTCCTCAATTGTAAAAAAATAGCTTTTCAAAACTATAAAAAAACCCATATAATCAGAAATTTCAATTTCTTATATCAAAGTATGCTAAATATACCATATTTTTAATTGGAGTCAAGTGCACTAAAGAAGAACCGCATCACTCAAACAAAATGCTATGCCTTTTTCATAATAGGCCGCTTCATTGATAAATACAGGATACCCTTCTTGTCCTTTATAAAAAATTTCTTGTTCATCAAAGGTCAGAAAAATTGGGTCTCCGGGATGGATCAGCTGATAGTCTTTGCCTACAAGCTCCGGATGAATCATGCCATGTAAATCCCCATCTTTTCTTGGAAAATCAAAGGTATCATAGATACGAAAAGCTTGAACTTTTTCATGGAATATTTCCTCTTTCTGCAAAATGTCCACTACCCTTTTTATAACTTTCAATGTTTGAAAATAGAGATTCGCATCCAAAACTCCCTGACACACAGGCCCTACCTCGATCGTAATGGAAGATGGAACGACAGAGTTGATAAAAGCACCTTCATCGTTACTGAGCCATTGCAATATTCGGACATTCTCATATTCACTTGCCAAGATTTTAGCCACATTTTCACTCAAGCTGTCCTGGTTGCTAAGTACGATAGTAATACCCATATTGGCTGTTGTGGTATGCAGATCTATCAAAAAATCACAATCTTGTAATTTTTGAGTAATCACTTTTGCCCGTTCATACTCATATATTGGCTCATCGCTTTGCAAAGCTTCCTTGCTAAAAGATCGATTGAGGTCTTTGTCAATGTAACGTCTACACTCTTTTATAGCTTTTGGATTGGCTAGGAGAAAATCGAGTTGAAGATTTTTAACTTGAAAGTCATCATGCATTAGTTTTTTAACAATATAAACCCCTGTAAGCTCATTGCCATGGACACCACCACTGATCGTCACTTTCATATCGCTCCTTTCAAAAGGGCTTGAGGCCCTTTTGAAATTATAGCTTAACGATACGTTTTCGCACCTCTTTCGTTGCTTCTACCATATTTGTCAAAGCCGGAATCACCTCTTCCCATTTTCTGGTTTTAAGCCCGCAGTCCGGATTGATCCAAAGTTTGCTGGCTGGGAAAACCTGCATTCTTTGTTCAATCTCTTTAATAAGTTCCTCTTTACTCGGAATTCTCGGAGAGTGAATATCGTAAACGCCCGCACCAACCTCTTTTTGGTAGTTGTAGTTTTTAAAAGCCTCCAAGAGTCTATTTCCGTTTCGTGCTGTCTCGATGGAAATCACATCTGCATCCATCGCATCAATTGTCGGCATGATATCGTTAAAGTCGCTGTAACACATATGGGTGTGGATTTGTGTTTCGGGTTTAGCCACGGCGGTTGCGATTTTAAAACTCTCAACAGCAACTCTTTCATACTCGTTTTTGTTTTCATCGCGTAAAGGATACCCCTCTTTGAAAGCCGCTTCATCTACTTGGATAATCTTAATACCAGCTTCTTGCAAATCTTTCACTTCATCGGCAATCGCCAACGCCATCTGCTTATAGACCGACTCCCTTTTAAGATCATCTCGTACAAAACTCCAGTTGAGCATCGTCACAGGACCGGTTAACATCCCTTTCATCGGTTTGTCCGTGAGACTTTGTGCATAGGTAATCCACTCTACTGTCATCGGTTTTGGTCTGCTAACATCCCCGAAAATGATAGGAGGTTTGACGCATCTGCTTCCATAGCTTTGCACCCATCCATTTTGGCTGAATGTCACCCCTTCAAGAAATTCTCCGAAATACTCCACCATATCGTTTCTCTCAAACTCGCCATGCACCAAAACATCAAGACCGATATCTTCTTGCACTTTGACGCAATAGCGAATCTGCTCTTTGATCTTCTCTTTGTACTCCTCTTCACTCATCACACCATCTTTGTAAGCTTTTCTGATGGCTCTAACCTCTTTCGTTTGTGGAAAACTTCCGATTGTCGTAGTCGGCAAGATCGGATATTTCAAGATTTCATGCTGAAGCTGGAGTCTCTTTGTTGCAGGCAGTGATCGCTCACAATCCTCTTTTGTCAAATTTGCGAGTCTACTTTGAACATCCTTGTTGTGAATCTGAGTAGAGCTTTTTCTTGTTGCATTTGCTTTTTTATTGGCTTCCAAAAGCGCTTCATCATCTCCAAGCTCTTTGCCTCTATAAAGCTTATCAATGATTCTAAGTTCATTGAGTTTCTCTTTTGCAAAAGCAAGCCATGTTTTTATATTACTGTCCAATTTTTCTTCATATTCCAAAGTATATGGAACATGTAATAGTGAACAACTAGTAGAAACAATCAATTGATCTTTCTCAATTGGCAGCGAATCCAAAAACTCTACTTTTTTCTCTATATCACTCACCCAGATGTTTCTGCCATCAACTACACCGGCAATGAGTTTTTTTCCACTTTTTGCGATTTTTTCAACAGATTCGATATTTTTAGGACCATGTACAAAATCGAGACCAATTCCATCAATGGAGGTATCAACGAGTATTTGGACAGCTTCATTTGCATGCTCAAAATAGGTCACGACAAAAAGTTCGAGGTTATCTGCCTTTAAGGTTTCATACGATTTTTGTAATGCATTGAGCATTTTTTCATCAGGATCTCTTACCAATGCCGGTTCATCGAGTTGAACGTTTTTAGCACCAATCTTTTCAAATCGATTTAACGCCTCTTGATAGATTGGCAGGAGCCTATCCAAAAGATCAAGTGAATTGGAACCATCACTGGTTCTAGAAAGTGCCAAGAATGTCACCGGTCCTATCAGGTTAACCTTTGTCTCTATTCCCAAATTTTTAGCCTCTTGATATTCGCTTATGACTTTGTCTAGATTCAAAGAAAAATTTTGATCTTTATGGAGAATCGGCACAAAATAGTGGTAGTTTGTATTGAACCATTTCGTCATTGCAAGTGCTTTATGATTTTTGTCACCTCGAGCCATCGCAAAATAGCGATCCAACCCATTTAAATCTTTGTACTCTTCAGGTTCTGCCCCAACCATAACGATCGTATCAATCATCTGATCATAAAAACTAAAATCGTTTGAGCTGATAAATTCAATTCCCGCCTCTTTCTGATAACTCCAGTGCCGTTTTCTAAGCATTTTGGCAACATTTTGCAACTCATCCAATGAAATCTCTTTATTCCAATACTTTTCCAAAGCAAACTTTAGCTCTCTTTTTTCGCCAATTCTTGGAAATCCTGTTACATATGTCATATCTTCTCCTTCTTTTCTTATAGTTTGTAGTGATTTTAAGTTGGTAGAACTAAAAAGAAGGAGGAGCGATACCAGTTTTGGTGTAGCGACATTTGCAAAGCGGAGGTTTTTTTATACGAGAGAGTCGTAAAACTTTATGGGCCAGACATGCAAAGAAGAGATTACAATAGCAAGGTTTCGAACCCTCTTCTGTAGATTCGTTTTCTATAAGTTGTTCATCCACTATCTCATCTGGAGGAGAATCACATTTTTGATCAAATAGACGCACGAGAAAAAAATATTTGCAACGAATAGCCTCTTTTTGCAGCGTTACGGCATTCACAGTGGCTGTAATGGCAGTAAGCCGAAAATAGTTCTTTCCAAAACCTTTAGCGACCAAGCAGCCACCTCTCAAGGATTTTTTGTGCGGCAATGGAATCAATCTTGCCGTCTTTTTTGTGCTTTATGACACCTTTTGTTGCCTCTTTTGCTTCATGCGAAGTGAACCCTTCATCGATATACTCGATATTGCCGTTAAAATCCAATAAAGAGACAAAATGACGTATTCGTCTTTGCATCTCCTCTTTTGAGCTGCCATCGGGTATGCCGACAATCAGCGTATCGACGTTCCACTCTCGTAAAAAAGTGCTCACATCACGGGCTGCCTGGTTTCTGTTTTTACGTAAAATTGGATTTTGGGGCAATACGATTTTGCCATCGAGACAGATAGCGGTACCTATTCGCTTTAAACCCACATCGATCGCTGCAACTCTATTTGCCAAGACAAAACTCCCCAAACATCTTATCGAGTAGTTCACTGCTTTGCATCGGTCTGGTAATGGAGCCTATCGCCTCGATCGCTTTATTGATATGAAAAGCGAATATCTCAAGTTCTCCCATTTGCAAAGGCGTTTGTGCCTGGATAATATTGTCTAACGCAGCAGTTACAGCTTCTATCTGTCTGTTGGTTACAAGCATAATCTCTTGGGTATTTGCGAAACTATCAAGCAGAGTCTGAAGTTTTTGAGTCAATGGTGTGATATCTTTTTTGACACTCATATAAAGAGCATCAAAATCTGCTAAATCTATCGCTTTGCCCTGGTCTACTTTGTTTGCTACAACAATGAACTCTTTTTGGCCTTGATATTTTTGAATCAATTCTATGATCTTTCGATCCTCCGCATCCAATGGCTTCGAAGCATCAAACATCGCTATAACGATATCACTCTCTTCGATTGCTTGAATACTTCGCTCAATTCCTATTTTTTCTATCGCATCGTGCGCTTCTCTGATACCGGCAGTATCAACAAACCTCACAAGATGCGTTCCAATCCGCACACTCTCTTCGATAGTATCTCTTGTGGTTCCTGCTATATCACTGACTATTGCTCTTTCATAGTCGAGCAATGCATTCAAAAGGGAACTTTTTCCGGTATTCGGTTTCCCGATTATTGCTATCTTAAATCCTTCGATCAGTCCGGCTCTGCGCTTACTTGATGCAACGATTTTTTGGAGCTCTTTTTGGATATCGTTCAGCTGCTGTTCTATCTGCTTTTGTAGATCATGGGGAAGATCCTCTTCTGCATAGTCGATATTGACCTCTACATAGGCTAAGATTCGAATCAGTTTTTCTCGCAGATTTTCTATATAGTTTTTAAGCTCCCCTTTTATCTGTTTTGCCAAAATTTTGGCGGCATCTTCGCTTTTAGCCTCAATCATTTTCGCAATTGCTTCAGCTTCACTTAAATCTATCTTACCATTTAAAAAAGCCCGTTTGCTAAATTCTCCCGGATTTGCGAGTCTGGCACCAGATTTGAGTACCTCTTGCAAAATCATATTCGCAACCACAATCCCGCCATGACATTGAAATTCGATGACGTCTTCTCCCGTAAAGCTTTTTGGAGCTTGAAAATAGATCAAAATGGCTTGATCAATCGGTTCATCATGTTCATCATAAAGTGTTACGAGATGGGCTCTTCTTGTTTGGATACTCTTTCTTTTGGAGAGTTTTTGAGCAATACTCAGAGCTTCTGGACCACTGAGGCGTACAATAGCGATAGAGCCAACGCCGTGAGCAGTAGCGATGGCTGCAATGGTTGAACTATTTACGATATTCATTGACGATAACGTATTTTTGTCCGTATCTGTTTTCTCGCATGGCAACATATTTGTCAGGGAAGGCTTCTCGAAGCTGTTTGAGTGCTATCTGCACAAGAACACCATCGAGCGGTTTTGTCTGTCCTTTGCCCTCTTCTTTGATACGTTCAATGATAGGTGCAAGGTAGTTTGCAATCATCTCTTCTTGCGTTTTGAGAAACTCAGCAATTTCAAGGCGAAGCTGAAGACCGTATTTTGGATTGATCCAGTTAAAAAGCATATAGGAAAGGGCTTTGTAGCGATATCCCTCTTTCCCGATAAGCAGTGCCGCATCATTTCCGTTAAACTCTACCAAAAGTGTCTCTTTATCATAGGGTTTTACTTCAATTGTGTCAATTTCAAAGCAGGCATTTTGAAAGAGTCTGTTGATATCTTTTTGTACTTCTTTCGCGATTTCATTGATATTTTTTTCTTCTTTGTAAAAATTGTCAAAAATCTCTTTCTCTTCTGTATCAGTCTCTATTTGTGGCAACGGTTTTTCTACTGCTGCCGGAATTTCGGGCTCTTTTGATTTTTCACAGACCAAAACAATGGCATTTTTCTTGCCGATACCCAAAATCCCTTTGGACGGATGCTGCAAAATCTTCACATCAAGTTCTGTAATAGACTTTCCAAAAGCTTCTGAAGCTTTTTTATATGCTTCTTCCAGTGTCGGTGCTTCAAATTTCATCTGTTCGCTCATGCTTTTTCCTTTTGCGCCACTTTTCTGGCTTCAAAAATCTTATTGACAATAAGCTGCTGAATGATTGAGAGGATATTGTTGACAAACCAGTACAGAGTCAAACCGGCTGGGAATGTCAAGAAAAAGAACGTAAAGACAATCGGCAACCATTCAAAAATTTTCTTCTGCATAGGATCTGTAATAGTGGTTGGGGTGATTTTTTGATGGATATACATCGTAGCACCCATCAAAACAGGCAAGATAAAGTATGGGTCTTTGCTACTAAGATCCGTTATCCACAAGATCCAAGGTGCACCTTTGAGTTCAATCGCATTGAGTAAAACCCGATAGATTGCAAAAAAGACTGGGATTTGCAAAAGCATAGGAAGACAACCACCCATAGGATTGGCACCATGTTTTTTATAAAGCTGCATCATGTGGGCATTGAGTTTTTGCGGATCGCCTTTATATTTTTGCTGAAGCTCTTTGATTTTCGGTGCAAGGTCTTTAAGCTTTTGCATAGAGAGCATTCCCTTGAGCGTCAGCGGGAAAAGAATGATTCGTATGATGATAGTCAATACAACAATAGCCCAGCCCCAGTTGCCTATAAAATGGTAGAGTGCCAAAAGCGCTTTAAACATCGGTTTGGCAATGAATGTAAAGAACCCATACTCTATAACATCAGTGAGTTCAGGATTGATCGCTTTAAGGGTTTCATACTCTTTTGGACCGAAATAGCCGCCAACATGAAAATTTGGAGAGCCCTGGACAAAAAGAATCGGATTTTCTTCACTGTCTTTTGACACTACCACATCAAGACCATTTTTCAGATCGTAAAAGAGTGTAGCATAGTATCTATCGAAAGCCGCAGCAATTTTTGCCTTTTTAAAAACTTCCGTTCCTTTTGCATCGCCATCTTCGATGATCGTGATTGTCCCATCAGCCTCTTTGATCAACGCTCCATGAAGCGTGTATCCGTCAATACGAACATTGGGTCGGTATCCAGGTGATATATAGTATGGACTATTTTTTGTAAGGGTGATCGTCGCTTCGTAATGTCCATCGGGATAGACGGTAATCTTTTTCGTAATTTCCGTTATCCCTAAATCTTGTTTGAGTGTAATCGTAGTGGGTTCTGATAAAGAGATCTCTTTTGGACCATTGTAACGATACGGTATCTTAAAAGCTTTTTCATTCAAAGAACTGTCGCTAAATCGAAGCTCCAAAGGTTTGGGAAGTTTGTTTTGATCAAAAAGTTTTATTTGGGAACCGGACTCATTTTTATACTTTTTCTCCTCCAAAATCACTTGTGAAACTCTTCCCAGATTATCGATAAGCAGATCGAATTTCGCAAATCTGATTTTGACCAGCTGTTGAGTTTGCTCACTACTTTCTTCCTTGCTTACCGGTGCTTTCATATTTTGTCCGCTCACAGGTGCAGCTGATGCAGTTTTGGCTGGAGCTTCGGTTTTGGTTGATGTGTTGCTCTCAAGAGGCTGTTTTGGCTTTTGCGGCATAAAGAAGAAATCGTATGCAAAAAATACAACTAAAGAGATTATTGTTGCAAGTAATACGCGTTGGTTTGTACTCATCTTTTCTAACATTGGCTACCTTTAAAATTTTTTATAAGAAAATATTCCGATTCACTTTTTGGAATGAACCAGTATTGTACTCTGATCTTTTTGTATGAGACATTACAAAATTTTTTTCGAACAGTAGGATACTCTATTCCTCCCGGGAAGAGTTGGTTGCATCGAAGAATGCGAAATGTTGTATGAAAAAGAGCACGAAACAGATTGTCTTGCTCTAACTTCCAAACGGCATATTCCGAACAAGTCGGATAGTATCTGCAGCTACCATAAGAGAGAAGCGTAAAAATCTTTTGATAGATTTTCAGCAAGATAAGAAGACTCTTTTTTACCATTTTCGTCTCTTTATACGCTCCAGGGTTTTTTCCATCTCCTGGCAAACTCTTTTGTATTCTGTTTCCAATAATTTCGGTTTAGCGACAAAGACATATCGTCCTGTCGGAAAATGATCAAAAAATTGTATGAAAAGAGCTTTGAGAATTCGTTTCGCTCTGTTTCTTTGAACCGCCTTGCCAACTTTCTTACTGGCAACAAATCCTATCCGCATATCTTTATCTGGTATGTAAAATAGGACAAAATATGGGGAATGGAAAGCGATTCCCCTTTTATACACATAATCAAACTCTCTTTTTGTTTTGAGAGTCTGGATTCCTTTTATACTGCCAATCTTTTTCTACCTTTTCTTCTTCTTGCGTTGATTACTTTTCGCCCATTTTTCGTTTTCATCCGCGCTCTAAATCCGTGGGTTCTTTTTCGTCTCGTATTGTGCGGTTGGTATGTTCGTTTCATACACGTCCTTTTCCATAAAATTTTGAGCCTAAGTTTACTAAAACTGAACTTAATTCGAGATTAGTTCCGAAAATAGAACAATGATGAAATAATAGCAGGAATATGAACATGATATAATGGTTAAAGATAAGGATTAATTATGAGAAAGCATCTCCTCACAACCTTTCATAAACGGATTGTACTCACTTTTTTGATTATATACCTCTTTTTTATAATAGCTGCAAATTATCAATACTACTCCATAGTACAGCAAGAACTCAATTTAAAATATTCCCATTTGGAATCTCTTCCTTTTTTAGACACTATCTGGCATGCACTTCGCAACATCCCTATAGAGGTTCATTTACAAGATAATACCGTACGATACAGACCTTCTTTCTCCTATTATCGTTTTATTATCACGCCAAATATCTTATTGGTTTCTCTGTTTTTCATAATATACCTGATGATTTATAGACTCATTGATCGATTTTTAAAACGGGTCAATGTTTTAGGAGCTTTTTTACAAGATTTTTTGCAAACAAACTCTTTGAATGAAGAATATCTTAAAAAACTTGATGGAGATAAAGATGATATTCAAATAATGTCATCCCACCTTCTTCACCTTATGCAAGAGAATATGCATAAAAGAAAAATAGAACAATCACTGTTTGATCTCTTTTCCTACCTAAAAAAAGATATTGTCCTCATAACAGATCTTCATTTTACTATTTTGGAAAGTTCAGCATATTGGAAAAAAATAGAACAAAAAAACAGAAACAACTTTTTAGACTATATCCATACAGATAATCGACCTAAGCTTCTATCAAAGAAAAGAAAAATTGCTTTTCAGGATCATTTGGGTGTAAAAAATAGGTTGTTTGATATTCAAATCATTGTTTTGGATGATATGACCAGTATTTTAATCAAAGAGATAACCGAATATGAAAAACAAAAAGCGTTTCTCAAAGAACAGGCACAGCTTGATGAACTGACAAAAACATATAACAGAGCCGCCTGTTTTTCCTTTTTAGATCGGACATTAAATGAATGTTTGGAAAATCGGAAAAAATTTGCCATATTTTTCGTTGATCTCAATGATTTTAAACCGATCAACGATACCTATGGGCATCAATTTGGAGATTACTGTCTGCAGATTATCTCAAAGCGATTACAAAACATCATTCGCCAAGATGACTTCGTTTGCCGATATGGAGGAGATGAATTTATTTTGTGCATTAAAAATGTAGAAAAAAAGAATCTTTATACAATCACAAAAAAAATCGACACTCTCCTATCAAAACCGATCCATTATAGAAATAGAGAGTTTTCAGTGAGTGCAGCAATAGGTGTATCACTGTTTCCAGATGACGGGGAAAATATCGAAAAACTGATTGAAATTACAGATAAGAGGATGTATGAAAACAAAAAGAGTTTGAAAGGCCAAAGAGATTAGACTCTTTGACCATTCACATAGACGACAACTTGATCGCCTTCGGCATCAAACTTGACGTTATCGCCCTCTTTGACTTTATCTTCCAAGATAAGCTCAGCCAATGTATCTTCAACGATTTCATATAGTGCTCGTTTAAGTGGTCTAGCTCCATAAACAGGATCAAAACCAGCTTTTGCCACAAGTTTTTTCGCACTCTCGGTAAGCTCGATTTTGATATCTCGCTCTTTAAGTTTCTCTTGAATACGAGCAAACATGATATCCACAATTTTGACAATTTCTTGCTCACCAAGAGGATTGAATATCACGATATCATCAAGTCGGTTCAAGAATTCAGGTTTAAAATAGCGTTTCAATTCATCTTTGACCGCTTTTTCTCTATCTTCAGGATCTTTAAATTCCATAATTTTATCACTAGCAATGTTGCTTGTCATGATGATGATAGTGTTTCTAAAATCGACTGTTACACCTTTATTGTCAGTAAGTCGTCCATCATCAAGCACTTGTAAAAGAATGTTAAATACATCTGGATGCGCTTTTTCGATCTCGTCAAAAAGCACGACGCTGTATGGTTTTCTTCGAACCGCTTCAGTAAGTTGACCACCCTCTTCATATCCAACATATCCAGGAGGCGCACCAACAAGTCGGCTCACCGCATGTTTTTCCATATATTCACTCATATCAATTCGTATAAGCGATTTTTCTGTATCGAACAGGAATCTCGCCAGTGTTTTAGCTGTCTCGGTCTTACCAACTCCGGTAGGTCCCAAGAACATAAAACTGCCAATCGGTCTGTTGGTATCAGACAGCCCCGCTTTGTTTCGCTTGATCGCTCTTGCCACCGCTTTGATGGCTGCATCTTGTCCAACCACATATTTTTTAAGTTCATCTTCAACATGCAAGATTTTCTCTTTTTCGCTTTGAAGCATTTTTGTAACCGGAATACCAGTCCATTTGCTCACGATCTTGGCGATCATCTCTTCATCAACGGCATTTTTCAAAAGCGTTCCAGCTTCTTGCATTCGATTCCACTGCTCATTAAGCTCAGCTAGCTTTTGCTCCATTTGTGGAATCTGACCATATTCGATTTCAGCTGCTTTGTTATAGTCACCTTCTCGTTTTGCTTTTTCGGCTTCTGCTTTGAGTCGCTCGATTTTCTCTTTAATTTCGGCAATCTCTTTGAAAATCTTTTTCTCTGTTTCAAATTGTGATTCAAGCGCTCGTTTTTTCTCTTCCAAATCAGCCAATTCTTTTTCTATTTCTGCAAGACGCTCTTCATTTTTCTTGCTTTTTTCCATCAAAAGCGCTTCTTTTTCAACAAGAAGTTGTTGAATTTCTCGTTTTACTTTGCTTAGTTCAAAAGGTTCAGATTCGATTTGCATTTTTAGTTCTGCCGCTGCTTCATCGATCAAGTCGATTGCCTTATCCGGTAAATATCTGTCTGTAATATATCTGCTTGAAAGTTTCACAGCAGCTACTAAAGCACTATCTAAGATCTGTACATTGTGATGCGCTTCGAGTCGCTCTCTCAGTCCTCTTAAAATCTGCAACGCTTCATTGATACTCGGTTCTTCAACTTTGACCGGTTGAAACCTTCTTTGCAGCGCTGCATCTTTTTCAAAATATTTTCTATACTCTTTGAGTGTTGTCGCACCAATTGTATGGAGTTCACCTCGTGCCAGGGCTGGCTTTAGGATGTTTGCAGCATCCATACTTCCTTCACTAGCACCCGCTCCAACTATTGTATGAATCTCATCAATAAATAGGATAATATTCCCTGCATTTTTCACTTCATCAATCACAGCTTTGAGTCGATCTTCAAATTCACCTCGATATTTTGCACCAGCTACAAGGGAAGTCATATCAAGAGCTATAACTCGTTTGTTTTGCAAACTCAAAGGAACTTCATGGTTGATAATTCTTTGAGCTAGTCCCTCTACAATAGCAGTTTTACCAACACCAGGCTCACCTAGCAAGATTGGGTTGTTTTTTGTTTTTCGAATCAAAATCTGCATTACTCTATGGATCTCTTCATCCCGCCCAATAACTGGATCAAGTTCACCTTCAGCAGCTTTTTTCGTCAAATCAATTCCATACTTTTCTAAAGCCTCAAGAGTTTCATCTGCTGTTTGGGATTCGATTTTTTTACCACCACGAATGGATTCAAGTGTCTTTTTAAGCTCAAAAAGATCTACATACTTTCCAAGGACTTCTTTAAATACCGGATCATCCGTATTGGCTTCTATCCAGGTATCAACGGCTAGGTACTGATCGCCATTTCGAACCATCAAACCTTCGGCTTTTTGAAGGCTTTCAGCAAGGTTCCTAGAAATTTTTATGCTCTCTTTTGTGATAGAAGAGACTTTAGGCAGTCTATCAGCTACACTTTTTACTTCAAGCTCCATCGGAGTTTTATCCACTCCCATTTTGTTGAGCGCTTGATTAAGAATTGAACCTGAATCTGTCAGAAGTGCCCATAGTACATGAACGACATCAACTTCAGGGTTTTTGTTGTGCAAAGCAAGACTGACAGCACTATCTAAAGTCTCCGTCATTTTATGTGTCAATTTTTCGAAAATATTGCTCATATTTTCTCCTTTCAAAATTTATTCTCATTTAATTATATAATCTTAGTCAATTATTGTCAAATAAATTGATTATTGTTGACATATATTGTTTAAAACCGCTTTTATACACTCCAATCATAGCAAACTTTTTCTATCAATAGTGATACTAAAGTTGCATTTGTTATTTAGCCAACTTTTAGTAATGATTCCTTATAATATTGCACCATTATATCAGCCTATACAAGGGAATAGATGAAAAAAAGCAAATCATTTTACGCAGGTCTCTGTGTGGCTCTTTTGCTAAGTACAAGCTCCATGCTTGCAAAAAGCAGTTACGATGACAACTTGACAGCAAAACTGCAAGCTGTTGCCAAATTCACAAAAGTCGTCAATACTGTAGAACGATACTATGTCGATCCGCTCAATATCGAAGAGATCATCAACAAAGCGATTGCCGGTCTTTTGAGCAATCTCGACGCTCATTCAGCATATCTGGACAAAAAACATTATAAAGAACTCCAGATCCAAACACGGGGAGAATTTGGTGGACTTGGCATTACAGTTGGCATGAGAGACGGAGCACTTACCGTTATAGCTCCACTTGAGGGAACTCCCGCAGATAAAGCCGGACTCAAAGCCGGTGACATCATTTTAAAAATCAACGATAAATCCACGTTGGATATGACACTCGATGAAGCTGTCAATCTCATGCGGGGCAAACCTGGAACAAAAATCAAACTCACGATCTTTCGAAAAGGAGCTGCGAAGCCTTTTGTCGTTGAAATCACCCGAGCTATTATCAAAGTGCAATCAGTTTATGCAAAGCACATCATAAAGCCCGAATATCTCTATCTTCGAATCACAAATTTTGATAAAAAAGTGGTACATGATGTCAAAAAACATCTCAAAGCTAATCCACAAACTAAAGGGATAGTGATTGATCTACGAAACAATCCGGGTGGTCTCCTTGATCAAGCGGTAGGACTGTCCGATCTTTTTATAGACAAAGGAGTGATCGTATCACAAAAGGGACGTATTCAATCCGAAAACAGAGTCTATAAAGCACACTCTGCGGGAACAATAAAAAATATACCCATTGTCGTTCTTGTCAATGGTGGAAGTGCCAGTGCCAGCGAAATCGTCAGCGGTGCGTTACAGGATCACCACAGGGCTGTAATCGTCGGTGAAAAAACATTTGGAAAAGGAAGCGTGCAGGTTATCTTGCCAATCGATAAAGATGAGGCGATCAAACTTACCATAGCAAGATACTACCTCCCGAGTGGAAGAACCATTCAGGCAAAAGGCATCACACCAGATGTGACCGTATATCCTGGAAAAGTGGAGAAAAAAGAAGACGAGTTTATGATCAAAGAGGCTGAACTCAAAGCACATCTCAAGAGTGAACTAGAAAAGATAGAAGGGAAAAAACCAAAAAAAGAGACAAAAAAAGAGCAAAAAAATCTCATTGATGAAAAAGCATTGTACGATGACGCACAGCTAAAAGAGGGATATGATATTTTAAAAGCACTGATTATCGCTAAGGAGCATAGATGAAAAAAACCCAACTCTTATACGAAGGCAAAGCAAAAAAGATCTGGAAAACAGATGATGAAAATCTTTTGATTGCCGAATTTAAAGACTCATTGACTGCATTTGATGCACAAAAAAAATCGGAAGAAGCCGGCAAAGGTGCACTCAATTGCAAAATTAGCGCCAATCTTTTTAAATTGTTAGAAGAGCAAGGCATCAAAACCCATTTCGTTGAATGCATAAGTGAAAATGAAATGGTCATTAAAAAAGCAGAAATGATTATGATTGAAGTGGTTGTTCGTAACATTGCTACCGGATCGTTGACAAAAAGACTCGGGATTGCTGATGGTACAAAACTACCTTTTGCTTTAGTAGAATTTTATTACAAAAATGATGCTTTACATGATCCATTGATCAATGATGAGCATGCGCTCATTTTGGAACTTGTGGAGCACGAAAGTGAACTGGAAGAGTTAAAACGGCTCGGTCGAGAGATCAATGTGGTTCTCAAAAGTTTTTTTGATAAAGCAAATCTCAATCTTGTCGATTTTAAAGTAGAGTTTGGAAAAGATAGCGAAGGCAATATTATTCTCGCAGATGAGATCAGTCCGGACAGTTGTCGATTCTGGGACAAAACAAGCGGTGAAAAACTGGACAAGGATCTTTTCAGACACGATCTTGGCAATGTGAAAGTCGCATATGAAGAGGTACTAAATAGAATAACAAAGGTGATGCAATGAAAGCAGTAGTTAATATCTATCTTAAAGAAGGTGTTCTTGATCCTCAAGGAAAAGCTGTTCATCATGCGCTGCAACAGCTCGGTTTTCAAAATGTGGAGGATGTTCGTGTGGGAAAACAGATCGTATTACAGCTCTCAGGTGCAATGAGTGAAGAGGAGGCAAAGAAAGAGGTTGAGCAGATGTGTGAAAAACTGCTCGCGAATACTGTTATAGAAGATTACAATATAGAGATTGTACGATGAAAGTTGCGATCATACGATTTCCGGGAACCAACTGCGAGTTTGATACAGATTATGCATTCTCAAGAATCGGTGCACAGACTCACATCGTCTGGCATAAAAATGATGCACTGCCCAAAAACAGTGATCTTGTTGTTCTACCGGGTGGATTTAGTTATGGAGACTATCTAAGAAGTGGTGCGATTGCACGATTCAGCCCTATTATGAAAGCAGTAGTTGAATTCGTAAAAAGAGGTGGTTATGTTCTTGGAATTTGCAACGGATTTCAAATCCTTTTGGAGTCTCATCTTTTGCCTGGAGCGATGAAGCGAAATGAAAATCTGCATTTCATATCCAAATTTCAACATATTAAAGTTATCGAAAACAACAATGCATTTTTAAAAAAGCTCAAAAAAGGCGATATACTCAACATTCCAATCGCGCATGCTGAAGGAAACTATTATGTTGAGCCTGAAAGACTGAAACGAATGTATGATAATCAACAGGTACTTTTGCAATATTGCGATAAAGATGGTAATTATGACAATCCAAATGGCAGTATTGACGCAATTGCTGGTATCTGTAACGAAACGAAAAACGTTTTTGGACTTATGCCCCATCCGGAACGCGCTTGCGAAAAAATTCTCGGAAGTGATGATGGAATAAAAATGATAGAAGGATTTCTCCATTAAACGACTCATTATTATTTTGGGTCTTCTTTTCTTTCATCTTCATGCCGCCACCTCATTGGCAAAATGGGATAAAATTCCTGACTCCCTGTTTATCGGGGAGATCTTTCCAGTCACGATCAAGTTTTTTATTCCGGGATTGACAGCAGAAGATCAAATTCCGATAACATTTGAAAACGGACTCAATCTCCAAGTTCGTTATGCCGGTGAACCTTTACAGATAGTTGATGGATATGCTGTTAAAAAAATCTTTTTCAAAGTCACCGGCATGCCTGCAAAACTGCCTGATATCCTTTTCTCATTTGAGGAGATTCAACAAAGACTTACAGGTTTACCTCTCCAAGTCAAACAGCTCAATGCACCGGAAAATTTTTGCCAAGTGTTAGCCAAAAGACTCGAGATAAAGGAGTTTGATTCTGTTCAGTATGACAGTACATCTAATCTCGTTTTGATGCGCATCGTCGGATTGTACGCAAATCTTGAAGATTTTAAGCTTCCTTTTGCAAAACTTCAAAAAATCAAAGAGACTAATGAGTCCTTTCCTGTTACAGATATTCTTTATTATGCTATATTGCCTTCACATTTTTCCCAGCTCAGATTTAGCTACTTTGACCCCGACACAAGAGAGTTTAAACTGGTAAGTATTCCTATCATTGTGAAAGATGAGATTGTCAGCACCCAATCAGATATTAATCCCACTGAAGACAAAAGCCGCTACACGAAAATCGGCATCTTTGCATTTTTAGGCATACTTTTTTTACTCTATGGAATATGGAAAAGAGGTTATTTGTGGATTTTTATAGCTGTTATAATGCTGGGATATGCGGGATATTTGTTGATCCCAGCAAAAAAAGTATGTGTAAAAAAGGGAAGCAAAATCTATATACTACCTACTAAACAGAGTACCATTTTTAAAATCAATCGCAAACAAAACAGTTTTTTTAAACTCAATGAAGCAAACGGTTATATTAAGATAATGCTACCAGATAAAAAGATAGGATGGGTAAGAAAAGATGATATTTGCAAAAATTAGAGGTTTATATGCTGCTTTCGTAATTGTAATACTGGTCACTCTCAATATATTTACATTTTTAATTTTCCCAAAAAAACAGTACAAATCTATAAAACGATTCTATACAAAAGCGATCCTTTTTCTTCTTGGTATTCATGTCATTACCGAAGGAAAACCAGATCCCGAAGCAAAAATGATTATCATGAATCATTCGAGCCTTATCGATATTCCAGTCATTGAATCTGTCTATCCGTGGGATATGGTATGGATCGCCAAAAAAGAACTTTTTGATACACCCTTTTTTGGTTTACTTCTTAAACTTCCGGATAATATTCGCCTGGATCGTGAAGATAGAAAATCTCTGATACATCTTCTGAAAGAATCGAAAGAGAAAACCCAAAAAAAGACAATTGCGATTTTTCCGGAAGGAACCCGTGCCAGGGGTGACAAACTGCTTCCGTTCAAACCGGGAGCAAAAATTATAGCAGAAAAGCTGAAACTAAAAGTTCAACCTATTGTTATCGTTTGTGCAAGAAAACGTTTTGACAGTAAAACACTTGAACTCAATCCAGGCACCATCAAAGTGATCTATATGCCAAGCTTCTATCCAAATCCAAATGATGAGTGGTTCAAAGAGCTTCGAGTCAAAATGCAAGAAACAGTAGATAAAGAAAAATCTCGACTTTGCCCATAAATAGCTCATTAATTTTGATCTCCGATCTCTATAATCCTATCACTGCACCATTTTGCCAAATCGAGATCATGCGTAATCAATAAAATACCCACTCGATCGAGAAATTGCAAAAGCGTTTTCATGACTTTAAGTTGCGTAACATTATCCAAAGCACTTGTCGGTTCGTCGGCAAGTAACAGTTTCGGTTTCATCTGCACTGCTCTGAGGATGGAACATCGCTGTAACTGCCCGCCTGATACTTCATGAGGATATTTATATAAAATCTCTTGTTCAATATCCATGCTTTTTGCCAACTCTTCCAGACCTTCCAGTGAAGCTACATCTTTAATTTGTTCGATAATGGTATAAGTAGGATGGAAAGAACTGTAGGGGTCTTGGAATATTGTCGACAGTTTCTGAGCCTGAATACTCCCACTCCATGGTTTTAAAAAACCGCTAATCAGTTCAAAAAGTGTACTCTTTCCAATCCCGCTTGGCCCCACTATTGCAACTACTTCACCTTTATGAACTGTGATTGAAAAATTGGTAAAAAGTGGCTTACTTTTGGTATAACCAAAAGTAAGATTCACAATTTCTAAAACTTTTTCCATGAGCCATTCAGGCTTTTTTGACAAATTCGCTTTTTAACTTCATTGCACCAAAACCAGGAATTTTACAATCGATGTTGTGATCACCCTCGCAAAGTCTGATATTTTTTACCTTCGTACCGGCTTTGACAGAACCACTGGCTCCTTTTACCTTCAAATCTTTCATCACTACAATCGTATCACCATCTTGCAAAATATTGCCATGCGCGTCTTTGACAATGAGTCCCTCCTCTTTGTATTCTTTGTCAAATTCGAATCCACACTCAGGACAAATAAAGAGTTCTCCATCTTCATAGACATATGCACTCTGACATTTTGGACAGTTTGGTATATTCATACAATCTCCTTCAATTTAGTTTTTCTATTTTACTAAGATTCTTGAGAAGAAAATAGTAATTTTTTATTGTTGCACACTTTTATACCTCTTTACATCTTCTCTCCGTAACGCAATATCTCATGCATTATCCCATCAAAAGGGAGAACTTTCATAACACCCCCTCTCAAATAGGCTTCCTTAGGCATGCCATACACTGTAGAACTCTTTTCATCTTGGGCAATCGTCACCGCTCCCGCCTTTTTCAGTTCAACCATTCCCGAAGCTCCATCATTTCCGATGCCAGTCAGCAGTACAGCCAATATATTTTCGGGATCAAAAACATTTTTTGCACTCAAAAACATCTCATCCACACTGGGGATGAAAACCTCATTTTCTCTTTTGTCTTGCAACCGTATCACAATAGCATCCTTGTTCTTTTCAAAACACATATGCTGGCCGCTCTTTGCTATATACATCGTTCCTGATTGTAATTTCATACCTTCTACCGCTTCTAAAACCTGTATTGCGCTGTGTTCATTCAATCTTTTTGCAAAAGAAGCGGAAAAATGCAAAGGAAAATGTACAACAACGCAGACTGGAAACGGATATTTTTTAGGCAATATCTTGGCAATTTTCTCTATAAGCTCGGGACCTCCTGTAGAAGCGCCAATGAGCACACACTTATGTGGTGTCATTGACGTATTTGGCCTTCACCGTAAATTTTATATTTGTATGTCGTTAAATCATTGATACCCATAGGACCTCTTGCATGAAGTTTGTTCGTTGAAATTCCGACTTCGGCTCCAAAACCAAATACACCACCATCAGTAAATCTTGTAGAAGCATTCACATAGACACATGCAGCATCTATTTCATTTAAAAATTTTTCAGCTGTAGAATAGTTCTCCGTCACGATCGCTTCGCTGTGTCCACTGCCATATTTCCTGATATGCTCTATCGCTTCATCCACCCCATCAACTACTTTTATTGAAAGGATATTTTCAAGATACTCTGTATGGTAATCATCCTCACTGGCCATTTCAATATCGGGCAGTACTTCTTTTGTTAATGTACACCCCTTGAGTGTCGTCATATGAGGCTTAAATGCATCATAAAGCTTCAAAAGTATCTCATCTTTAATAGCATAATCTACCAAAAGAGTCTCCATAGCATTGCACACTCCTGGTCGTTGTACCTTGGCATTCACTGCGATAGCTATGGCTTTCTCAAAATCAGCATCTTTGTCAATGTATGTATGGCATAATCCTTTATCGTGTTTTACCACAGGTACAGTTGCATTTTCGCTTACATATCGAATAAGACCTTCTCCTCCCCTTGGGATAATAAGATCAACATATTTATCCATCTTGATCAATGTATCAACACCCTCTCTGCTGTAATCTGGAAGGAGTGAAACAAGCTCTTTTGGAAGATCGTTTGATTCAAGAACCTCTTGAATAATTTCTGCTATTGCTTCATTGGAGTTCTGTGCCTCTTTCCCTCCTTTCAATATAGAAACATTACCGGACTTGAAACACAAAGCTGCAGCGTCACTGGTCACATTTGGCCTAGACTCGTAAATGATTCCTATTACTCCTATCGGAATGGAGACCTTCTCGATTCGAAGACCATTATCCAAAACCCATCCATCTAGGACTCTTCCTACAGGTTCTTTGAGCATCGCGATTTCCCGAACCGACTCTGCCATGGCTTGGACTCTCTTTTCATCCAAGAAAAGTCTGTCGATCAAGGCACTAGAGAGATTCATTTTTTCAGCAAGTGCCATATCTTTTTGATTTGCAGCCAATATTCTATTACTGTTTTTTTCAAGCTGGTCGGCAATTTGCATCAATACAGATTTCTTTTTTGCCCCATCAATTCGGAGGAGCTCAGCTGCAGATGCTTTTGCCTTTTTCAAAAAATTTTCCATAATCCCTCCTTAAGCAAGCACCTTCTGTATTTTTGAATATTCTAGCAAGGTTTGGGCATACTCTTTATCAACTGTTCCATCAATTTTTACAATATCTCTTGCTACAAAAAGCGCTCTTTCGTTTGTTTTTTGCCCTGTTTTGAACTGTTTCAACAATGTAATCATCTCAACACTGAAATTCCATTTTTCGAACATGACAACAGCAACCTCAATAGAATCATCACCGATTCGTTCTTTTTCTATAGTATCCAACACATTTAACCGTTCCGGGTCTGATATCGGTTCTATTTTATGTTCTAAGGCATAATTTGATAGCACAATTTTTGAAACATCGCACAAAAATGCGGTGGTCGCAACTAAAAATTTATCCTTTTTGACCGGAACAAGCTCTTTTGCAATATTGCTTTTCAATACAGACATTTTCATAAATTGATTTGCATTGATACCATAGAAATCAAGATTAAACTGCAGCATATGTTCTACTGTCGATGCAAGGGCAAATTCGATGATTTGATCAAGACCAAATAGAACTACTGCTTGTCTAATATCGTGAATTTCTCTTGGAAATCCGTAATATGGGGAATTTGCCGTTTTTAAAATATCGACAACCAAATTAGGATCTTTGTTAATAACCTGTTCAATATCACTCGCGTTGTACATGTCCGAATAGTACAGATTCTGCAATTCAGTAACGACATTCGGGATAGGTGGAAGTTGTTCAATCTTTTGCAAAATCTCTTCAATCATCGCTATTCCTTTCCAAAAGGTGAATAATGCTTAATTTGGGATCTTTTCCATGCAAAATTTCATATACTTCATGCGCTATGGGAACATAGATGGAGTGCTCTTTTGCTATCTCTATGATGGCCTCGACGGTATAAACGCCTTCGGCAACTTCACCAAGATCATGAAGTATCATATCAAGATCTTTTCTTGAAGCAAGACCCAAGCCGACTCTATAATTTCTCGAAAGGGTACTGCTGGCAGTCAAAAAGAGATCTCCTGCACCGCTCAATCCCAAAAAAGTTCTCATTTTTGCACCAAAGCGGCTAGCGAAACGTTCCATTTCTACCAGACCCCTCGCCAATAAAGCGGCTCTTGCATTGTTGCCAAGTTGTAATCCGTCACATATACCGCTGGCTATTGCGATCACATTCTTGTATGCACCCGCAATTTCCGCACCGATAACATCATCGTCCACATATGCTTTCATAAAATCAGGAAAAGTCTGTGCATACGTTTTTGCCAAAGCCTCATTACATGAACTTACCACGACAGCCGTAGGAAGCCCCTTTTGCACCTCAGCCGCAAAAGAGGGACCAGAAAGAACTGCTATATGCTCTTGGGGAAGAAATTGCTGCAAAATCTCATTTAAAAATTTCTTTTGTCGAATATCAATTCCCTTGGAAGCCAATAAAACTTTATGATCTTTTTTCAAGGGATGTTTTTCCAACCATGGGCCGATAACTTGGGCAGGCAAAACAAGTATAAGGTATTCAAGATTTAAAATCTCTTCTAACGATACAAAATTTTTCAAATTGTGGTGATGTCTGCTTGTGATATAGACATCATTCTTCTTTGAAAGAGCAAAATGCAGAGCGCTCCCCCATTTACCAGCTCCTATGATGCCTAATTTCATACTTTGCTCTCCTCAAGTGTGTGTTCAAATCGCTCGATATTCTCCCGTTTACCAATGACTACCAGTATATCCTCCGCATCAATTTTGTGATTGATTCCTCTTGTGACGAATGTAAAATGATCACCAAGCTCTTTATCCACGATACCGATAACCAAAATATCATACTCTTTCGAAAAATTGATATCTTTGATATTGACTCCATCCAAAAAAGAGCCTTTCGGTACGACAATCTCTTTAAATATGATATTGGGATCTTTCAGGAGGATATGATCGAAAGCCTCCGCAACAGCCGGTTTTTCAACCAAAAAGAACATCCTGTTCGCTGCCGCTTCCATCGTATCGATCACCCTATCTGCACCTGCAAGATGGAGCTTTCGCTCACTCTCTTTCGATTCACAGAGTGCAAAAACTTGGATATTATGAAAAAGCGCTTTAAATGTAATCGTCAAATAGATATTTTTTTCTTCATCATCATAAGCACAAAAGATTTTTTCAAATCCATAATCAAAAAGAAGATCAGTCAACTTTTCATCATCGTCAATATCAATAAGAAAAATGTTTTCTATATTATGAATGGAGGCTCTTTTCAATGCCTCTTTACTCTCATCGACGACATAAACCTCATACCCTCCGGATAAAAGACTCTGCGTTATCTGTTCGCCATAACGACCATATCCAAACAGAAGAATCTTCTCTTGTTTTTCAGACATGTTTGAGACTACTTTCTATGATATAGGATTTGAAACTGCTGATACTTATACTATACCCCATAATAACTAAAACATCATTGGCACGTAAAACAAAATCCTCTTGAGGATTGAAAATAAACTCAGATTGCAAATACTTTATCTTCTTTTCAGGATGGAAGCGAACAACACCCAATATTAATATTTTAAATCTATTCACTTCAATATCACGGATTGGTTTGTTCTCCAGGAAAGACCCTTCCGTAACTTCAATCTGGTCACAAAGTGCATTTTTCCGCGCCGTCAAGATATCATTGATAGCTTGAAGAGCTATTGGCTGTTCTAGTATCAACGAAGCAAAATAACCCGATGTCAAGTAGGGTGATATCACCTCGTCAACACCGGCAAGTTTGAGTTTTTTATAGGAGTTGTTATCGATTGTTCTTGAAAGCAAATAGACTTTTTTACTGAAACTTCTTACATTCAATGCGATATAGATATTGTGCATATCGCTGTTTGTCAGCAGCAAAACCGCTTTAACTTTATCAAAATCTATATTTTTGAAGGCACTTTTTTTTGTTGCATCCTCGGCTACTGCCAATTTTCCTTCCAAGAGTAACGACTCTACTATTTTTTTATCTTGATCAATAACGATAAAAGGCTGCTTTTCAGCTTCGAGCCGTTTGATAAAAAGCTGTGCCATGTTGGTATATCCACATATGATATAAAAATCTGTTAGTTTTCTTATTGTATGTCGTACTCTGTTATTGCGAACCTGTTCCAGCTGTTCACTGAAAGCAGAGACGATAATGGATGTCGCAAAAGAGATCATTCCGACACCGATTAAAATAATGATCATCGTAATACTTCGCCCCTCATGCGTTACAGGGGTGATATCACCAAAACCGACCGTTGATATCGTCACAAGGGCCCAATAAAAAGCATCAAATAATGAGTTGATATTTGGATTGATGCGATCTTCGAATACATACAGACTGATACCCGAAACCAAAATGACAAAAGCCATCAACATAAAAAGCGTATAGAGTTCAATTTTTTTCGTGGCGATGACTTGAAAAAAGTGGGTCAGATTGTGAGAATATCGTAGGAGTTTGAAAACACGGAACAGGATAAATACTCTTAAGATTCTCAGTTCTCTGTAACTTGGCAAGATAGCCAAAAGATCGATGATCGCCAGTGGAGAGAAGATATATTCAAGTTTTGATTTTACAATCTGTTTGATCACCTTTTTCGTATCAAATTTTTTATCAAGAAAGAGGGATTCTTCGTACTCATCAAGAATAATTTTATGAATATCGTTATACACCCAAAACCGTAGGATATACTCAACCAAAAAGACCCCTGTAACCACATACACATCATAGTAGTATAAAATCTTTGAAATAGGCGTCGTAACCTCTTCTATTAGAATGATGACACTGCTTATGATCAAAAAGATCATAAAAATGTCAAAATATTTTTTGTATTTGTAATCATCATTGTTTAGAAGATTCCAAAAAAAGAGCTTTATTTTTTTATATCGCGGAGAGTTATCCAGCAAGAATGCCAGATCGATAAGGAACTTGGAGAAACTCAAGAGAGCTTCTTCCTCAAAAGTTCATTGACGAGCTTCGGATCGGCTTTTCCTTTGCTCGCTTTCATGACCTGCCCCACAAAGAAGCCAAAAAGTTTTTCCTTACCGGCTTTGTATTCGGCAACCTTGTCCTCGTTTTTAGCTAAGATTTCATCAATCATCGCTTCAATTGCACCAGCGTCACTAATCTGTTTTAATCCGAGTTTCTCGATGGCTTCGTCCACATCAGCGCTGTTTTCCATCAAGAAATCAAGCACATCTTTTGCAGCTTTTCCACTGATCGTTTTATCTTCGATACGTTGAACCAGTTTTGCTAACTTTTTCGCATCTACCGGTGATGCTGTAATATCCAATCCTGCTTTGTTTAAACGTGCTGCGAGTTCTACGGTGAGCCATGTTACTGCATTTTTCGCTTCAATCCCCTCTTCCAGCATCGATTCAAAAAATTGAGCCGTCTCCAAAGATGAAGCAATAAGCGCAGCATCGTACGGTTTTATTCCATACTCTTTGATAAACCGCTCCTCTTTCTCATCAGGAAGCTCCGGAATATCTTTTGTCTCTTCAAAAAAGCTATCCGGAATAACAAGTGGCAAAAGATCTGGATCAGGAAAGTACCGATAATCTGCACTCTCTTCTTTTCCTCGCATACTTCGTGTTACGCCTTTTTGCGAATCAAATAGTCTAGTTTCTTGTACCACTTCTTGATCATATACACCATCTTCCCACGCTTCAATGTGTCGTTCAACTTCATACTCGATAGCTCTTTGGATAAATCGAAAGGAGTTTAAGTTTTTTATCTCTACACGGGTATAAAGCTTCTCATCCCCCTTTGGCCTTATAGAGACATTTGCATCGCATCTGAATGATCCTTCTTGCATGTTTGCATCACTGATATCAAGATAGCGAACGATGGCGTGGAGCTTTTTCAGATACTGTACCGCCTCTTCACTGCTTCGGATATCTGGTTCACTTACGATTTCCAAAAGAGGAGTACCAGCGCGATTGAGATCTACCTTACTATGATCCCCTTCATGAATGTTTTTCCCGGCATCCTCTTCGAGATGCGCTCTTGTGATACCTATTTTTCGCTTTGTTCCATCCTCTTTGTCGATAAAAAGGTATCCATTTTCAACAATCGGTATTTCAAATTGGCTGATTTGATACCCTTTTGGAAGATCCGGATAAAAATAGTTTTTTCGATTGAAAACAGATTTTTTGTTGATCGTTGCGTTGATTGCCCATCCAAACATCATTGCCTTTTTTACAGCCTCTTCATTGATTACAGGCAGTGCGCCGGGCAGTGCCAGACAGGTTGGACATGTGTTTTTATTCTGTTCATCTGCAAAACTTGTCGGACAAGAGCAAAACATTTTTGTTTTTGTATTGAGTTGAACGTGTACTTCAAGGCCTATAACTACCTCAAATTCCATAAAAATCCTTTGATTTTTTCTTTAAATTGTACTGAAAAGTTCATAAAATGGGCATTAATCAAAGATAACACCATCGACGTAATACCAGATGCCATCCTCTTTTACAAACCTACTTCTTTCATGCAATATAAAATCATTTATGTATGCTTTGAACTCTACAAAGGCTTCTTGGTCATTTTGCACAAAATCGATTATTTCGAGTTTATTGAAACTGTATTCGCAAAATTTTTTGATCTCTTCACTATTTGTCTGTTTTGATGGATACTCTGTTTTTACAATGTATATATAATTTTTTGTCGCATATGCACTGTATCGGCTTTTCATAAGCTCTATCGCCGATTCTGCACATTTGCCTTTATGCAATCGCATACAGCACTTTTTATATTTTTTCTTGCTGCCACAAGGACAAGGTTTATTTGCAAAACTTTTCATGAAAAATACCTGATTGAAGCAAACCCAACTGCTTTTGCTCTCAACACTTTTCGTATCTGTTTATAGCCTACAATTCCACCAAGGGCAATAACTCTTTTTGGAAATTTTTTGCATACGTTCCTAAGGGCTCGGAGCCCTTTTGGTTTGCCTTTGCCTGGTGTAGAAAAAATTGGACTGAATGTGACAAAATCAGCTCCAAGGTGGAGAGCTTTTTCAATCTCTTCTTGGGAATGGGTACTGACAAAAGTCATAAGACCGGCTCTTTTGGCACGCACAATCTTTTCAAATTCATTTGATGGAATGTGAATACCAAAAAACCGATATCTTCTTGCAAGTTTTAGATCAGAATGTATAACAGGGATAGCACCACCTTTTTTTGCTATCTGTAAAAGTGCAAGTGCTTTTCTTTTTTGAAAACTTTTTTTGTCCCGATAGAGGATATACTTCACAGAATGCTTTCGCAACACTTTAAGTAAATAGACTTTGAAGGCGACGGGGCTGCTTCCATATTGTGATGGATCTGTTATGAAATAGGAAAATCCATTAAGATGCTTTTTCATTCTTTTGGTATTCCAATTTTTGGAGAATATCTAAGGCAATAAGAACCAACTCCAACATAACGATCCAAAAAAGCCAAAAACAAAAAACAAGTAAAGAGCCGATTAAGGCTGTTGGAAGATCTACGGAATACAAAGCGGTAAAAACAATGAGCAAAGAGAGAAACATGAGCGCCCAAAAGACGCCCATCAGAAAATGTACAGCGGCTCGAAGGAGCTTTCTACTCATCAATTATAAAGACTCTTCGTGAAGAAGGACTGCTCCTGCCAAATAGACATATGTCAAAATCATAAAAATGAATGTTTGTAAAAATGCTGAAAATGTCATCAATGCAAATCCCGGCAACGGCACAATCCAAGGAGCAAGCATCAAGAGTACCCATACAAAAAGGTCATCCCCTTTGATGTTCCCAAAAAGTCGGAACGACAAAGAGATGATTCTTGAGATATGAGAAACGATTTCGATAGGAAACATAAGTGGTGCCAAAAGTTTTACCGGACCTGCAAAATGTGCAAAATAGTGGATAACACCATTTTTTCGTATACCTTCGAAATTGTAAAAAATAAAAACGATTAGAGCGAGGGCAAGCGTAAAGTTGATGTTGCCTGAAGGTGGTTCAAATCCAGGAATGATCTCCATCAAGTTTGCAAAAAAGATAAAAAGACCCAATGTAGCTACAAGAGGCAGATACTTTTTCGCATAACTCTCACCGATTACATCCCGGCCCATTGCCACAACACCTTCCAAATAGGCTTCCATAACATTTTGACAGCCTGCCGGAACGACCTGCAATCTTTTTGTAGCAAGCTTTGCTACAACCAATGTTAAAAGTGCCGCAAGCAGCATATGAGAAACAAACAAAAAGGTGTGGTTTTCCGAAATCACACCCAAGAACGTAAAGATCCCTTCCATTCTTTCTCCTGTTTAAAGTTTTGCTAATTCTACCCAAATCTACCTTAAGAAACGACTAAATGCTCCTGTCCGAGTCGATACAAGACAAAGTCATATTTCAATGGATCTTTAGGATCAAACTTTTTTAACGATTGTGTCAAGAGATAGGCAGCATAAAGATCCTGTGTTTTTCTGTGGAGTAAGCCAAGTTTTTGTCCGACACGAAACGTATGCGTATCCAAAGGTATAATGAGATCACCTGTATCAACCTCTTTCCATAATCCCATATCCAGTCTATCTTTTCGAACCATCCAGCGTAGAAACATGTGCCATCGCTTATACGCGCCTACACCTTTCATACGATTTGGTGGCGGAATTGATCCCACTAAAAATCGGTATCCTTTGGAGCGATAGGGATTGGCTTCATAAATTTTTTGGATGAGTGCAGCAATTCCATCCATGACACTCTTTCTTTTTTTATATGCATCCATAAAAATTTTTTCCAAAGAATCAATGGATCGAAGTGCAAGAAACAGATTTGCCACATCCTGCGAAGTTTGAAAACGATAATATGGGAAACGTATTTGTTCAAAATGAGACTCTTGCAATATTGAAAAATCGAGTTTATCCAAAAAAGAGACAATCTGTTTTGCATTCCCATAGGAAAAAAGAGCGCATATGAGAGCTATTTTTTCATCTTTATACCGTGAAGCAATTAGGAGTGGATCTGGCTTTTCATATGAGAGTTCACCGGTTACATCTCTTTTTTGATACTCTTGTTCTAAAATTCTTTTAAGATTCAAAATTTGAAATTTTCTCCCAAATAGAACTTTCGTACCATAGGATCTTCGGCTACTTCTTCTGAACTACCACTAGCCAAAATTTCGCCATCTTTGAGTACATATGCCCTATCACATACTGAAAGAGTTTCTCGAACGTTATGGTCGGTTATCAGAATACCAATACCGGCTTTTTTCAGTTCCCCGATCACTTTTTGAATATCTGCTACGGCTATAGGATCTACTCCTGCAAATGGCTCATCGAGTAGTAAAAATTTTGGCTTCATCACAAGTGATCTTGCTATTTCGCATCTTCTGCGTTCACCTCCACTCAGAGCGATCCCTTTTCTGTGACGTATCGGCTCAATTCCAAAAAGCTCCAGCAGGTCTTCTACTACTTTATCACGCTCCTGAACCGAGCCATATGCAGATTCTGCGGCTATATAGAGATTCTCTTCGACAGTCAAATCTTTAAAAACACTCGATTCTTGTGGAAGATATCCGATCCCTTTTTTTGCCTTTTCATGCAAAGGGAGCTTGGTTATCTCTTCATCATCCAGTATAACTGAACCTTTCGTGGGATGAATCAGTCCACATATCATATAAAAAGTTGTAGTTTTACCAGCTCCGTTGGGACCTAAAAGTCCTACTACTTCAGAGCTTTGCACTTCAAGGGTTACCCCCCTGACTATCGGTTTTTTCTTAATCTCTTTATAGAGACCTTTTGCAACTAATCGATGCATCGATACTCTCTTTTCTCGTTTTTTGGAACAATCTCAATCTCTAAATATTCATATCCCAGTTCTTTTAAAAAATTTTTGAGATTCTCATCGGGCCACTCTATGAAATGGTATCCCGGTTTTTCAAGCTCTTCAAAAAGTCCCAATTCCATAAACTTTGCAAATCCTGCATTATACAGATCATAATGATAAATCTTGTCTCCATATACTTGCTGTATGGAAAAGGTGGGAGATGTTACACCCTCTTGTCCGAGACTTTTTGCAAATGCTTTGACGAGAGTCGTTTTTCCTGCACCAAGATCGCCTTCAAGCAAAATTATATTTTTTTTGCTGTTTTGAATACATGAAACAACAGGTTCCAAATGATGTTGATCGAGTTCAAACTTCATGGAGCAACTCTTTCGAAACCTGTATGATCTGATTGAGCTTTTCTTGCGCTTTGCCAGACTTTATCGCTTCCATTGCCATTTCTACCCCTTCCCTTATCGATGAAGCTTTTCCATCGACATAGAGTGCCGCTCCAGCATTCAGAAGCACCATATCTCTTTTGGGCCCTGACTCTTCTCCACTCAATATTGCTCTCGTAATTTCGGCATTTTCAATTGCGTCGCCACCAAGAATCGATTCAAAAGAAGCCCTTTGGAGGCCATAATCCTCAGGAGCGATTTCATAGTATGTAATATGACCGTTATTTAGCTCTGCAACGTACGTTTTTCCGCTGATACTGATCTCATCCATACCCTCTTCGCTTGATACGACAAGTGCCTTTTTGGCTCCAAGCTCCTTTAAGGCTTCAGCCAGTTTTGGTACGAACTCTTTATCAAAAACACCCAACAGATACTTTTTCGCTCCAGCTGGATTGGTAAGAGGTCCTAAAATGTTAAAAATAGTTCGATGAGGAATGCTTTTTCGAATCGGCATAATATGTTTCATTACAGGATGATGATTTTTGGCAAAAATAAAACAAAAACCGCATTTTTGTAATATTTCCACCTGTTTTTCCGGAGTTAAATCAAGTTCAATTCCAAGCGCTTCAAGCATATCTGCACTGCCACTTTTACTGGTGATGCTTCTATTGCCATGTTTGGCAACATAACTGCCAAGTGACGGCAACAGCAAAGCCACAGTGCTTGAAACATTGAAACTGCCACTTTTATCGCCACCTGTCCCAACTACATCGATAAGTTTTTCCTGTAAATTTTTAGAAATAGGAAGTTTGATAGAGTGCTCTCGCATAATTTTAGCAGCCTCTGCAATATCTTCGGCCCTCTCACCTTTTTTATAGAGTTCAATTAAAAATGCTCTTGCTTCTTGTTCACTGAGTTCATTGTTAAACAGTTTTTCAAACATTAAAGCTCCTCTACATATTCATGCATTCTTGCTTTTGGAACATTTTTTGTGGTAGGAATCGCTAAAACTTTGTAGCTTTTATCTCCTTTGAGATACTTAATGGTAATGATATCACCTATTTTGACATCTTTGCTCGCTTTTGCCACCAGGCCATTGAGTAAAACAACCTCATTTTTGATCATATCCTGTGCAACGCTTCTTCTTTTTACTATATTGACCGCATTCATAAACTTATCGATTCGCACCCTTCAAACTCCAATAATGCTTTTTTGATTTCAATGCCACCATTATAGCCACCAATTCCTTGTTTTGAAATAACTCTATGACAAGGTACTACGATAGCATAAGGGTTGTGTTTCATAATCTGACCTACAGCTTGGGCAGCTTTTGCATTTCCACTTTGTCTTGCCACTTCTTGATATGTCAAACAAGAACCAAATGGAATATCTTGTACGACTTCTCTCACTCTTTGTGAGAAATCGCTTTTTGCTTTTACCAGTGGCACATGAAAGGGGACTATTTTTTTCGAAAAATAGTTCCTAAGCCACTCTTTCGTGTCCCAAATAAGTTCATTTATCTTTTCTTCATTTTGCTCCTGCACAAAATGAATCTGCATAAGATTTTGATCATTCGCGACAATTTCAATGATACCTATTGGCGAAACATAATAACCGCTATACAATTCCATATTTTTTAATGAATTCTTCATCTATATCTAATATCCCTCTTTCTCTTAAACTCTTAATAACCTCTTTGTCACACACAACATCAGGGGGCCATTCTCTATCAAACGTATCGATCTTGGGATCTTTATTTGTCCCATCAACGATGATAAACGGTTCCAAAACCACATCTCTTTGTGCGTCGATATTATTCACAACTCGCCACACTAGCATATAAGGGTTATCAAGATCGTCACAATCATTTACAACAATCAATACTTTACAATGCTGTTGCAAAGCACCAAGTTTTTCAAAAAGAGTTTGAAGACTTTTTTCTTTTTTATACACCGCAATGGCAAGAGGATTTTTGGTATTTGTCATATACTGTTTTACATCCAAGAAGTTGCCATCAATGCTTTGCAATTTCTCAAGAAGTTCTTTATCGCTTAAAAGCTCTTCCACTCCCTCTTTTACCTCTTCACCAGTTGCATCAATCCCAAGTTTTCCACCCTCAAACTGTCTTGGGCTGGAGTGATCAAGATGATCCACTACCCCTTCACTGATTAAAATATTTTTTGGTGCAAGATGATTGCAGATATAGCAGGTAACTGCTTCATAGTCTGTCAAATCTGGAGCATCTTTGTCCATAAAAATTGCGTGTTTTACAAAACTCATCTGCCCCACTCCCCAAAAAGCGTGCATAAACTGCTTCGCATGGGCTGGATAACGTACATCCATTTTTGCTAAGATGAGATTGTGAAATACCCCATTTTCTGGCATATGATAATCCATTAAGTCGCTAGCAGTGGTTTTGAGAAGCGGTAAAAAAATCCGCTCTGTTCCCCATCCCATATATTTATCTTCCAAAGGCGGTTTTCCAACGACGGTTGCAGTAAAGACTGGATTTTTCTTGGCTGTAATTTTTGTTACTTCCATAACAGGAAATGGTTCAGGCAATGTATAGTAACCTGTATGGTCTCCAAAAGGGCCTTCAATCTCAAAATTATTTGGATCTACATATCCTTCAATCACGAAATCTACATCTTTTGGAATCCATATATCATTTGTTAAAGATTTTACAAGCTCGGGATTTTGATTGCGAATGAAACCATAAAGTAATAGTTCAAAAACCTTTGGAGGCATAGGAGCTTGTCCACACCATATATAAAGAGGATCTCCACCAATTGCGACGGTAACCGGCATCTTTTTCCTAGCTTTTTTATATTCATGAAAAAAGTGTGCCCCATCTTTGTGGATCTGCCAGTGCATTCCAAGGCGCATATCATCATAGACTTGCAAGCGGTACATCCCAACGTTTTGCACATTTGAGTGCAAATCTTTGGTATAAACTTGGCCAGTAGTTATAAATTTTCCACCATCTTCAGGCCATGTTTTTAAAATCGGTAGTTCATGGAGTGAATCGATTTCAATCTCTTGGCACTCCCCCTTTTGATCAAGCCTTTTTGGAAAAACATTTTTCATTCTAAAAAGAGTTGAGAGAAGATCCAGTTTTTCTTTCCATGTTGAGGGAGGTTTAAGGTGTAAAAGCTCTTCTATCTCTTTGGCAATTTCATCAGGGTGCTTTCCAAGAATTTTTGTAGTAAGCTCAAAATTAGCAAAAATATTCATCAATACCGGAAAATCATATTTTTTGTCCAGTTTTCGATCTACAGGATTTGTAAAAAGAATCGGTCTTGAATCTTCTTTTTTCACCTCTATATAGGCGATATGAGGAATTTCGAGATTGACATCGAGTTCTTCATCAATGATTTTCAGATCGCCTTTTCGTTTGAGAAATTCGATAACATCCATACAAAAGCCTTTTTGATTGTATTGTAACAAAGCAGAAATGTGAAGAAAATAAGAGGTGGCGCAACTGTAAGCCGAGTTCTGTCGTGGATAGCTATTTATCTACGCTTAGTGTCACCACTAAGCTCTAGCGTCGCACTCAAAATGTGAGGCTTTAACCAGGTGCGACTTGCTGCGGGTTGGGTTTACACTGCCTTCTGTGTTACCACAGAAGCGGTGAGCTCTTACCTCACCCTTTCACCCTTGCCTGAGCCTTTAAGGCCATCGGCGGTTTGCTCTCTGTTGCACTTTCCCTCAGCTTATCCCAAACGGGCTTCGCTGGCCACCGGTTAGGTGGAACCCTGCCTCACTGCAGCTCGGACTTTCCTCTTGGTTTCCCAAGCAGCTATCCATTGCGCCAAATGAATTATAGCTTAATTTTATCTTAATGTAAAGATGTTATGATATTAAAAATAAATGTTAGCTGATATATAAACAAAAAGGAATGAGCATGAATAAATTCTTTATAGCATTGATGACATTTGTTATACTGGCTATACAGGTATTTTTGACATTTAAGATCAATATCGGCTGGATACTTATTCTATCACTGGTTGCAATGGGGTTTTTCATCATTACAAATTACAAATCCTTGGCTCTTTCCACTGTTTTTGCCGTCTTTTTATATGGAGGCGTAATTGCTATGCTAGACCATGAACAGTATGTTTCTCAAGAAATAAAACTTTCACAAAATGTCGTTATTGATCAAAAAAGTGGTACTAGATTTATCATTTCAATGAATGACTGGAAAAAATACAAAAACAGACTCAAAAAAGAACAAAAAGAGCTTCTTTGTCAAAGTTATACATTGTTGCATAAAGTATTACCGGATACATTTTGCTATTTGAGAGTGGGTAAAAAGGATCTGATCAAAGTCGAAAAACTAAGAAGTTAAAATTCGTTAGCCAAGTGGCTAACGATTATGCGGAACATACGTCCTTTGCTTTTAAAGCTTCTGCTTCTGCTACCGTTTTGATTCTACCTTTTTCTTTTGCTTCTTTCGCATATTTTACACCAAGATTGTATGCCGTTTTATTGAGTTCAACAAATTTCGGTGGAACTTTGGAGATCATTGTCTCATATACAAGCTCTTCAGGAAGAACTTTTGTCATCTCGATAGTTACACCAAGAGCAACGACGGACTGAGTAACAACGTTTCCAACTTCCTCTTTTGCAATAGATATGATAGGAATGGCATACATTTCCCACCTGTCAAGGTCTTCTTGTGTTGGTGTTACGAGATTTGGCTCGAATACAATAATACCACCATCTTTTACACCGCTTTTGAACTGATTGTAACTAACCTGTGCAGTTGAGAGCATATACTCTATCTCACCTTCATTTGCATAAGGATATAAAATCTCTTCATCATCCAAGATGATATCCACTTTTGTAGGGCCGCCTCGTACTTGTGAGGTATATGTTGCAGCTTTTACACCATATCCGCCTGCTTTAATCTTTGCAGCAGCCAAAATTTCGCCTGCAAGCAAAACACCCTGACCGCCAACTCCTGTAAATCGTAATTGATGTCTCATAGTCAACTTCCTTTGAGTTTGTTTTTGTTATTTCTTTGAATAACTACTATGAGTGTAGCAATTCAAAGGGGCGAAGCCCCAGATTAGAATGGTTTAACCTGAACAGGAATATCCACTTTTTTCTTATTCTGTGCCGCTTCGATAACTAAGTCATACGCATCACAGTATTCCATCTGATCTGTTACGTGATGTAAGATTCCTGTTGGAAAGTAGTTGATTTTTTCCTCTTCAGGGAGCTTGTCATATTTTGCTTTTGACATTGTGATGCTATCAATCCATTCTTGATTTTGGATTGCCTCACCCATTTTGTTTTTTCGTCCCAAGTTTACGTGACAGTTACTAAATACATCAAAGAAGCTGAATCCTCTGTGTTGGAAACCTTTAATGAACATCTTTTCCAATTTCTTTGGATCCGTGACAGTTTCACGTGCAATAAAAGTAGCCCCCGCACCTTTCGCAAGTTCACACGCATCAAATGTTGGATCAACGTTCCCATATTGAGTAGTAACAGCCCACATTCCTTTTGGTGTTGTAGGACTTACTTGTGAGTTTGTCAGACCATAGATGAAGTTATTGATCAAAATGAAATTAAGATCGATATTTCTTCTACATCCATGTATTGTATGGTTCCCACCGATTGCAAGCCCGTCACCATCACCTGCTACTACAATAACGTGTTTATCAGGATTAGCTAACTTGATCCCCGTCGCATAGGCAACAGTCCGTCCGTGTGTGGTGTGCACTGTATTACAATTGAGATATGAGCTAAATCGTCCACTACATCCAATCCCAGAAACCACACATACATCATCCATATTCCAACCAAGGCTGTCAATCGCTCGGATAACTGCTTTAAGAATAATTCCATCGCCACATCCCCAACACCAAAGCGTTGGCATCTTGTCCGTTCGTAAATATTCATTGTAATTAAAAGCCATATTCTCCCCCTTATATACCCATTGCTTTGAGTTTTTCTATGATTTCAGCTGGACTGATTGGTCGACCGTTCGCTTTGTTGAGAGCCACAGGTCGCTTTTTCATAACTCGTTCGACTTCATCGATATATTGACCCATATTAAGTTCTGGCATCAAGATTTTCTCTGCTGGAAACCTCTCGCCAATCTCTTTCATCTTCTCTTCTGGACTTGGCCAAAGTGTAATTGGTCGAAACATACCAATTTTTACACCTTGCTCTCTTAGGCGGTTAATCGCTTCTCTTGCACTTCTGCTAACGCTTCCGTACGCAACAATAAGCCACTCAGCATCATCAAGCATATACTCTTCATAGCTATCAAGAAGATCTTTTCTTCGAGAATCTATCTTTCTATGAAGTCTCTCAATCAAGTTTTGACAAATTTCGGCATCTTCTGTTGGAAATCCTGTAGGTCCATGATGAAGTCCAGTCAAATGGAATCTATATCCTTGGAACATTGGTGGAATGACTGCTGGTTTATCCTGAGGCACATCAAATGGTTTGAATTCCTCTTTTGGAATAGATGGATCAGGTTTGGCGCGATTTACAATGGATGCTTGTACCTCTTCAAGATTAGGCAAAACAGCTTTTCCGTGCATGTGTCCAAGTGTTTCATCCAAAAGAACAAATACCGGAGTCATAAGCTCTTCAGCTACATTGAAAGCTCGAACGACTTCTGTGTAGCACTCTTCAAGACTTCCAGGACAAAAAGTGATAGATTTATAATCACCATGCGTTGGTGATTTTGCCTGGTTGATATCACCTTGCTGTACACGTGTAGGGAGACCAGTCGATGGACCACCGCGCATAACATTAGTGATTACAAGCGGAGTCTCGGTCATGAACCCAAGACCAATCTGCTCAGCTTTGAGGCTGATACCGGGACCTGAAGTATTTGTCATAGACTTTACACCACTCATGCTAGCACCAAGTGCAACAGCAATACCACCGATCTCATCTTCCATTTGGATAAACTTTCCACCAACTTTTGGAAGCAATACACTCATCTCATGTGCAACTTCACTCGAAGGTGTAATCGGATATCCTCCAAAAAATCTACAGCCTGCATCAATTGCCGCTTTTGCAGCCAATTCGTTACCACTAGATATTACTTCTCTTGCCATTACCTCTCCTTACGCACAAAGTGCTTTAATATCTTCTTCACGAGCCATATAGTGATTTTTCTTAATTGCTTCGGCTCGCTCTTTTGCTTCTTTGCTGAGTTTTGCAAATTTATACTCTTTTCGGTCAGCTACCATGATTGCAAAATCCGGACACTCAAGTTCACAGTCGTTACAACCGATACAGCTATCTGGATAAACAACCTTTACCATAGCACCAAGAATCGTTTTCGGTTCAGGAACCATTGCCAAAACACCTGCAGGGCAGTACGCAACACAAAGGTCACACGCCTTACAGTTGTTTTCTTCTACCCATACAGGTGTGTTTTCAGGGGCTTTTATCAATCCCATTTCATTCTCCTTTATCTAAAGTAAATTTGCCTACAGCACAACTAACAAAGCTTTTTGTTTTTAGGCCCAATTTATCCATGGTGGATAAGTCCTGGTCATATAAAGGATAACCTAGACCTATTAATATCTCTTTGAATTTTTTTTCATCTTCCTCATTTTGTAACTCAACTGTTACAATTCGAGGCTCTTTTGTCAGATCTACATCTACAAAGCCAAAATATGGAGAAAGCGCTTTTTTGATACTATTTGCGCACCCTTCACATCTAATATTTGCTACAGAAAAGCTTTTTCTCATTATTTACCAAGTGCCTTTGCAACTGTTTTGCCAATATCTGCAGGAGATTTCACAACATGTACACCAGCTGCGGCAAGTGCATCCATTTTTTCCTGTGCCGTTCCTTGACCACCACTGATTATCGCTCCGGCATGCCCCATTCGTTTGCCTTTTGGAGCAGTTTGGCCTGCAATAAAGGCTACAACCGGTTTTGTAATATTTTCTTTGATAAATTCAGCAGCCTCTATTTCTAACGTTCCACCAATTTCACCTATCATAACAATCGCTTCCGTTTCAGGATCCGCTTCAAACATAGGAAGGAGTTGTTTGTAACTTAAACCGATAATTGGGTCTCCTCCGATACCAACAGCTGTTGTAATTCCAAGTCCCTCTTTTACAACCTGGTTACTCGCCTCATACGTCAGTGTACCTGACTTGGAAATGAGTCCCACTGGTCCTTTTTTGAAGATAAATCCTGGCATGATACCTATCTTGCACTCTTCAGCAGTAATGATTCCAGGACAGTTTGGTCCAATTGTCTTCATTCCTTTTTTTGTTGCATACATCTTTGCATACATCATATCTTTAACTGGAGCTCCTTCAGTAATGATAACGGCCAATTCAATCCCAGCATCTGCTGCTTCCATTACGGCATCTGCAGTAAAGGCAGGCGGAACAAAAATCATACTGACAGTTGCCCCAGTTGCATCAACTGCCTCTTTTACAGTATTAAACACTGGTCTATCAAGATGTGTCTGACCACCTTTACCAGGTGTAACACCTCCTACAATCTGTGTCCCATACTCTATACACTGCTCGCTATGAAACGTTCCCTCTTTTCCAGTAAAACCTTGCACAATTACTTTTGTATCTTTATTGACCAAAATACTCATTACAGTTCTCCTTTCGCTGCAGCTACTGCTTTTCTTGCACCATCAGCCAAATCTGTAGCAGGGATAATGTTTTTTATATTTGCGTTTTTCAAAATTTCAGCGGCTTGCTCAGCATTTGTTCCATCGAGTCGAACAACAACTGGTACGTTGACTTCTACTTGTTTGGTAGCCTGCAAGATTCCATTTGCAATTCGGTCACATCGAACGATACCCCCAAAGATATTAACAAAGATACTTTTAACATTCTCATCACTTAAAATAAGCTCAAATCCTTTTGCAACGGTATCAGGATTTGCGCCACCACCCACATCCAAAAAGTTTGCAGGCTCTCCGCCTTCATGCTTGATAATATCCATAGTTGCCATCGCAAGCCCTGCACCGTTTACCATACAACCAACATTTCCATCCAAGTTCACATAGCTTAGACCATACTTCGCTGCTTCTACTTCTACAGGATCCTCTTCGCTCAAATCTCTCATCTCATGAATATCTGGATGTTTATAAAGTGCGTTGTCATCAAATCCCATCTTTGCATCAAGAGCCAGGAATCGTCCATCTCCTGTTTTGATCAATGGATTGATCTCGATCAAGTTTGCATCTTTATCCATATAAACTTTATAGAGCGCTTCAGCAAACTGTATAAAAGGTCGAATCTCCTCTTTTGCTAGACCCAGACCAAAAGCCAGTTTTCTTCCATGAAATCCTTGAAAACCGATAGTTGGATCGATTGCAACTTTGATAATTTTTTCTGGAGTTTTGGCAGCTACCTCTTCAATCTCCATACCGCCCTCAGTCGAGGCCATCATAACAGGCATCTCTGAGCTTCTATCAAGTACCATTCCAAGATAGTACTCTTTTTGGATATCTGCACCCTCTTCTACATACACTTTTTCTACTTTTTTGCCTTCAGGTCCTGTTTGGTGTGTCACCAATGTCATACCAAGCATCTCTTCGGCAATTTTTTCCACTTCATCAAGGCTTCTAGCAAGCTTAACACCACCTGCCTTTCCTCGTCCTCCTGCATGGATTTGCGCTTTTACAACCCAGAGATCGCCACCGAGGCATTGAGCAACTTCTCTCGCTTCTGGTCCAGTAAACGCTACCTCGCCTCTTGGAACCGGTACGCCATATTCACGAAAAATCTCTTTTGCTTGATATTCATGTATATTCATTTAAAACTCCTTTCTTAAACTTTTGCCCACTGTTTTCGACCCTCTTCATATAGGTCGTTTCCATAGGTATCATTGACTACGACAACAGGAAAATCTTCAACTACAATTCGACGTACTGCCTCTGGTCCTAGTTCAGGATAGGCTATGACTTCAGCATCTTTAATCCGTTTAGCCAAAAGTGCTCCTGCACCACCGACTGCACCGAAGTAAACTGCTTTATGCTTTTTACAAGCCTCTTTTACAGCATCATTCCTTTTTCCCTTGCCTATCATTCCTTTAAGGCCATGTTCTATTAAAATAGGTGCATAACTGTCCATTCTGTAACTTGTAGTAGGTCCTGCACTTCCGATAACTTCTCCCGGTTTCGGAGGAGTTGGACCGACATAGTAGATCACTGCACCGTGCAGATCAAAAGGAAGCTCTTTCCCTTCAAAAATCAGATCAACAAGTCTTTTATGCGCTGCATCTCTCGCAGTGTAGAGTGTTCCTGTAAGATATACAATATCTCCGGCCTTTAGTTTTTCAACATCTTCATCACTCAATGGTGTCTTTAGTTTATACTCTGCCATTGCTCATCCTTAAATGGTTATATGTGCATGTCGAGAACTGTGACACTGAATGTTAACCGCGACAGGTAGTGAAGCAATATGACACATACGACCCGGTTTATATGTTTCGATATGAACAGCCAAAGCTGTTTGTGTACCGCCCATACCCATAGCACCAATTCCGAGTTTATTGAGCTCTTCCAAAATCTCTTTTTCGAATGCATCAAGCTCTGGATCTGGATTTGGTGTTCCAATATCACGGAAAAGTGCGTGTTTGCTCATTACCGCTGCATAATCAAAGCTACCTCCTATTCCCACACCTACAACAATCGGAGGACACACATTTGGTCCAGCATCACTGACAACTTGTTTGACAAACTCTTTGATGCCTTCTTTTCCCTGTGCAGGAGCCAAAACTCTAGCCCGGCTTCCATTTTCACTTCCACCGCCTTTTGCCGCAAACTCAATCTCGATTTTATCCCCTGGAACAATATCAAAATAGATAACAGGAGGCAGGTTGTAACCAATTTTGTCTTTGAGATTTGCTCTTGTAAAACAGTCACACGTTGAAGCTCTCAGGTATCCCTCTTCATACCCCTTTTTCGTTCCTTCAAAAATCGCATCTTTGAGGCTGCCACCCTCAACTCGTACATCTTCACCCATTTTGACAAAAAAGATGGCAAGTCCTGTATCTTGGCAAAGTGGCTTGTTCTCTTTTGCTGCTATTTCGGCATTTTCTAAAAGCTGTTCCAAGACAGCTTTACTCACCAAGCTCTCTTCTTTTTCAAGAGCTTCTTGTAAAGCTTTGTGCATATCTTCACTAAGATGCGTCGTTGAATAGATAATGGTATCTCGTATCGCTTTTACAATATCTTCATATGCAACTGTACGCATCATTTATCTCCAAAATAGTTTTGGTTTTCAAGCACATCTATAAGCTCTTTGACTGAATCGACACTTCGTTGAAACTCTTTTTTCTCACGTGGTGTGAGTTGAAGCTCGATAATTTCTTCAACACCATTTGCGCCAAGAGTTACTGGCACACCATTTGGTATACCATGTACGCCATACTCACCCTCAAGCAAAGTTGAACAAGGGTAAATTTTTTTAGAATCTTGCAAAATAGCTTCCACCATAATTGCAGTCGCTTTTCCAGGGGCAAAATAGGCACTCGTTCCCATCAGCTGTACAATTTGTGCCCCACCCTTTTTCGTTGCCTCTACAACCTCTTCAAGCTCAATTGGTGTTAAAAGGTCAGTTATTGGAATGCCTGCGACTGTAGAATATCTTGGAAGAGGAACCATATAGTCTCCGTGCCCTCCAATGACAGTTGCACGAATTTGACCAGCACCAAATCCAAGTTTTTCATATATGAAGTGCGTCATCCTTGCACCATCCAAAATCCCAGCCATTCCAATAACTCTATTTTTTGGAAAGCCACTCTTTTTTAATGCAACATAGGTCATTGTATCGAGTGGATTTGTTACAACGATAATAATTGAATCGGGAGCATGCTTTACAACGTTTTCTACTACTTCGCTTACAATATCGGCATTTGCAAACAGTAGATCGTCTCTGCTCATTCCTGGTTTTCTAGGGAATCCTGCCGTAATAACAACAACTTTGCTTCCCTCAATGTCGCTATAATCTTTTGCAGCTCGAACTATTGAGTGGGTTCTCATAGCAGCTGCTGCCTGATTCATATCAAGCGCTTTTCCTTCCGCTCTATCTTTGTCTCTATCTACTAAAATTACTTCATGTGCAAGACCTTGCATTGCAACTGAATACGCTACGATGCTCCCTACATTTCCACCAGCACCAACAATAGATACTTTTGAACTTTTAGCCATTCACACTCCTTTAGTTTCAGAGGCCAAAAGCCTCTGATGATTAAATATTGTCGATAATTTCATTGAAAATTTTGCTTGGTCTCATTGCAGCTTCAGCTTTTGCATCGTCTGGATGATAGTAACCACCTATATCGGTTGGCTTGCCTTCTGCTGCTTTAATCTCAGAAAGGATTTGCTCTTCATTTGCTTTTAATTTTTCAGCAACTGGAGCAAATTTTGCTTCAAGCTCACTATCTCCACATGTCGCAAGCTCTTCTGCCCAGTATGTCGCTAGATAATAGTGACTTCCTCTGTTATCAAGCTCGCCAACTTTTCGTTTTGGAGTTTTGTCATTATTGAGATATTTTCCAACGGCTCTATCGAGTGCATCAGCAATGATTGTTGTTTTCTCACTTGCTCCTTGTTTCACTGCAAGTTTGAGTGATTCAACTAACGCCATAAATTCACCAAGGCTGTCCCATCTGAGATGACCCTCTTTCAAGAATTGCTCAACATGTTTTGGTGCACTACCACCAGCTCCAGTTTCAAATACACCACCACCAGCTAGAAGTGGAACGATTGAAAGAGTTCTTGCACTGGTACCAACTTCGATAATTGGGAAAAGGTCAGTTAAGTAATCTCTTAAAACATTTCCAGTTACACTGATAGTTCCTAGTCCAGCTCTAAATCTTCTAAGCGTATATCGCATCGCTTTTTCTGGAGCCATAATATGGAATTCCACACCATTTAAATCTTCATCTTTCAATACACTAACCACTTTTTTGATCAAGTTCGCATCGTGCGCTCTGTTGCTGTCAAGCCAGAAAACTATCGGATATCCGCTCTCTTTTGCTCGTCTTACAGCCAATTTGGCCCAGTCGACAATCGCCTCATCTTTTGCACTGTATGCTCTCCAGATATCTCCTTCTTCCACTTCATGACACATCAACGTATTACCATCTTCATCGATAGTTTTGATGTATCCATCTTCAGGTGGGAAGAAAGTCTTATCGTGGCTTCCATACTCTTCTGCTTTTTTCGCCATAAGACCAATATTTTGTACAGTTCCAACTTTTGCAGGATCAAATTGTCCATTTTTAACAATGTCAGACACAATTTCTTTATACATTCTCGCATAGGTTCTGTCTGGCACAGTGATTACTGTATCGGCTGTATTGCCATCCGGTCCCCAGCCTTGAAGTCCGTTCTTGATAACTGCTGGAATGGATGCATCGATAATCACATCGTTTGGAGCGTGGAGGTTGGTGATTCCCGCATCACTATCAACCATATACATTCTGGCATTTTTTTGTAGAATCTCTTGGATTTTATCTTTGATATCTTTTTGTACACCTTCAGGAAGTTTGGAGAGTTTGTTTTCAAGATCAACAAGACCGTTGTTTGGATTAAATCCGATCTCTTCAAGCTCTTTTCCAAACTCATCAAAAAGTTCTTTAAAATAGACTCGAATCGCATCACCAAATAGCACAGGATCTGATACTTTCATCATTGTAGCTTTTACATGCAATGAAAAGAGAATATCTTTCTCTTTTGCATCATTAATTACACACTCATAAAATTCTCTCAATGTTTTTCTATTCAGTGAAGCTGCACTAAATACTTCACCTTTTTTAACTTCCACCTCTTTTAGTACTTCAGTTTTTCCATCTTTTCCTTCGAAAACAAGTTTGACTGTTTGATCTTTATCGCTGATGAAAGATTGTTCATTTTGATAAAAGTCGTTTTTGTCCATATGTGCTACATAGCTTTTGCTATCCGGACTTACTGGTCTCATTTTATGTGGGAATTTTTTCGCATACTCTTTGACCGCTTTGCTGAGACGTCTGTCAGAGTTTCCTTGTCTGAGAACCGGGTTTACCGCAGATCCCAAAAGTTTTGCGAAACGATTTCTCAGTTCTACCTCTTCAGCCGTTTTAGGCTCTTCAGGAAAATCTGGAATATCATATCCTTGAGACTGAAGTTCTTTAATAGTTGCTACAAGTTGTGGAATAGAAGCAGAAATATTAGGAAGTTTAATAATATTAGCTTCTGGCTTAAGTACGAGTTCACCAAGATATGCAAGTTCATCAGCCTGCTTTTTATCTTCTGGAAGTCTATCGCTAAATTCAGCGATCACCCTTCCTGCCAGTGAAATATCTCGAAGCTCGATATCAACACCGGAATCTTTTGTAAAAGCCTTTACGATAGGCAGTAGTGAATATGTTGCAAGCGCTGGCGCTTCATCTATTTTTGTCCAAACGATTTTTGCCTTGCTCATTTCTTCTCCTCTTTTTTTATTTATTTACTCTATAATAGTAACAACTTCTTCTTATAAGAATCATCAAATTGTAGGAGACATAGAAATAAAGGAGTCTATCTGTTTCTTTTTTTCACATTCTGTATATGCTTCAAATGGTTTTTATAACTTCTTGAAAAAAGATGCTTTCCATTCTTGCCTTTGACAAAATAGAGATAATCGGTCTTGGCAGGTTTGAGTGCAGCTTTTATCACATCCAATCCGACTATACAAACAGGATAAGGCGGCAACCCCACATTTTTATATGTATTGAATTTCGTTGTATCGGTTGCAATTCTTTGATGCGTTACTTTTACATGAGAGTAGATACCGTAATTAAGTGCACCATCCATTTGAAGCGGCATCTTTTTTCTCAATCTATTATATATAACAGAGGCAATTATAGGCATCTCTTCCCTGTTGGCAGCCTCTTTTTGTATTATTGAAGCTATTGTTACCACTTTTTCGAACCACTGTTTTTGATCAAATTTCCCAAAAACTTTCATCGAAATATTTCGATGTTTTTTCAGTCCATATCGCACAAGATAACGCACAAGATGCTCTTCATCGATCCCTTTCGGCAGATAGTAGGTATCGGCAAAAAGGACTCCTTCTGGATAGGGAGCAACTTTGTTATAGACTTTTTGTAACATTTTTTCATCATAGCTATACCTATTAGATAAAAGGTGAAAAAACCAAATAGTTGTTTCTCCTGGTATCACTTTTACAGAAAAGAGAGCAGCTTTTGATGTTGTTAGTCTATAAAGAAAATCGAGTCTTGAAAGATGTGTCTGTTTTATATCAATCCACCCCTTTTGGGGATAACCAAAATATCGTATCACTAACGCATCCAATTTTGTTACGGGTACAATAGCTTTGTTTAGATATAATATAGTTGTAGCCACATTGCCCGGAGGAATTCGTATTTGAGAACTTTCAATATGCACAGGCTTTGCAAAATAATAAAGAAACACAATAATGCTCACTAAAACAAGCTCGACAATAACAAAAGTAATATTAAGCACTCTTTTTGCCACTCTAATCCTTTTAGGAGGTACCTACTTTTTTCTTAAAAAAGGGATCTATATTGAGCGTCTCGATCTCCATCCGGTTCATATAAAGAAATTGTATCTGAAACTGGATAAAAAACTGATTCTCAAAGCCCAAAAAATTGAATTTGTATCCGACGAACGATCAAAAACAAACGTTTCTCTTCAAAGCATCAAAAAAAATCTCTATCTCATTAATCTTATCCCCAAATATTTTGAATATATCGAATTAGAAGCACTTGTACTTCACAAACAAAAGATACAATTCTATTTTGCTCACAATCTTTTTACCCTTATCACACCAAAATTTAAACTTGACACCACATTGAAATATGATAAAAACAGAATATATGCAAACATCAAACGCCTTGTTTTCCAAAAATATAAAACAGCAATCCAAGGGCGGGCTATTGCAACAACGAAAGATTTTCTCTTCAAAGGTAGATTCAATACACATAATATCGAAGGAAATCTACATCTTTCAAAAATTGGTGATATTATAAAAATATATCTTAAAAGCAAACCTTTTACGAATAGACAACTACAGAATCTTTTTGCGCAAATCCCCGTGAACAAAGAGATCGAAGCGTGGAGTTGCAAAAAGATACGTGCTCAAAAATATCGCCTGGAATTTTTCAAAGGTATAATAGATTTGAAAAAAGGGTTCGATCCAAATCTTTTTCAAGGCAGAGCAGTAGCCTACAATGGCATCATTGATTTTCAAAAAGGCATTAAACCGGTACTTGTCAAAAAAATCATACTTGATTATAAAAACAACAATCTCTATTTTACATTGCATAAACCCACATTTCAAAAAAGATCCTTACAAGGTTCAAAAGTCACGATATATCATCTTGGAAAAACCGGTAGTTATATTGATATATTTATCAAGATGAAGACAAAGTTTGATAAAGAGATAAAAAAAGTCCTTGTTTCATACAATGTCCATGTCCCTATTATTCATAAAAAAGGAGTTTTGGATAGCAAAGTAGAGATAAAACTCTATTTTCATGACTACTCTACAGATATACAAGGATCGTTCACAACGAAAAACTCTTTAATTCATATTCAAAACTTTGATCTGTTTTTACACACTGCAAATTTCAGTTTGCACAACAAACTGATCACCATTCATCCTTCCCTTGTCTCACTTACACCTATAGTACAAGCAAAGATCCATGGAACAATCGATCTTTATAAGGAATATGCCAAACTCAATTTGAACGAAGCGGAAGTTTCTATCAAGAAAAAAAATCAAATTATCCTTATGGCCGACAACCTTACCGAAGAACTTCTATTGGATCTCAAACGCGCCAAAGCACATTTGAAAAAATTCAATACGGACATCTATTTTTACAGACATACTATGGTGCAAATGAATGACCTTACCCTCATAAAGCCCTATTCGCCAATCCTTCAAAAAATAGATCCACAAAGAGGATGGACGAAAATCACGATCGACGAACCCGTTCGATTTGAAGCAAAATTGGTGAAAAAAAATAGTATTTTTTATGAAAATGGGAAAAACATCGATCACTTTTTCATCCGTGGCAGGGTTGGAAATGCGGGATTGAGCATAAACATCAATCACAAAATATCACTCTCTTTCAAAAATAAAAAAATCGATGGATCACTTAAAAACCTCGATCTCCGACTCGATCTACTTTTTGAAAAGAAAAAAGAGATAAATCAGCCATCCTTCAATGATATTCGAGCCTCTTTGAAACTATTCAATACCAAAATTCTTTATAAAAAAAGAATTCTTCCTATCGAATTTGGTCATCTGATATATCGGAAAAAGATTCATTTTACTGGCAATTATGGACCTACTCGATATGCACTTGTCTATCAAAACAATCATTTCAATCTTTCCATAAAAACTATGCACGATGAAATACTCCATAAACTTTTTGGAATGAAATTTCTGTCTCAAGGAGAATATGAACTTACATTACGCGGACCTTTAAATAAAATAAAAGGTCACTTTCTCATTCAAAGAGCCTACATTAAAAATCTCAAAGCATTTAACAATCTTTTTGCTTTTATCAATTCTGTCCCCGCTCTCATCACATTTCAAAATCCTGGATTTAGTACAAAAGGGCTCTTTATAAAAAATGGTTATGTCAATTTTATCTATTCAAAAGATCTGTTATACATCAAAAAACTTCATCTTGTTTCAAATTCGACTACGTTTGACGGAGAAGGTATCATTGATCTCAAAGCAAATAAGATTGGCATGGTTTTACAATTAAAAACTTTGAAATCCGTTACAAACATTGTAAATAAAATCCCCGTAGCAGGATATATATTGCTTGGGAAAGACGGAAGTGTCTCTACTACCATTAAAATCACAGGCGATCTGGACAATCCAAAGATCAAAACCCAAACATTAAAAGATACGCTGCACGCACCGCTCAATATTATCAAAAGAACACTACTTTTGCCGTTCAAACTCTTTGATTAGCTACTCATTTCGTAAGACATCAATGATATTGATTTTTACAGATTTTTTAGCAGGATAGATCGAAGATATGATAGTTATACAGATAGCTCCTGCGATAACAGAAAAAAAATCAACAATGCTCAAATCAATCGGAAGTCTAGAAGTTCCATAGACATCAGCCGGAAGATGAATAATATCAAAATGGCTCAAAATATAAATTCCAATAAGTCCCAGAATAGCACCTGTAACGATACCGAATCCTCCTATTATAGAACCGAGTCTAAAAAAAATCGATTCAATCTCTTTTGGCGTAGCGCCCAAAGAGAGTTGTAACGCTATCTCTTTTCTTCTATTCATTACCATCATCAAAAGAGAACTGACAATGTTGAGTGACGCTACAAGAATAATGAGCATAAGAACGATAAACAATGCACGCTTTTCCATAGCGAGGGCCGAAAAGAAATTTCCGTTCAGTTGCCACCATCCTATAACCGAGTATGCATCCCCCAAAAATAATTCGAGTTCTTTCTTGTCCACTCTTGGATGAGAAGAGTAGATATGGATACCGCTAAAATCGCTCTTTTTCATATGGAGAATTTTTCGTAACGATTCCAGCGTTGTATAGGAGTAGGCTTTATCGTATGCAATCAAACCCGAATGAAAATACCCTTTTACCCTAAAACGCTTGAAAATCGGCGTTACAGAAAATCCGCTGGGCTCACTTTTGGGAAAAATAACAAAAATTTTCTCATTTGGAGTGAGATAAAACTCTTTATATAGCTCTTTCCCGACAATAATCTCATATTTTTTTGGTGGTTGCTTGACAAATTGTTTCAAAACATCATTTATTTGGCGCTCTTTGTCAAAATCGACTCCAAAAATGACTCCGCCTTCCAAGTTATTGCCTTTTTTATAAATAACTTGGGCCGTTACATAAGGACTCATCAAGAGATTCGGAAATCTGTCATGCAACTGTTGTACAACTGTTTCATCGATTTTTAAGCTGAATTTGGGGAGAATAGTGAGGGGATAATTCATAGTAAAGAGCTTTTTTTCAAACTCTTTATCCATTCCATTCATAATACCCATAGCCACAATGAGGACCATGACGCCTATTGCTATGCCTAAAAATGCAAGAAGAGCAGAAAGAAAAATAAACGGCTGCTCTTTATCAAACCGTAGATATCTTCGGACTATATAGTTGACAAAACGTTTATCCATTTGCTGCAGCTAAAATACCTTTTTTAGGACCACTCTTGCCACAGCAATGCTTATATTTTTTCCCGCTTCCACAAGGACACGGTTCATTTCTCGCTGGCTTTTTCTTTGTAACAACCGGCTCTGTCTTTACCTCTTCTCCATGTTGCATGACAGCTTCTTGTGCAATTTGTGCTTCCATTTTAGCAAGCTCTTCTTCAAGTCTTCGTATCTCTTCTTCCTCTTGTTCGTTTCTCAATTCAATGAGATGAAGCGTTTTTATAGCCTCTTTTTTGATTCTGTTGACAAGCTCCATAAAAAGATTGAATGACTCTTTCTTATATTCAACAAGAGGATCTTTTTGATTGTATCCTCTCAGACCAATTCCCGTTTTTAAAATATCCATCTGGTACAGATGCTCTCGCCAAGCATTGTCGAGGACTTGGAGATAGAGAATTCTCTCAATTTCCCTTCTTTGCTGCTCTTCAAGCTGGCCCATCTTCTCTTCATACTCTTTTTCAAGACGCTCTATCAAGAAATTTTTAAGCTCATCATACTCTTTGTCTTTCATTTCCTCAACACCAATTTTCGTTCCGAGTTCCTCTTGGATAACCTTCGACAGTTTTTCAAGATTAAAATCATCTTTCGGAGTCTCAGGAAAAATTTCACTTACAGATAAAAGCTCTTCGACTACTTCCGCCCTATTCTCTTTAATCTTAGAAGCTATATCGTAGTCAGGATTCAAAAGCTCTTGACGAAACTTGTAGATCGTTTTTCGCTGCTCGTTTGCCACATCATCATATTCCAAAATATGTTTTCGAGACTCAAAATGCATATTCTCGACCCGTTTTTGTGCCTTTTCTACTGCACGGGTTACCATTTTGGATTCAATATGCTCACCCTCTTCAATCCCCAAACGGTTCATGATATTTTTGATTCGATCTCCTCCAAAGATGCGAAGAAGATTATCTTCAAGACTCAAGAAAAATTGGCTGGCACCCGGATCTCCTTGACGTCCTGCACGACCTCTGAGCTGATTATCAATCCGTCTGCTCTCATGGCGTTCGGTTCCTAAAATAAAAAGACCGCCAAGTTCCCTCACTTCATCATCGATTTTGATATCAACCCCACGTCCAGCCATATTGGTAGCAACGGTTACTGCGCCTTTTCGACCGGCTTGGGCAATGATTTCCGCCTCTTTCTCATGATGTTTTGCATTGAGCACCGCATGAGGAATTTTCTCTTTTTTCAGTAGCTTGTGCAAAAGCTCATTTTTCTCAATCGAAGTTGTTCCAACAAGAACAGGCTGCCCTTTTTGATGCAACTCTTTTATCTTTTTAACGACCGCATCAAACTTCTCTTTCTCCGTTTTGAAAATGAGATCATCAAGATCTTTTCGAATCACAGGTCTATTGGTAGGAATCGATATAACTTCAAGCCCATAGATTTCTGCGAACTCAGTCGCTTCTGTCTGTGCGGTTCCTGTCATACCGGCTAGTTTTTTATACAGGCGAAAATAGTTTTGGAACGTGATATCGGCCAAAGTCTGACTCTCTTCTTGAATGGGAACGCCCTCTTTCGCCTCAAGAGCTTGGTGCAATCCTTCGCTAAATCGTCTCCCTTCACTCAGTCTTCCAGTAAATTCATCTACAATGATGACTTCACCATCTCTCACAACATAATCAACATCTTTTTGAAAAAGATAGTTGGCTTTTAAAGCTTGATCCAGATGGTGTGCCAAAATAGCGTTTTCGAGACTGTAAAGATTTTCCACACCAAAAAGCTCTTCAGCTTTTGCAATACCCTCTTGCGTCAATAAAATCACTCGATCTTTTTCATCAACGGTAAAGTGTTTATCTTTTTCTAGTTGTTTGGCGATCTGATCAGCTTTCACATAATTATCAAGTTTTCTATTGGTTGGGCCCGAAATGATAAGCGGTGTTCTTGCCTCGTCGATCAAAATGGAGTCCACTTCATCTACTATCGCAAAATTGTGTCCTCTTTGAACAATCTCATCGAGTGAGTATTTCATATTGTCCCGCAAATAATCAAACCCAAACTCATTGTTGGTTCCATAGGTGATGTCACACTGATACTGCTTTTTTCTCTCTTGGTCATCTTGTATCTCTGAAGTAATACACCCCGTGGAATAACCCAAAAATTCGTAAAGCTTTCCCATTTCCGTTGCGTCGCGTTTCGCCAGATAGTCATTGACGGTTACTACGTGGACCCCTTCATCTGTCATTGCATTGAGGGCAACGGCAAGAGTGGCAACGAGTGTTTTTCCCTCTCCTGTTTTCATCTCGGCAATTTTTCCCTCATGCAATACCATTCCACCGATTAGCTGTACATCATAATGGCGCATACCAAGGACTCGCTTACTCGCTTCTCGTGTAATGGCAAAAGAGTCCTCTAACGCTTCGTCCATACTCATTTGGCCCGATTTTACCTTTTGCCTGAGTTCATTGAAAGCTTTTTTGAGTTCTTCGTCCGTTAGTTTTTCATATTTTGGTTCAAGTGCATTGATTTTGGCAACTCTTTTTTGGTATCGTTTAATTTCACGATCATTTTTCGTACCAAAAATCTTATTTACAACACCTTTGATCATCGATGCGTTCCTTTTTAAAATCGTTGTGTCATTTTATCACAAATTAATAAACCTGAAGGAATAGTATGAAAAAATTGCTCATTATTTTTGTTTCAGCAATCTCTATTGTGGCAGATATCAAGATAGAATCTCTTCAAAGCCATTTTATCCAACAAATTACAAATGATCAAAACAAAACAATCACCTATGAAGGTGAAGTGGTGTATAAAGCACCAAACCATATTTATTGGAAATATGAATCACCAATCCAAAAAAAGATTTATATAAACGGTAAAAAAGCTGTTATTATAGAACCAGAAATTGAACAGGCAGTTATAAAACGGCTCGGTAACACACTCTCACTTGATACAATGTTGCAAAATGCAAAAAAGATTTCAAAAAATCGATATGAAGGGGTCTATAAAAACAAAAATTTTACTCTTTTGTTGGAAAATTCCAAACTTTATAAAATAGAGTATACAGATAATCTTGGAAATCGTGTTAGCATACAATTCATCGATCCAAAGCAAAATATACAGATTGATCCATCTTTGTTCATATACAAAATCGATCCAGCGTATGACGTGATTTATGAGTAGTTTTTGCCGCCAAAAGGCGGCGAAGAATTAGAGATATTTGTGAATCATCTCTTCAAGCATATCTTGATCAAGTTCATTAAAGTTGAGATATCTGTAAACATTCTCCTCTTTACCGGCTAGTTTTTTGGTCACGATATCCAAATACTCCTCTTTGGTTGGAATGCGACCAAGCATTGCAGTTACTGCTGCGAGTTCTGCACTTCCTAGATACACTTTTGCATCTTTACCCATTCGGTTGTCAAAGTTTCTTGTACTTGTACTAAATACAGTTGCTCCATCTCGAACTCGTGCCTGGTTCCCCATACACAAACTACATCCAGGAAGCTCTGTTCGTGCACCCGCTGTTCCAAAGATTGAGTAGTATCCTTCTTCGATAAGCTCTTCCTCATCCATTTTTGTCGGAGGTGCAATCCAAAGTCTTGTTGGCACCTGACCTTCACCTTTTAAAATCTCTCCTAAAGCTCGATAATGACCAATATTTGTCATACAGCTTCCAACAAAGACTTCATCGATTTTGTGTGGCCTGTTTGGATCGGCAAGTACTTCAGAAATTGTTGCCACATCATCCGGATCGTTTGGACACGCAACGATTGGCTCAGTGATTTCATTAAGATCGATTTCGATCACTGCAGCATACTCTGCATTTTTGTCCGCTTTCATAAGGGTTGGGTTTTTAAGCCACTCTTCCATTTTCTTCTTACGTCTCTCAAGGGTTTTTGCATCTTGATATCCCGCATCGATCATTTTCTCGATCAAAACAATATTTGATTTGATATATTCAATCACCGGCTCTTCATCCAGTTGTACCGTACATGCTGCTGCACTTCGTTCAGCACTTGCATCACTGAGTTCAAATGCCTGCTCAACTTTCAAGAAAGGAAGTCCCTCGATCTCTAGGATCCTTCCTGCAAAGATGTTTTTCTTACCCTTCTTCTCTACAGTCAATAGACCTTGTTTAATTGCATAGTATGGAATAGCATTTACAAGGTCTCTTAAAGTAATTCCAGGTTGAAGCTCACCTTTAAATCGAACAAGAACAGATTCTGGCATATTCAGTGGCATCGTTCCAGTAACAGCTGCAAATGCCACAAGACCTGATCCAGCTGGGAAACTGATACCTATCGGAAATCGTGTATGAGAGTCCCCACCTGTTCCAACAGTATCAGGTAATACCATTCTGTTGAGCCATGAGTGGATAACCCCGTCACCTGGTTTCAAGCTTACACCACCTCGGCTTGTAATGAATTCTGGAAGAGTGTGTTGTAGCTCAATATCAGCTGGCTTTGGATACGCAGCTGTGTGACAGAAACTTTGCAATACGAAATCTGCTCCAAAGCTTAGGGCTGCAAGCTCTTTAATCTCATCTCTGGTCATTGCACCAGTGGTATCTTGGCTACCAACTGTTAAAGTCTCAGGCTCTACATACATTCCTGGACGAACACCTTCCATACCACAGGCTTTTCCTACCATCTTTTGAGCCAATGTATATCCTACGCCCTCTTTGCCTTCTGGCTGTTCTGGTCTTGTGAAGAAATCTTCTTCTGGCATACCAAGCGCAGCTCTTGCTTTTCGTGTTAAGCCTCGCCCGATAATCATCGGTATTCGTCCACCTGCTCGGTACTCATCAGGAAGCGTATTTGGCTTTAGTTTGAATTCACTGACAACTTCACCGTTTTTAAGGATTTTTCCTTCATATGGTCTGATCTCAATAACGTCACCAGTTTCAAGTTTATCAACTGGAGCTTCAATTGGAAGTGCACCAGAGTCCTCTGCTGTGTTAAAGAAAATCGGAGCGATAATCCCACCTATGATAATCCCACCAGTTCGTTTATTTGGAACGTGTGGAATATCTTCACCGATCCACCACTGCACTGAGTTGATACCAGATTTTCGGCTAGACCCTGTTCCTACAACATCCCCAACAAATGCTACAGGAAGTCCTTTTTCTTTGAGTTTTTTGATAGTTTCTTGCGCATCCGGCATTTTTGCTTTTAGCATTGAGAGTGCATGCAACGGAATATCACTTCTACTCCAAGCTTCACTTGCAGGAGAAAGATCATCTGTGTTTGTTTCACCAGGTACTTTGAAGACTACCGCTTTGATGGATTCTGGAAGTGGATCTCTGCTGAAAAACCACTCTGCATTTGCCCAAGACTCCAAAACCTCTTTTGCATATTTGTTCGTTTTTGCCTTTTCAACAACATCATTGAATGCATTGTATACAAGAAGCGTCTTTTTCAGTGCATCGGCAGCAGCCTGCGCAACTTCAGGATCTTCATGATCAAGAGCCTCTACAAGAGGACCAACGTTGTATCCTCCAAGCATAGTTCCTAAAATTTCAACTGCATGTTTAGGACTGATGGCTGCTGTTTTTGCATGTCCTTGTACGATATCACGCAAAAATGCCGCTTTTACATATGCCGCTTCATCAACGCCAGGAGGAACGCGATTGAGCAAAAGATCCATCAAAAACTCTTCTTCAACGATTGGCATCTGCTTCAATAGTTTGATGACTTCATTGACTTGCTCAGCAGTCAACGGTTTTGGAGGAATACCAAGTTTTGCCCGCTCTTCAGCCGCTTTTTTATACTCTTCAATAAATCCCATCTATTCTCCTTATCGTAAATTATAGTTGTGTCTGAATTGATCGATTCTTTTTTGGAACTGGTTCAAGATGTGCTCCAGTCTTTTAAGATTTACCTCTTTTTCATGAATGAGCCGAGACTTCTCCTCTTCTAGCTCCATCTCTTTGTCCAAAAGCTTCATCTCTTTATTTGTCAAATCTTCATATTTTTCTTTAAGCTCGTTGATAATTTGCTTATGTTGATCAAGTTCTTTCATAAGTCTTGCTCGATCTCTTTCGAGCATCTCAATCTCTCGCTCTGTTTCAGCTTTCAAAGTTGCTTGCTGAATCCGTTTCAAATGGTTCAAAATATCATGAACTCTGTGTTCATGCTCTCTTAACTCTCTTGAAACCTGAAGAATTTCAGATTCGATTCTTGCCAACTCCTCTTTTACTTCTTTGAGCTTAGCATCAACTGCTCGAATCTCTTCTTTCTCTTTTTCAACGAGCTTTTCAAAATGCTCAACCTTTTGCGCCATCTTCTTTAAGAACTCTTCCATTGTTCCTCCTTATAATTGTAATAAATATTGTATCAAACATCTCTCAACACAAAACAAATGTGTTACATTATGTATCATATGCTATTCTTTACTGTTTATTTTCGTAACACTAAATCAAAATATCTCGATTCCCCTTCGCATTGGGCGAAGAGAGAACTCCCATATTTTCTAACTGTTCTACGATTCTTGCAGCCCTGTTGTATCCTATTTGTAACCTTCTTTGAAGATAGCTAATGGAAGTTTTTCTCTCGCTTAATACAATCTGTTTTGCCTCTTCAAACAGTTCATCCAAATCCTCCGATCCTGTTTTTCCTGAACTTGAATCGCCACTTCCAATATTCTCGGCCAAAAACTTCTCATCATACTCAGGTTCTTGTTGCTCTTTGAGATATTGAACAATGGTTTCAATCTCTTGCTCACTGATCCACGGCGCATGCAACCGGATAAGTCCAGCCGATCCTGGCGGCGTGAAAAGCATATCACCACGTCCAAGGAGGGATTCGGCTCCAATACTATCAAGAATAACTTTACTATCTATCTTTTGTCCTACACGAAAACTGATTCTTGCCGGAAGATTCGCTTTGATAAGACCTGTAACCACGTCAACGCTTGGCCTTTGTGTCGCGACAATCAAGTGTATCCCACTCGCCCGTGCCATCTGTGCAAGTCTTGCAATAGAATACTCCACATCTTTCCCGCTTGTCATCATTAAATCAGCTAACTCATCAATTATTACGACTATATATGGGAGTTCAGAAATTCCCTCTTTTTTTGCCTTTTTGTTAAAACTCTCAATATTCTTTGTTTTATACTGGCTCATAAGCTGATAGCGTCTCTCCATTTCTCCTACCATATTGCTCAATGCAACTACTGCCTGCTTCGAACTGGTTATGACAGGAGTTAAAAGATGTGGAATATCGTTGTAGATGCTGAATTCAAGCATCTTTGGATCGATCATCATCAGTTTGAGTTTCTCCGGAGCATTCCTATAAAGCAGGCTGATAACCATAGCATTGATTCCCACACTCTTCCCGCTTCCCGTAGTACCAGCAATCAGTAGATGCGGCAGTTTTTTCAGATCAGTAATAAATGGTTTTCCAACAATATCTTTTCCTAAAGCCAAAGTAAGCGGAGATGCTGCTTTTTTGAAAAGGTCACTCTCGATTATTTCTCTTAGATATATTGTCTGGAACTCTTTATTTGGTATCTCTATTCCTACGACATCTTTTCCCGGAATTGGTGCTTGAATACGAATAGTTTGCGCTTTCAAAGCCATTGCCAAGTCATCTGCAAGATTTAAAATTTTTGAAACTTTGATATGTGGGGCTGGTTTGAATTCAAAGGTTGTCACCAACGGACCGGTATATGTTCGAACAACATCTCCCTCAATTTTAAATTTTTTGAGTTTATCTATAAGTTCTTTGACTTTTTTATCGATTTCAGCTTCATTGATCTCATTTTTTGTTTTTGGTGCTTTTTGTAAAAAATCTATTGAAGGGAGTCGAAAGCCTTTCGGTTTTTCGACACCATCGCCCAGTTCAATATCTTCAAGAAGCTTTTTATTCTCTTCCAATTCCTGAACGATCTTGACATTGGTATCGGGGGTGTTTTCCTCTTTTTCATTTTTTTGTTCGCCCTTAGAACTTTTTTTAGTCTCTTTATGTTTTACATTTTCAAGTGACTTCTCCTCTTTTTTGACGTCTGTTTTTTTCGTACTTTTTGTCTTTTTTGCTCTTTCGGTTTTCTGTATCGAAATGGCGCTGTCCGTTTGTAATTTTTGTTCAATGTAATCTTCAAAAAAGTCTTTGATCAAAGCGATATATGCAATGGCAAGAAAAACAATCAATAACAACCATACTCCCACACTCCCAATATATGGAGTTAACATATCTACAATTGCACGACCAAATGCACCATTATATGTGTGTGGCAACAAAAGAGCTTGCAATAAAACCAGCGAAAAGAAAAGAATGAATGTTCCCATGATAATGTAAGCAATCTTTTTCCTATCAAGAACTTTTTGCCTGTAGATAACCCACAATGGCAGTAAAAAAACAAAAGGGTAAATATAGGAAAGGAGTCCGAAATAGAATCTGTTATATTTTCCAAACGTAGCACCCAATTTGCCTACAAAATGAAAATCACTAAAAATAGTCGATACACCCAAATAGACAAATAAAACGGCAACGATAAGAAATAGAATTTGCTTCACACATATCCTTTATTTTCTTTTTAATGAAATTATAATCCAAACAGAAAAAATATCATAACTTAAAGTATAAAATTAAACATTTTGCCATGAAATGTAACAAAAACCGTATAAATTGCTTTAAATTCCTTGAAATTTTTAAAAAATATTTGTAGAATTGTAGTGTAATGAAAAATTATAATAAAGGAAGAGCGATGAAAAAAGCGGAGTTCGTACAGATCGTAGCTGAAAAAGCTGGCCTTTCCAAAAAAGACACACAAAAAGTGATCGATGCGGCATTGGAAGTAATCACTGATGCTTTGAAAAAAGGTGACGAAGTAGCATTCATCGGGTTCGGTACATTTACTACAGCACAAAGAGCTGCAAGAGAAGCAAAAGTTCCTGGCACAAACCGAGTTGTAAAAGTTCCGGCAACAAGAGTGGTAAAATTCAAAGTAGGTAAAAAACTCAAAGAAGCGGTAGCGGAATAATTAAACTTGGGGTCAACCCCAAGTTTAAATTTCAAGTTTAAATTTAATGTAAGATTTATTTCGCTATTATTTCAGTCCAAATGGTCGCCGGGGTGGTGAAACTGGTAGACACGCGAGACTCAAAATCTCGTGGGCATTTGCCCGTGTGGGTTCGAGTCCCACCCCCGGCACCATTGCGGGAGTAGCTCAGAGGCTAGAGCACCTCCTTGCCAAGGAGGGGGTCGCGGGTTCGAATCCCGTCTCCCGCTCCATTACAACTTCTTGCACAATTCTTTTGAATACTCTATTTATATTAATAATTCTTTTTAGAAATCAAAATAAAAGAGGAGAACTCTCTATCGACCCTCCTCCAAAACAATCTCAATGTCGAGTATATCTTTATCACCTACTTTGTCTTTGGTTATACTTACATCTTTGATTTGGCTATACTTTTTGACCACTTCCATAATCTCTTGTTTCATCTGGTCAAGGTGGGGGTAGATGTTGCTGTCGCGATCCAGAGCTATCGCCACACTGAGGCGGTCCTTTGCTTTTTGGGCACTCTTTTTTTTCTTAAAGAAATCGAACAAGCTCATAAGAAGATCTTTTTCAATGATTTCAAAAGACCGCCTTTTTTAGGAGTCTCCACATCTTCAAACGCAACATCTTCCCCGCATAGTCTTCTGCTGATCCGATCAAAGGCTTTGCCCGCTTCACTTTCACTGTTTAATATAACAGGATGTCCTGTATTGGATGCTTCGATAATATATTGATCTTCTGGAACTTTTCCTATTAAATCAATTTCCAAAATGTCCAAAATATCTTCACTTGAGAGCATTTCACCTTTTTGGACAAGTTCAGGATTGATCCGATTTATCACAAGATATTTGGGAACTTCTTTTCCTTCCTGTGCCTTTTTGCTTTTCGCATCCACTATTCCAATTGCTCTATCTGAATCTCGAATAGAAGAAACCTCTGGGTTAACGACAACGATTACCGCATCTGCAAAATGAACAGCGTGTTCAAAGCCACTCTCAATTCCAGCTGGTGCATCGATAAAAATATAGTCAAACTCCTTTTTCAACTGCTCCAACAATTTTTGGACTTTCTCTTTGGAAAGCACTGTTTTGTCTTTTGTCTGGGAGGCCGCTAAAAAGGAGAGGTTTTTACTCTTTTTAAAAGGTATCAATGCTTGATGCAATTTCACATCTTCATCCATCACATGGGTGATATCATACACCACTCTGTTTTCAAGCCCCAATATCATATCAAGGTTTCTTTGGCCGATATCAAAGTCAACCACTACCGTTTTTTTTCCATGTAGTGCCGTCCCAATGGCCAAATTTGCAGAGGTTGTCGTTTTACCGACTCCACCTTTACCGCTGATAACAGAAAATATTATGCCCATTTCATTCCTTTATTTTTTCTATTACTATACCCTCTTCATCGAGGCTTACTTTATACAAACACCCATCGATAAAATTGTCCAATACATGATTGTGAAAGATGATTTTCGATTTTGGTCCCTTTTTGAAAAGCATAAAATTACCACTGCATTCTGCAGTCCCATCCATACTATCCAGTGCTATAAAGTTACCTGATGTTTTGATCGATGCGCCATCATTGACTCTTTTCAAGCACAAAACAGTATTTCGGGTCACAATCTCTTCACCGCTTCTCACTACGCGGTCACAGACTTCCACACCAATCGGCAATTCCTGTTTCTTTACCCGCTTCAATTGGGTCAAATGAAGATTTTTGACATACTGTACTCTATTCATATCCAGAAAGTTCTCAATTTTTCTTGAAACGTCTCCTTTGAGATGAAGCAGATAGTCTTTTAATAGAGGGATTTTCGGTTTGATAAACTGCAAAAACTCCTCTTCATTCTTTATCTCGATTTCCATAACAGAAACGTTGTATTGGTTGATTTGCACCAAAACCTCCCAAAAACAATGTTGTATAATTATATGAAAAATTATTGAAAAAGTGATAAATTGAAAGTAGCCGTAGCCGTTAGCGGAGCCAGTGGAGCTCAATTGGGACTAAAAACATACGAACTCCTTCCAGAATATATTGAAAAATATCTTATATGTACCCAAAATGCAAAAACTGTTTTAGAAAAAGAGAACGATTATTCTATATTGGATGATAAAGCTATTTGGGAAGGACCTGCCAGTGGAAGCTTCGGTCTGGATGCTTTGATAGTTGCTCCTTGTTCCATGAACACTTTGGCGAAAATCGCTGTTGGGATAGCAGACAATCTCACAACAAGGGCAGCAGGCGTTATGATCAAAGAACAAAAAAAACTCCTGTTAGCTCCTAGAGAATTGCCGTTTAGTCCGATAGCACTTGAAAATATGCTCAAGCTCTCCAGATTAAATGTTATAATTGCACCGCCTGTCATGGCATATTACAGCAATCAGCAGACACTTGAATCGATGGAAAATTTCATCATCGGAAAGTGGTTTGATCTATTAGGAATCAAACACAATCTTTATAAAAGATGGAGTAATGCGTAAAGTTATCTATCCCGGTACTTTCGATCCTATAACCAATGGACATCTGGATATCATCAAAAGAGCCAGCTCTATATTTGATCATGTTATCGTTGCTGTGGCTCGGTCGCAAGAGAAACGACCTATGTTCGATATAGCAACCAGAGTGAAAATGGCTCATATTGCTACATCCGATCTGCCAAATGTTACTATCAAAGAGTTCGATACGCTCTTGGTCAATTTTTGCCAGCAAGAAGATGCATTCATTGTCATACGTGGACTCCGAGCTGTGAGCGATTTTGAATATGAATTGCAAATGGGATATGCCAATCGCTCTTTGGATAAAAATATTGAAACACTTTATCTCATGCCAAGTCTGCAAAACGCTTTCATCAGTTCAAGCGTAGTACGAACAATCCTGAAATACAAAGGAAACGTCTCACATCTGGTACCGCAAAATATTATTCCTTATCTGGAGAGCCGTTAAGTGTATATTCTGTTTGAGGGAATCGACCGTGCCGGGAAAAGTACCCAGATAGAAAAATTGAAAATGTTGTATCCTGACGCCCTGTATACGAAAGAACCTGGTGCTACACCTCTTGGTGAAAAAATACGTGACATCGTACTTCATACGCACAATCCATCTTCATTGGCTGAACTCTTTCTTTTTTTGGCTGACCGGGCTGAACATATCGAAAAGGTGATAGTGCCAAATTTGCAAAAACGTATCATCAGTGACAGAGGATACATTTCAGGGATCGCATATGCAGCCGTCAAAACTGGTCTGGATCTGACTACACTGCACAATCTCAATGCAATTGCAATGAAAAATATTTATCCTGATAAAATCATATTTTTGGAACTCAGTGAACAAGAACTTCGAAACAGAATGGATGCTTTACCACTTGATTCCATTGAGCAAAGAGGTGTGCAGTATCTTTTACATGTGCAATCGATCATGAAACAAATCATCGAAAATGAACCAATACCTTCTCTCATCATCGATGCCTCTTTGGATGAAGAGACTATTTTTCATAAAATTTTGACATTTATAAAGGAATGAAATGGCGATAAAAGCGTTACGAGGAATGAAAGATATCTTACCACCGCTCAGCGATAAATATATCGATTTTTTGCAAACCGCTTCGCACTATGCACATAACTACGGTTTTTCATATATTGAGACCCCCTTACTGGAAGAGACCGCTCTTTTTAAAAGAAGCGTCGGCGAATCGAGCGATATTGTCGGCAAAGAGATGTATCAGTTCATTGATAAAGGGGGAAATGACATAGTACTACGACCTGAAGGTACAGCCGGCGTCGTTCGTAGTTTCATCGAACACAAACTGGACCGTCAAGGTGGTATCCATAGATTTTTTTACTATGGGTCTATGTTTCGATATGAAAGGCCACAAAAGGGACGTTTTCGTCAGTTCCATCAGTTTGGGGTAGAGAGTTTTGGAGAGCCAAGCGTGTATGAAGATGCCGCCATCATCCTTTTGGCCAAAACCATTCTTGATCATTTCAAAATCGATTACAGACTCAAAATAAACTCTCTTGGATGTCCGGTATGCCTCAAACCGTATCGAGAGGAGTTGATCAAATTTTTGCAAGATCAGGAGCATATATGTGATGATTGCAAACGAAGACGCAAACTCAATCCTATCCGCGTTCTTGATTGTAAAAACGAACAGTGCCAAAAAATCTATGAAAACGCTCCAAAACTTCTCAATCATCTGTGCCATGAGTGTGATCAAGAGTTCAAGGCATTGCAAACGATTTTAGACAATGAAGGTATAGACTATGAAGTGGATGAAAACCTGGTCCGGGGACTCGACTACTATACAAGAACTGCTTTTGAGTTTGTCAGTAACGCTCTTGGGGCTCAAAATGCCGTGGCAGGCGGAGGACGATACGACAATCTTGTCGAAATGCTCGGCGGAAAACCTACACCGGCAGTCGGTTTTGCCATAGGCATTGAGAGAATTTTAGATCTAATCGAAGAAAGACCTATCCAAAGAGAAGGATACTTTATCGGTGTTATGCTTCCTGAAGCGCTCAATATCGCTTTTGACATTGCAACCAAGCTTCGAAAAAGCAATCGGGTCATTATGGAATACAAACCAAAAAGCCTCAAAGCACTGCTCAAAGGCGCAGATAAGCATAATGCAAAATACGCTCTGATTATAGGAGAAGATGAGTTCAATGAAGGTCTTGTCTGGATTAAAGATCTTGAAAAGAAAGAGGAAAAAAGAATCGATCTACAAAACTTTTTGGAGCAATAATGAAAAATTACGGTATCCATCTGTGGTCCAATGGTGATTTTGTTATCGAAGATGGTGTGGTTAAAGTCAATTATGCCAATAAACCCTCCTTGTATGAGATTACAAAGCAGATCAGAGATACCGGAATCCGAGGGCCCGTTCTTCTTCGGTTTCCTCACTTAATCAAAAAACAGATCGACAATCTTTTCAAGGAGTTTCAAAAATCGATCGACCAATTCAACTATAAAGGAAATTTCAACGCCGTTTTTCCTCTGAAAGTGAACCAGTTTCCCAATTTTGTCTCTTCCTTGGTAGAAATAGCAAAAGAGTACAACTACGGACTGGAAGCTGGAAGCAAAGCAGAGCTCATCATAGCTATGGCATACAACAACAAAAATGCACCTATTACCGTCAATGGCTTCAAAGACAAAGGGATGATCACTCTTGGCTTTTTGGCTGCGAAGATGGGATACGACACCACACTTACAATCGAAGGGCTCGGTGAACTGGAAAACATCATTGAAGCGGCAAAAGAGTATAAAGACCCGATTCCAAATATCGGTCTTCGTATCCGTTTGCACAGTTCAGGTATCGGCATTTGGGCCAAAAGCGGAGGTATCAACTCAAAGTTTGGTCTAACGGCAACAGAACTGTTAGAAGCAATGGAGCTTCTAAAAAGGAACGATCTTTTAGAAAAATTCACCATGATCCACTTTCATATTGGCAGCCAGATTGGCGAGATCAATCCTGTCAAGAAAGCTTTGCGAGAAGCAGGAAACATCTATGCTGAACTCAAAAAAATGGGAGCCATGAATCTCAGAAACATCAATCTTGGCGGAGGCCTTGCCGTTGAATACTCCCAGCATGAAAATGTTCATCAAAGAAACTATACCTTGACAGAATTTACCAACGATGTCGTTTTCCTTCTCAAAGAGATAGCCCAGCAAAAAGGTGTTGAAGAGCCAAATATCTTTACTGAGTCTGGCAGATTTATCGCAGCAAGTCATGCAGTACTCATTGCACCGGTCCTTGAACTCTTTAGCCAAGAGTATACGGAAAAGGGATTACGACTCAAAGAAAAAAATCCTCCATTGGTACAAGAGCTTTATGACCTGTACACCTCGATCAATCCATCCAATGCTATTGAATATTTTCACGATAGCCTCGATCATATGGAATCGCTTCTGACACTATTTGATCTTGGCTATATCGATTTACAAGATAGAAGCAACACTGAAATTTTGGTGCACCTTATCATCAAAAAAGCGATAGAGCTAACAAAAGACAAAGATCGCTACGAACTCAAACGAATCCAAGACAGGGTCCAAGAGCGATATCTGCTCAACTTCTCCCTTTTCCAGTCCCTGCCAGACTTTTGGGGTTTGGGACAGCGCTTTCCGGTTATGCCTTTGAATAAACTTGATCAAACGCCTACGAGAAGTGCCTCACTATGGGATATCACCTGCGATAGTGACGGAGAAATCGATTTCAATGTGGATTATCCTCTTTTCTTGCACGATGTGGATCTTTCACAAGAGGAGTATTTTCTTGCTTTTTTCCTTGTTGGAGCCTATCAGGAAATTCTTGGTATGAAACATAATCTCTTCACCCATCCTACAGAAGTAACCGTTCGTTTTGATCACAATGGGTATAGTTTAGAAAATATGGTAGAAGCCCAAAGTATTCTCGATATCCTGTATGATTTAGACTACGACATCAACGAAATCCAGTCCAATCTCAAACAGCTTATTGCACAAAGTAATTGTGAGAATAAAGAGAAACTGTTAGAAATTTTGAGTATTCTTCTGCATGAAAACAATTATCTGAAAATTTCTCAAAAAAAGGAAAGCGATGCGTAAACTCTCTCTCTTTGAACAGATCAAAGAGGACTTCTCTATCGTATGGGAGCGAGACCCAGCGATCCATTCCAAGTTTGAACTCTTTACAAACTATCCGGGTGTTTGGAGTATCTTTTGGTATCGCATCGCGCATCGACTCTACCAAAAAGGATGGAAACTCTTTGCCAGAATGATCATGGGAATCAATCAAGTTTTTACAGGAATCGATATCCATCCAGCAGCAAAAATCGGTAGACGCGTCTTTATCGACCATGGTATAGGAGTGGTCATAGGAGAGACGACGGAGATAGGCAATGATGTTCTGATCTACCAGCAAGTCACACTAGGAGGCGTGAGTCTGAGTCATGGGAAACGCCACCCAACCATAGAAGATGGTGTCGTTATAGGTGCCGGGGCAAAAGTCTTGGGCAATATAACCATAGGAAAAAATGCCAAGATAGGAGCCAACTCCGTGGTCGTCAAGGATGTTCCGGCTGAATCTACCGCTGTCGGAATCCCGGCACGGGTTGTCAGCAAAGGACTTGATAAAGGAAAACTATCGCACAATAAACTTCCAGATATTGACAAGGAGCTCTTTGAGTACCTTTTGAAACGTTTCGCACTTTTGGAGCATGCTTACATGAGTGGTGATAAGAATTTGCTTAAAAAAGAGGAAGAATTGGATACAATATACCAAGAATTTTTGAAATCTATGAAGCTAAAGGATTGAAATGTTATCCCATAGAATCAATCAACTTTCAGAATCTCTTACTATGGCCATAACAGCCTTGGCAAAGGAACTCAAGGCAAACGGAAAAGATGTGTTGAGTTTCTCTGCAGGAGAGCCCGATTTTGATACTCCAAAGGCTGTCAAAGAGGCTGCAATCAATGCAATCAAAGAGGGTTTTACAAAATACACAGCCGTAGACGGCATTCCGGAGCTCAAAGCCGCTATCGTTGATAAGCTCAAAAGAGACAATAATCTTACGTATAAACCAGAACACATCATCGTAAGCAACGGCGCAAAACAGAGCCTTTTCAATCTCACTCAAGCTCTCATTGACGAGGGAGACGAAGTTGTCATTCCTTCACCTTATTGGGTGACCTACCCCGAGCTTGTCAAATATGCCGGAGGCAAACCTGTGATCATCGAAACAGATGAGAAAACAGGTTTTAAAATCACACCAGAACAACTCCAAGAAGCAATTACACCCAAAACAAAACTACTTATTCTCACTACACCATCCAATCCAACGGGAGCGGTCTACTCAAAAGAGGAGCTAGAAGCCCTTGCAACAGTACTTGAAGGAACGAATGTATATGTAGCAAGTGACGAAATGTATGAAAAGCTTGTTTATGATAATCTTGCATTTACAAGTGCGGCATCAATTAGTGAAGATATGCACAAAAGAACGATAACGATCAATGGCCTCAGTAAGTCAGCAGCGATGACTGGCTGGAGATTTGGCTATCTCGCTTCAACCAATACGGAGCTTATAAAAGCAATGAAGAAACTACAAAGCCAAAGTACTTCCAACATCTGCTCCATTACGCAAAAAGCTGCCATTCCTGGACTTGATGGTACGATCGATGATGAAATCGAGATGATGCGAAAAGCCTTTGAGCAAAGAAGAGACGAAGCGGTACAACTTCTCAATGACATAGATGGTCTTTCCGTTTTAAAACCACAAGGGGCATTCTATCTGTTTGTCAACCATAGTGCCGTAGAACAAGATAGCATGAAATTTGCCAAAGATCTTCTCGAAAAAGAGGGCGTTGCCGTCGTGCCTGGCATCGGGTTTGGGAGTGAAGGTTATTTTCGATTCAGTTTCGCAACCGATATCGATACAATTCGAGAAGGAATTCAGCGCATCAAAAATTTTGTCTCCAACTATTAAGGGCTCTTTGGCCCTTGTAAAGGCCAACCATGTATGTAGAGCATTTTTTTACACTCTCCTCTCAAACGAAAGAGCTTCTGCAAAACACACCCTATCAGTTTGGATTTGGACTACTGGGAGAAGTGACTTTCTACAGAAGCTACAGCCGGATTAAAGAGGATGGTACGAATGAACATTGGCCAGATACAGTCATACGTGTCACAGAAGGTATCTTTTCTATACGAAAAAATCACGCACTCAATTATCATCTTCCCTGGAACGAAAATGAGGCCCAAGAATTTGCAAAATATTTTGCCTTAAGTATGCTGCAATTCAAATGGCTTCCTCCCGGACGAGGATTGTGGATGATGGGTACTCGTTACATGTATGAAAGAGGAAGTGCGGGTTTATATAATTGTGCCGCCGTCGATACAGCTGATTTAGCACATGCAGCAGACTGGGCCATGGATATGCTGATGGTAGGAGCAGGTGTTGGCTTCAATACAGCATGGAGTGGCAAAGCAACCAGACCCGATAAAACTCATCCTAAGATGTATGTAATAGATGACAGCAAAGAGGGATGGGTCAAATCGGTTCGTTTGTTGATACAGAGCTATACCGACAATGCTCCATTCTACAGGTTTGATTATTCCAAAATCCGTCCTGCCGGATCTCCTTTGAAAACTTTCGGTGGAGTCGCACCAGGTCCCGAGCCTCTGAAAAGACTGCATAAAAATATAGAAAAGATTCTAGATGATTATGTAGATAAAAAAATTGACAAGACAAGATGTGTTGTTGATCTATTTAATAATATCGGTCTTTGCGTCGTTTCTGGAAACATCAGGCGATCAGCTGAGATTGCAATAGGAAAGCCAGAGGATGAGACATTTTTATATCTTAAAGATTATGAAAAATTTCCTGATAGAAAAGAGTTTGGATGGATATCCAACAATTCTGTAGTCATTGAAAATCTGGATGATTTTCACTTCATAGATGCAATAACACCATTGATCGCGACCAATGGCGAGCCAGGTCTCTTGCACCTTGAAAATATGCAAAAGTTTGGACGCTTTGGAGAGATCGTTCCAGATAAGGCATGGCTCAGCAATCCTTGTGGAGAGATTGCTCTTGAAGGATATGAGCTGTGCAACCTAAGCGAAATTTTCGTATCAAAATGTAAAAACGAAAAAGAGTTTTTGCAGCTTATTGAGTATGCGACATTCTACGCTTCCACCGTCAATCTTTTACCGACTCACAGAGCAGAAACGAATGAAATCATTGCAAGAAATAGAAGAATTGGTGTCAGCGTTTCAGGTGTAGCAGATGCTATCGAAAAATTTGGACTGGAAACCCTCATCAAATGGCTGCGTAAAGGGTATAAAAAGGTACGCGCTGTCAATGAAAGATTGGCAAAGGAAGCCGGAATTCCCGTATCACTGAAAGTAACATGTGTCAAGCCTTCCGGTACCATCAGCATACTGGCTGGAACGAGTCCAGGAATGCACTATCCTCTCGCCACATATGCTCTGAGACGTATTCGAATCGGCAAAACATCAAAACTAGCAAAACTTTTGATAGAATCCGGTCTTTCGTATGAAGAGGATCTGTATGATACAAATTCCTATGTATTTTCATTTCCCATCCGTTACGAAAATCCTCGATCAATAAAAGAAGTAGAGATCTATGAACAGATGCTGGTACTCTCTATGCTACAAAGAGAATGGGCAGACAATATGGTATCCAATACCATACAATTTGACCCTTCCCGTTACAATGCAAAAGATCTTAGCCAAATTATTAAATATTTTTTACCTATGATAAAATCGTTAACCCTCTTGCCAAAAGAAGAAACGGTTTATCCACAAATGCCTTTTGAATCTATAAGTGAAATGGAGTATAAAGAAAAAGTTTCGCAACTTCCAACTATCAAATGGAATCAATTAAGTGGACACCATGCTGACTCTGAGCGCTTTTGCAGCGCCCGAAGTTGTGAAATAAATCAGTCCCCACCGATACTCTCATCTTGATCAAGTGGTTTTGCTGATTCGTCTGGAATATAATCTTTTCCATACTCTTTTTTTGCAAGTTCCAAAGCTTCAATCAAATCATCGATATTTTCATAAGGGATATGAACTTTCCACTCTGGATTGAGTGCGTTTCCTTTCAGTGAGATACCGATACTCACAACAGGTTCACTGTCTGGACCATATGGTTCGGTTATGTGTGCAACACTTACGACACCCTCTTTTGTCCCGTAGAGATTAAAAAGCTTGATTTCACTATGTGTTTTTGCCATCTTCAGCCTCCTTTTGCTGTTTACAAAGATTATAACATAGGAGGCAAAAGATATTTGCAACTTTTATCGCTAAAGTTTTCCTTTTTTAATAAGTCTCGCCAAAAGAGCTTGCAATTTGAGCCACTCTTTATGCAGCATCAAAGGAAAGCCCGCATAAGTTTTGCCACCAGGAATCGATTTCGTCACGCCTCCACGAGCGGCGATAACAGCAAAGTCACCGATTTCAAGATGCCCTGCCGTGGCACTTTGGCCTCCCATGACAACATTTCTACCAAGCTTGGAAGAACCAGATATTCCAACTTGGGAAGCCATGAGAACATTTTCACCTATTTCACAGTTGTGTCCTATCTGGATGAGATTATCCAGTTTTGTTCCCGATTTGATAAGGGTAGTGTCAAAAACGGCTCGATCGATTGTGCAGTTTGCTCCAATTTCTACATCATCCTCAATGACAACATTGCCATTTTGATAGATTTTGATGTGTTTGCCCTCTTTTGTATGGGCAAATCCGTATCCGTCACTCCCTATGACAGTTCCTGCATGGATAATGCAATTGTTTCCGATTACACAGTCTCGATATACTGTTACATTTGGATATAAAATCGTATCAGAACCTATCGTAACGTTATCTCCTATGACAACGCCCGGCATCAATGTGACATTGTCGCCGATAACACTGTCATATCCAATGGAGACATTTTTGGCTATTTGACAGTTTTTTCCGATTTTGGGAGGATTGCCACTTGTTTGCATAGGAGGCTTTGCAAAAAGTTTGGAAACAAAAGCGAGAGCCAGGTAAGGTTCATCGCTTAAAAGTGCGCTCACACCTTGTGGAAGATAGGAGAGGTGCTCTTTTTTGACAATAACAGCACCCGCTCTTGTGCGTTGTAATAAAGGTATATATTTTTCATTCTCCAAAAAGGAGAGTTCATCCTCTTGTGCTTTGTCCAAAGATTGAAGTCTTGTAATTGTCTTATTTTCTCCTATCAACTCATAACCGAATCGATCGGCTATGGATTGAAGATCGATATTAGCGCTCAATTGCAACAACTCCGCTTCGAACAATCTCTTTAGGATTAAAACGCTTCAAGGCCGAGACAAAATTTGCAATTCTGCTGGGTTCATCCGCAGCCATGATGATGGCACTGTCTTGTCCAATATTAACGATATTCCCGTTATAGGCTCTACAAAGAGCCTCTACATCCGCCAAACGTTCTTCAAGTGGAATTTTTGCCATAACCATCTCTTTTTCTATCAAATCGGTGTGCTCGATAACTTTATACACAGGAATCAATTTATGCAACTGTTTGATAATCTGCTCAATCACTCTCAAGCTACCACTTGTTACGATCGTCAAACGGGAATACTTACTCCCCGGTATAGGAGCCACCGTAAGCGATTCGATGTTGTATCCTCTGGCTGCAAAAAGTCCTGTTATTCGCGTCAATACACCATGCTCGTTCAAAACAATTACAGATATTACTCTTCTTTCAATCATGATCAATCCTTATATTCCAAAAGCATATTGTATAGACTTCCACCAGCAGGTACCATTGGAAGAACGTTTTCGTACCGGTCCACAACAACATCGATCAAGGCTACCACACCTTTGCTGATTGCATCATCCAAAGCTTTGTCAAACTCCTCTTTTGTCTTTACTCGATATCCAACGCCACCAAAGCTCTCGGCAAGTCTAACGAAATCTGGTTGCATCGACAGATCCGTTTCGGCATAGCGTTTATCGTAAAAAAATGTCTGCCATTGACGCACCATACCAAGGTAGTTGTTGTTTAAAATGATGTTGATAACAGGAAGGCGATGTTCTACAGCCGTCATCAGCTCTTGAATATTCATCAATATCGATCCATCACCACTGATATTGATACTGATCTCATCAGGTACTCCCCGTTTTACCCCCATAGCCGCTGGAAATCCAAATCCCATTGTTCCAAGACCACCACTTGTAATAAACTCTCTTGGTCTTGTAAACGGATAATACTGTGCAGTCCACATCTGATGCTGTCCCACATCAGTGGAGATTCTCGCTTTGCCTTTGAGTTTCTCTCCGACTCTTTGAATGACCCATTCCGGTTTCAACACTTCATCACTATCCTCATATGTAAGTGGATGGAGCTCATTGTATCTGTTTAAAATCTCTCGCCACGCTTCATACCTGCTTGGATCCACTTTTGCTTTTGCCTGTGGGACAAGCTCTTCAAGCACCGCTTTGAGATCTCCTACGATCGGATAATCCACATGCACAAGTTTTCCGATACTGCTTGGATCTATATCTACATGGATAATTTTTGCATATTTTGCAAATTCAGAAAGCTTCCCTGTCACTCTGTCATCAAATCTCGGTCCAAGAGCAATGAGCAGATCAGCCTCACTCATCGCCATATTGGCTGCATACGTCCCGTGCATGCCAACCATGCCAAGAAGCATCGGGTCATCATAGCGAAGGGTTCCCCGTGCCATCAATGTCTCAACTGCAGGAATCTGAGTAAAATCTACAAGCTCACGGACAAGCTCCGCGCTATTTGAATGGATAATCCCTCCACCCAGATAAAAAACAGGCTTTTTGGCATTTGCGATCGCCTCAACCGCTTTTTTAATCTGTCGTGCATTTCCCTTGATGGTGGGTTTGTATGTCTCTAACTTCACCTCTTTGGGATAATTAAAGTCTGCCAATTGTGCGGTTACATCTTTTGGTATATCCACATGTACGGGCCCAGGTCGGCCAGATCGTGCGATATAGAATGCTTCGGCTAAAATTTCTGGCAGTTCTTCAGCACTTTTGACAAGGAAATTATGTTTTGTACACGGCCTGCTGATACCTACTGCATCAATTTCTTGAAAAGCATCCGTTCCTATCATGCTCAGGGGTACCTGCCCACTGATCACAACCATTGGGATTGAATCCATATAGGCTGTCGCCAAACCGGTTACTGCATTCGTAAACCCAGGTCCACTTGTTACAAAAGCAACTCCCACTTTTCCAGTCGCTCTCGCATATCCATCCGCTGCATGAACTGCAGCTTGTTCATGCCTTGTAAGAATATGTTGAAAATATTTATGTTTGTAAATTTCGTCATACACATTCATTATGGCGCCGCCAGGGTAGCCAAAAACTACTTCGACTCCCTCTTCTCGCATTGCTTCTACAACCATCTGAGCGCCGGTCATTTTCGCCATTGTATCTCCTAAGCTCATGTTTTTTGTTATTGTATCCAATTATCGTTTCATTTCACAAAGCCAAAGGGCCACACCTTCGCGGACTCCTTCATCACTTACAATCATCGAGCGCAATCCAACTTGTTTCATAATCTCTTCCAATATCACAAGCCCTGCAATGATCGCGTCTTCTCGTCCTGTTCCTACCAGTTTTGCCCGCTCTTTCGGAGGAAGTTTGATCAAACGCTTATAGGCTTCTTCGATATCTTTGATTTCTATGGCAGTTCCACTTATCTTCTCGGCATCGAATGTCTCGTAACTCATTCCCGCTTTCAATGCCGCAACAGTCGTTGGTGTACCGCCGGTGCCCACAAAAATCTTTGGCTTTCCGAAATGCTCAAATATATCGTGCAAAAAGAGCTTGACCTCTTGCATCTTTTTTTTGATACCAAAAAGAATCTCCTCTTTGGTATGGTATTTTTGTATTGTAGTCAAAATCCCTATACCAAAGCTTTCAAAAATGAGATCTCTTTTGTTTTTTAAAATGATTTCAGTGGATCCTCCTCCAATATCGACCATCAAAAATTTCTGGGAAGGAATTTTTCGAAGCTGCAACCCGTACTCTACACCTTTGACACTGTAGAGCGACTCTTGAGCAGTATCGATAATTTCCACTTGGATACCGGTTTGATCGAATATTGTTTTGCAGACCTCTTTTGCATTTTTCGCTTTTCGAAATGCCGCCGTAGCTACTGCTTTATATCTATCATCTGCGATAATCTCTTTAATTTCTAGCAGAGCTTCTATGATTCTTTGCTGTGCAGCTTCCGAGATACGACCCGTAGACTCGAGTTCTTCCGCTGTACGAACAACCCTTTCAAATGAATGTTTTTTCTTCAATGTCGTACAATCGATCTGGATCATTCGTAAGGAGTTGGAGCCTATATCAATTCCAACAGCCATTACCGCTCCTCATAAAATCGATATCCATGTTCACTAAGAAGCGTACGTATCTCCTCTTGATGCTCTTTTCCTTTTGTCTCAAGTCCTATAGAGACATTTGCATCACCAAAAGCAAGCTTTGCAGATGTCCTGTCATACCCGATCTGAACGATATTGGCATTGGCTTTTGCCAGCAATTCAGTCAGCTTCATCAAAGAGCCCGGCTTATCCACTAGCGTAACAATGAGCTTCATTTTTCTATAGGATTTGATCAAACCTTTTTCTATAATGACATTGAGCATCGTTACATCAATATTGCCTCCACTCAAAAGCACCGCAACATTTGCACCTTCCGGCAAATCCACCTTGTCATATAACAATGCGGCAACTCCTACTGCACCGGCACCTTCAACAAGAAGTTTCTGTTTTTCCAAGAGCAGTAAAATAGCATCGGCTATCTCTTCATCGTCTACTTCCACAATATCATCAACGGTTTCCAAAATGATATCGAGGGTCATCTTTGATGTATCTCGGACCGCTATACCGTCTGCGATCGTTTTTACTTCCGTTGAATCAACCGGTTTTCCAAGCTGGTAAGAGTTTCGCATCGCTGGAGCTCCAGCAGCAGTGACACCGATAACCTGGATAGAAGGATTGATCTGTTGTACAGCACTTGCAATCCCGGCGATCAAACCTCCCCCGCCAATAGGCACAACAATAGCATCTAGTTCGTGCGCCTCCTCCAAAATCTCCAATGCAATCGTCCCCTGTCCTGCCATCACTTCATAGTCGGCAAAAGGATGGACAAAGATTTTCTCTTTCTGTTTTGCATACTCTACTGCAAAAAGATATGCTTCATCATAATTGGAGCCGTGTAAGATAACTTCAGCACCATACGCTTTCACACCATTGACTTTTGTCAAAGGGGTGTTTTCCGGCATTACAATGGTAGCAGGGATAGCAAAGTAGTTCGCACTAAAAGCAACGCCTTGGGCGTGGTTGCCTGCACTTGCAGCCACTACACCTATCTCTTTATTCTCCAAAGAGGCGATTTTATTGAATGCACCTCTGAGTTTGAAAGCTCCCGTAACCTGTAGATTCTCTTTTTTCAGATAGACATTTTTTCCACTTCGCTTGCTCAGTATCGGAGCGTATGCATACGGAGTACGGCTGATGACAGGCTCTATCCGTTTTCTTGCCTCTTCTATTTTTTTAAGTTCAATCATCGCTTATCCAAAAATCGCTCGGTGATCTACCATAGTACATCTGTTTTGTACCACTTTCAATCCGGCTTCTCTTGCTTTGTGCGCTGCTTCGTTATTCACAATCCCTTTTTGCAGCCATACAACTTTGATATCCCCTCTTTCAAGTGCCGCATCGACTATAGGGCCAACAGCAGCCGGTTTTCTAAAAACATCGATCATATCTATGGCAAAAGGAACCTCTTTCAATGACCGGTATACCTTTTCTCCAAGTATTTTCTCCTCTTTAGGATAGATTGGCACTATTTTATAACCTACACTTTGGAGATATTGTGCCACTTTGTGGCTATCTTTTTGAGGATTTGGAGACAAACCTACGACAGCAATCGTTTTGACATTTTCAAAAATCTGTTTGATTTCCTCTGTATTGGCATTGATAGTAGGGAATTCACACTCCATAACGATCCTTTCGGTAAAGTTGCCCGATTTTACCAAACTTTACCTTAGGATCGAATAGATTAAAAACCAGCTACCGAGAGAATATTATATGCCAAAAAGGCCATAATCCAAGCCAAGACATTTGGATAGATGGTATAAAATGTTCGCCAAGCCCATTGTGGTACTTCTGCATAAAATGTACTCATCGCAGCAACACAAGGGCTATAGATCATTATGATGATAATGAGTGCAATAGCAGCTTTAAAATCTATGTTTTCTCGTAACTTTTGAATAAATGTAGAGTTGTTTTCATCGGCTTCTCCTACTGCATAAAGTGTAGCGAGTGTTGAAACAACAACCTCTTTTGCAGCAAGTCCACTTATTGTTGCAACACTCATTCTCCAATCAAATCCAAGTGGTGCAAAAATCGGTTCGATCGCTTTTCCAAATTGACCAAGATAACTATTTTCCAAACTTTTTGCTGCAAGTTCATTTTGCAACTTTGTCTTTTCCTGCTCACTCTTTGCAAATTCAATTTTTTGTTCATATATATGTATTAATTTTTGATCAACAGGATAACTGCTCAAAAACCAGATAATCATTGCAGTACCCGCAATAAATGTTCCCGCTTTTTTAATAAACAGTTTCGTTTTAATCCATAGCTCCATCGCAAGCGCTTTGAGTGATGGAAAACGGTATGGTGGCATCTCCATAACGAACGGCTCAGGCTCACCTTTAAATAGAACAATTCGTAAAATCTTTGCAACAATAAGACCAAGAATTGCACCTAAAATATAGATTGCAAAAAGCACATTTCCGGCACTATGTGTTGGGAAAAATGCCGCAATGAAAAGAACATACACTGGCAGCCTCGCACTACAGTTCATAAATCCCAAAATAAGCATCGTAATAAGTCTATCTTTTGGATTTTTGAGTGTCCTTGCCGCCATGTATGCTGGAACTGTACAACCAAAACCGCTCACAAGCGGAATAAAGGCTTTTCCTTGAAGACCAAACTTTTTCAAAAATCCATCGAGCAAAAAGGCGGCTCGTGACATATAACCCGTCTGTTCAAGCAGATTGATCCCCAAAAACAGGATCAAAATATTTGGCAAAAACATGATAATCGCACCAACTGCCGGAATGACACCATCAGTAATTACGGAATTGAGATCTCCCGGAGGCAAAATCCCTTTGAGCCAATCGGCAAAGTTGCTCACCGTTTGATCAATATAATCCATCGGAATGGAGCCAATCTCAAATGTAAGCTGAAACAATGCCCACATGAAAAACAGAAATATTGGCAAACCAAAAATTGGATGGATCAAGATTTTATCAATTTTATCTGTCAAGCTCTCTTTTCGAGGCAGCTGCATGACCTGCATAACAATACTTTTTGCCAAAGCATTTCTTTCTTGCGCAAAAAGATCTCGAACATCATCAATGTCAAACTCCAATTCTAGGCGCTTCATCGATTCTCCAAGAGCTTCATGAAGCTCAAGAAATATCGGAAGATCGTGAATAATCTTATAGACATCCTCATCTTTTTCTAAAAGCCGAATCGTATAAAAACGTGCAATTTTAGAGTCTTGGATATGAGGGGATTTTAAAAGTATGGTGGAGAGTTTTTCGATCTCTTCTTCAATTTTTTCGTTGTAGTAGATTTTACAATCGCATCGTGTGCTTTCATAGATTTCTATAAGCTTATCTGGAATCTCTTCAACACCTCTTTTTTGTTTTGCACTTGTCAAAATTACTGGAATTCCAAGAAGTTCAGACAGCTTTTGTGCATCGATAGAGCCGCCTTTTTCCTCCACCTCATCGATCATATTCACAACCAAGATCATCTTCTTTTGCATATCAAGAAGTTGCAACGTAAAAATGAGGTTCCTTTGTAGAACATTGGCATCCACAACGTTAATGATGACATCATACTCTTCTTGCAATAGATATTTTTTCGTTACATGCTCTTCAGGTGTATATGCATGCAAAGAGTAGATACCAGGAAGATCGACTATATCAAGTTCATACTCATTTTTTGTGATTTCAACCTCTTTTTTTTCAACCGTAACACCTGCGAAGTTTCCTACATGAAGCCGGGCATTGGAAATGGCATTGATAATTGAAGATTTTCCCACATTGGGCTGTCCGACCATTACAGCTTTGATTTTTTTCATTTTTCCACCTCTATCGATTTTGCTTCTTCGTCCCTCAGTGCTACTCTTGTACCTTCAATCTCTACTTCCCAGGTCTGCTTTTTGAGGGTATGATCAAGAAGTTTTATTCGGTTTCCTCTTGTTATTCCCATTGCATATAATCTACTTCGAATAGGTTCTTCAGCAGTTACTTTTTTGATAACTGCTTCATCTCCTATTTTCATATCACTTACTCTCATTGCTCCTCCTAAAAACTTCTTTTGAGTATGACTTTAAAATAGTTTTGATCTGCATTCGTTTGCGTCCTATCATTTATGTTGGCATATACCAACTGTGCATCAATATCAAATGGCAGTTTTGCCGATATATAAACATCAATCTCCTGTGTATCATAACTATCCGAATCACCTGCGACAAACTTTCCAAACATACATCCTACATTGTACTCATCTTCTACACCATAATCTGCACCAACAAGATAGCTTCTTGCATCTTTATCTGCAACTGCATCAATTGTCTGAACCTCCATAGATGTAAAGAAAGGTCCTCCACCAAAACTAAACATACTTCCAGTATCACCAAAATCTTTGTTATAAGCAAAAAGGAGAGTTACATTTTCATAGCTACTCTCTATCATCGCACCAAAAGTTTTTGCTTCAATTTTTCCTGCAAGTGCATCCCCACAATCATCCGCTTTGTCCAATTGTACTGAAACTGTCGTCTCTATATCATTAAAGGTAAAACCGTATGACAATTCAGTATAGATAATATCGGCCACATCATAGAGTTTATATCCCCAAACACCTACTGTCAAAGGTCCCTTTTCATACTCAATTGCAGCAATACTCATACCGTCTGTTTTTTTATCAAGACCCATTACTTCATCGAGTCGAACAAATTTTTTGGTATCAACACCATTCTCCCAGCCAGCCATTTTATTGAGATGTCCAACAGTAAATGAGATATTTTCCAGACTGTTGTTTGTTACAAGAACTCCTTCAAAATAGTTTGGTACCATCATAATATCATCGCTGTCCGCATGTGGTGAATCAAATAAGAAGCGCCCAATCTGAAGCGACGTATCATATGCATGATAAGATACATAGACTTCACTTACAAAACTAAGACTCTTGGTTTTCGGACCGTAAAACTCCTGTGCTACTTTATCTTTATTGTTGGGATTAAGACCCAAGTCTTGTAAGGTATAAAAAGTTGCTCCTGCTTTCAAACCTTTATACTCTTTTGTTTCTATATGGATGTTTCCTCCAAGTCCGAATGCTTTTTGATCAATTGCATTTTTATTTTCAAGATGGATATATCCACTTCTAATTTCCATCGAATAATCGATGAAGCTATTTTGTGCAAAAAGAGCGCTAGCTGCTAGGACAGAAATAAGAAAACCTGCTTTCACAAACATCTCCTTGAAAATGATTTTCAAAATAATATACAAATAAAGCTTACTTTTTTCTTATATTGATAATCACTATCATTTAAGAAGCGGAACGGTTCATTCTTGGCAACAATGCATACACTGCAATAATATTTCAAAAAGATTCTAAAAATCATTTTTTACGATAAGCTTCCAAGCTAATTAGACTTGACAGAATTGAGAAACTCTAAAATAAATTTATTTTTGGTTGGAAAAGACAAAGCAGCCATATCTCGGAGAGTGATTCACTCTCCCATTTGATTATAAAAATCCATTAGCTTCTTACGGACATCTGCTATCATTTTAGGAGTCGCTTTTGGAGACTCTAGCCACACTGCTTGGAAATTCTCTTTTGAGGTAGTATAGACACACTCGTTCAAAAAAGCGCTGTACTCTTCTATCGTTTTACAGTAGCGTTCCTCGTTGGTTTCGGTATTGAGACAGCGAATCATCCATCCTCCCATCCCATCAGGTACAATCTCCGCTTCCACAATCAAAACATCTTCTGGGTTCACATTTTCCATCACTTTTCCTTTAATTTTGCTATTTGTTGACCAAATCGTACATACTCTCCAGATTGTATCAAAAGCTCACTTCTTTCTCTTTGAAAGAAGAGCAAAACCGTTGAGCCCATTTTAAAATAGCCAAGCAGCTCCCCTTTTTTTAGCCACAGGTCTTCATACTCAAATATCTGTATCTCTTTTGGTTTATTGGTTTCGACTCTTTTTTCAAAAACAAGCGTCATCTTTCCGACATTCAACGCACCCACCAACACTATAAACATCTGGATACCACTTTTTGTATAACACTCCAAAACAACACGCTCATTTTCGATAAAGAGATCGATTTTTTTTCTTAAATAGCGAAGATTGACAGGATAGAGTTTCCCCGGAACATGCACAACTCTTTTTACCTGTAAGTCGTAGGGCATATGGTATCTATGATAGTCTCGTGGAGAGAGATAGAGATTGATATATTGACCATCGACAATTTTACTTTCATCGCACTCTTGTAAAAGCTCTGAAACACTATAGCTCATCCCTTTGATTTGCAATGCTTTATCCCCGTTGAGTCTGCCGCACTCCGTAATTAATGAGTCTGTCGGAGATATTACACCCTCTTGAAGATTTCGTTTCTTTTCAAGCTTCCTTGTAAAGAGTGCATTGAGACTCTCATAGGATTCAGGAGAGCGAAATTCACTCATATCAAGATGCAGAAGACGTACATAGGCACGATTGATATATTTTTGAATCACAGGGTGGAATTTGTGACTGGCAAATTTGCCGAAACCGCGTGAGACAATATTCGTAACGACCCGCTTTTTCAATGTGGCCCTTTTTATTTGGAATTTTAACAAAAATCGTATAAACTTTGGCAAAATTTACCTACGTAAGGAGTAGTATGATACGTTTTGCTCCAAGTCCCACAGGAGATATGCATATCGGCAATCTGCGAGTTGCCATCTTTAACTATATCGAAGCAAAAAAACGCAACGAACGGTTTTTAATACGAATTGAGGATACCGATATTGAGAGAAATATCGAAGGAAAAGATAAAGAGATTTTAGAAATTCTTAATACTTTCGGTCTGCACTATGATGACGTTGTCTATCAGAGCAAGAACTTCTCTTTTCATCAAAATTTCGCTTATAAACTGCTCAATGAAGGCAAAGCGTTTGCCTGTTTTTGCACACCCGAAGAGCTTGAAAAGGAGCGAGAAGAGGCAAAAAAGGAAAAACGTGCCTACAGATATAGTGGAAAATGTGAAAATATAACATTGGATGAAGCAAGTCAAAGAGGTGAACCATTTGTTGTGCGTATCAAAAAACCAGCACAACCGATAGAATTTGACGACATTATCAAAGGTCATATCACTTTTGCACCAAATGAAGTGGATAGTTTTGTCATTTTACGGGCGGATGCAAGACCCACATATAACTTCGCATGTGCAATAGACGATATGCTCTATGATATCACCCTTGTCATACGGGGTGAAGATCATGTCAGCAACACGCCTAAGCAGATCCATATACGAAATGCTCTTGGATACGATAAAAAAATAGAGTATGCTCATCTGCCCATTATCCTCAATGAAGATGGCAAGAAGATGAGTAAACGAGACAAAGCTTCCAGCGTCAAATGGCTCTTGGAGGAAGGATTTTTACCTGAAGCGATTGCAAACTATCTCATTTTGCTCGGAAACAAAACACCGAAAGAGATATTTACAGTACAAGAGGCGATTGAGTGGTTTGATCTTAAAAATATCTCAAAAGCACCTGCAAAGTTTGATATCGAAAAATTGCGATTTATCAACCGGATGCATCTACAGATGAAGAATGAAAGAGAGCTCGCACAGATACTCGGAATTGATGAAGAGTTTGGAGCTTTGGCCAAACTTTACCTCGAAGAAGCCAGCACATTAAAAGAACTCAAAAGTAAAATAGATTTAATCTTCAATGCCAAAAGAGAAAACGAAGCATTTCACGAGGAGATCGAGACATTGCGGAGTCTCTTATCATCGATGGAGCTTCCTGAAAGTTTTGACGAATTCAAAAAAGAGCTTATGCAAAAAAGTGGTCTCAAAGGCAAGAAATTTTTTAAACCGCTTCGAATCCTATTAACAGGTGCGGAACATGGACCGGAGCTTTCAGAGCTCTATCCGGCAATAAAAAACCATATCAAAGAGGTGATACAATGATCGTAATCGGAACACTGTTACAGGCTTTGGCCCAAATACTGCACATGGTTATCAATATCTATATATGGGTCATCATCATTGCCGCTCTCATTAGCTGGGTTCGACCCGATCCATACAATCCCATCGTACAGACGCTCTATCGACTGACCGAGCCAGTTTATGCATGGATTCGGCGATATATTCCTACTATCATAGGCGGCATCGACTTGGCACCCCTTATTGTCATCATAGCCCTTCAGTTCATCGATCTCTTTTTCGTACGGCTTCTGATGCAGATTTCTGTGAGGCTTGGGGCTTGAAAAAACTTCTTTTTTTCTTGCCCTTTCTCCTTTTTTCTAAAGAAATCACACTAGACTATCTTACATCCAAACCTCGATCCATTCCAAAAGATTACTACATCTGGCGATTTCTTGATCAAAACATCACTCCGGTGGAAGCGCAAAAAGCCATTGAACAGACACGATATGTAAATAAGAAAATCTTTTTTCGATACGCAAAAAAGATCAAGAATCCTGAAATTGAACGCATAGCCCAATGTCTGAGAATGGATGCACAAAAGCTTTGCAAACAAGAACCCTCCTGTATTGCAGCATCTCTTTCTCCTTATACATTTTTACAACTGCCAAAAAATGAACAGAAAAAGCTCTACAACAAATTGAGACATTTTCCAAAAATAGAAAAAGAGTATCGGTTTTTACTCTCAAAACACCCCGTAGCTCTTTCAATGAAAGAACCGCAAAAATATCTATGGCTGTTCACTCGCTGCGGATCATACTATAGAAAATCAAAGTTCAATTTCTGGCTACCACAAAATTTTTTAAAAAAACTTTCCGATGAAAAAGGATTTTCAACATTTCTTCATTTGGCTCTCACAGAAGATCTCAAAAATATTGAACTCTCCTTGTTGAAGCTCCCCCCACAATACCTCAACGCGTCTGATAGTTTCAAAGTAGCGCTCATTGCACTCAAATATCACAGAAACGCTTTCGCAATTCCCTATTTGCAAAGAGCTTTGAAAAAAGCTTACTATCAATCACATAAAGACAGAGCAGCCTACTGGCTTTATCACATCACAAAAAATAGAACCTATCTTGATCGACTCCTCAACTCATGGGATCTAAACATCTATACTTTGCTCGCATATGAAATGGTTCACAAGCCGTATAGAGATTTTTGTACTGTCAAAACCTTTGGAACAATATGTGATATCAATGCAAGCGATCCCTTTGTTGTTTGGCAAATAGATAAAAGATTAAAAGAAGGCAATCTCACAAAATTAAAAAAGAGGTTTCAATGCGATAATATCGACTTTATCTATGCAAATATCGTCGAAAAAGAGAGCCGATACAGAATACATCCTTTTGTAATGCCCTATGAAAATCTGTTGCAAAACACCGATACAAATACAAAGGCATTGCTCTATGCCCTCGCAAAACAAGAGAGCAAATTTTATCCAGGAAGTATCTCCAGGTCTTTTGCTTTGGGACCATTGCAGTTTATGCCCTTTTTGGCCAAGGCAACAGCCAAAAAACGGCGGATAAAAAATTTCGATCTTGATATGATGTTCAATGAAAAGATCGCCGTCTCTTTTGCACTGGATCATATACGATATTTGCAAAAAAGGCTTGATCAAAATCCTTTACTCATAGCATATGCTTATAACGGAGGATATGGTTATACAAAAAGAAAGATTTTCCCTCTCTTTCAAAAATATGATGCAATGCTTGCAATGGAACTCATTAGCTATGAAGAGACGAAAGAGTATGGGAAAAAGGTGTTAGCAAATTACTATGTATATCGATATCTTTTGCAAAAACCGATCACTCTTCGATCGGTTTTGAAAAGAGCAACACTTTTTCTCCGTACCCATCAAAAGCGATAGTGAGTTTCAACTGGCTCTGTTTCTGTTTTGGAAAACGAACGAGGTAGTACCGATACCATTGCTGTGTAAAAGGCATCTGTTTTACTAAAATATCCTCATTTTTCAGTTCTCGTATTTGTACAGGAGCTTCCCCGTTGAGCGTTATCTGCACACCCGGATGGTGCAGTCCCGCTTTTGCGGCATCCTCGAAATCGTTATCTATGAAAGTCCGAATGAAAAAATATTCTCCATCCCCCTTTTTTTCCAAAGGATTGAGATATGTTGCGATAAAAAGAGCTTTCTCTTCCAATGAAATATCAAAAGTCGTTTTTTTCGTATACCTCAATGCTTCGGTATATTTTGTATCCTTTGAGATGATGGAAGGCAAAGCATTGTGACATCCCACAAAAGAAAATGAAAGCACAATGATACATACGATTTTTTTCCAATTCATGAAAACCTCTTTTTTCTTTCAATTATATCTTAGCTTAACTTTTCATTGGATAAAATATCAACAAAAAAAGGTAGTGTATTGAGGGTAGCAGTCGCCTTTACAGGTCCTTCCAACAGCGGTAAAACAACCATTATAGAAAAAGTAGCACAAAAATTGATCAATACATACAAAGTAGCCATTGTCAAAAACGATCCAAAGGATAAAGCACAGTTCGATACAGAGGGGAAAGATAGCTACCGATTTTTTCAAACGGGTGCGGAAGTTGTCGTCACTTCTCCTACAAGGACCACCTATTTTTCCCATAGACGAAAAAGTATTGATGAGATTATAGAGATGATCCATGATTTCGATATTTTGCTCGTTGAAGGGCTCAAATACCTCCCATTGCCGCGAATTGGAGTCTTTCGAGGAGAGCTCGATCCATCCTATTTCGGCTTTATCAAAGCGGTCGCAATAGACCATACCATTGATGCATCCCAAGTCCCTGAACATTTAGATATTTTGGATCTCAACGATACAGACCAGATCATACAGTGGATTTTGAACAACGCACAAGAGGTGTAACATGACAGAGATTATTGAAGCGATACAAAAGAGCGCCATACGGATTGCCCAAACAATCCAAACAACCGATTTTGGATATAGTGACAGTGCGAACGAATCTGGAGATCAACAGCTCAAACTGGATGTACAAAGCGACCTTATCATTGAAGAGCAACTAAGTAAAACAAGCTCCGTAAAAGTATTGGCCAGTGAAGAAAAAAGTGAACCTGTCACGATCAATGAACAAGGAAAATATCTCGTCGGATACGATCCTCTCGATGGCAGCAGTCTTGTAGATGTCAACCTGAGTGTCGGATCCATTTTTGGAATATATGAAAACGGTTTTCATGGAAAAAATTTGAAGGCGGCTGTGTATGTAGTGTATGGTCCAAGAGTGGAGATGGTCATCTCTACGATCAAAGCGGAACGATTTATTTTGCAAAACGGTGCATTTCACTTTATGGAAGAGCTGCAACTTGACAAGAAAGGAAAGCTGAATGCTCCGGGTGGCACCCAACAATATTGGTATCCACACCATAAAGCACTCATAGAAAATCTCTTTTCACAAGGGTACCGTCTTCGATATTCCGGCGGAATGGTTCCTGATTTGCATCAGATTTTAGTCAAAAAGGGAGGGCTGTTCAGCTATCCTGGCACTGAAGACAAACCGAAGGGGAAACTGAGAAAAGTATTTGAAGTGTTTCCTTTTGCCCATGTTTATGAAAAAGCCGGAGGCGAAGCGATCGATGATCAAGGAAACCGTTTACTGGATCTTACAACACAAGCCATACATGATACGACACCCTGCTTTTTTGGTTCACGGTATGAGATAGGAAAAGTGAGAGAATATTATGAAAAATAGAGAGTTGGACCGTTATGAGCAGGCTTTGGAAGAGGCAGCAAAAGAGCTTAAAAAGTGCCAACAAGAAAAACAAACAACAAGCTGCCTTGCATGCAAGGAGATTATCGGTTGCAAAATACGCAATCGATATGTTCAAGCAGTTTATGAAAGTATGAACAAAGGAAAAGGCGGAGGATTTGAATTTTAAGGAGAGTTTATGAAAAAACGTTATATTACTACCCCTATCTATTATGTCAACGATGTACCCCATATTGGCCATGCCTATACAACGATCATTGCAGACAGTGCCGCACGATATTTTCGTCTCAACGGATTTGATACTTTTTTCCTTACCGGAACCGACGAACATGGACAAAAAATAGAAGAGGCTGCAAAAAAACGAGGAAAATCCCCAAAAGAGTACGCCGATGAGATCAGTGCAAAATTTAAAGCTTTGTGGGATGCATTTGAAATCAGTTACGATAAATTCATACGGACAACGGACCCGCAACATATCATAGGTGTGCAAAAAGCTTTTGAAAAGATGTATGAAAAGGGGGATATCTACAAAGGTGAATATGAGGGGCACTACTGTATCAGCTGTGAAGCATTCTTTCCCGAATCACAACTAATCGATGAGGAGTTTTGTCCAGACTGTGGCAAACAAACAAGCATCGTCAAGGAAGAGAGCTATTTTTTCAAACTTTCCAAATATCAAGATAAGCTGTTGGAGCTCTATAGAACCAACGATGCTTTCGTGCTTCCCAAAAACAAAAAGAATGAAGTGATCCGCTTTGTCGAAAGCGGACTTCAGGATCTCTCCATCACCCGTACAAGTTTTGATTGGGGGATCAAACTTCCAGATTCAATCAATGATCCAAAACACGTCATGTATGTGTGGCTTGACGCCCTTTTGAACTATATCACAGCTCTTGGATATGGAAGCGATGAAAAACTGATGTATTACTGGCCAGCAGATTTTCATCTTGTCGGAAAAGATATTCTGCGTTTTCATGCTGTTTACTGGCCGGCTTTTTTAATGAGTCTTGATCTACCGATGCCTCAGCATATCGCAACACACGGTTGGTGGACAAGAAATGGCGAAAAGATGAGCAAATCCAAAGGAAACGTCATCGATCCAAAAAAAGTGGCCGATGCCTATGGACTTGAAAATTTTCGATATTTTTTGCTGCGTGAAGTGCCTTTTGGACAAGATGGCGATTTCAGTCAAAAAGCGTTGATCGATCGAATCAACAACGATCTTGGAAATGATCTGGGCAATCTTCTCAATCGAATCATCGGAATGAGTGGAAAATATTTCGGTTATACTGTCAACAGTAAAGATTTACAGCAATTCCATCAAAAAGAGTTGCAAGAGATCCAATCTATTATCGAAAATCTGGATGCTCTTGTCAACGAAATGAAATGGAACAGATATCTTGAAGAGATCTGGAAGATGCTCCATATTGCCAACAAAGCGATCGATACCTATGCCCCATGGGCTAAAATGAAAGAGGGCAAGGAAAATGAAGCGATGACTCTCATTGCCCTTGTAAGCAATATTCTTGCAAAAGTGGCACTCCTTTTGCATCCAGTCATGCCAAAAACGACCCAAAAAATCGCTGATTCTCTCGGTTTTACCATTGACCCATCCAGTTTTGAAAAATATATTCACCAATCTGCTCTTTTAGAAACATTCACCATCAAAAAAGTTCCTCCACTCTTTCCAAAGATTGAAGAGCCTCTCATGAAAGAGGAAAAAAAAGAGGAAACTCCTCAAAAGCGTGAGGAATACATCACTATAGAGGACTTTTTCAAAGTCTCCATCAAAGTAGGTACTGTCATCAAAGCCGAAGATCTTCCTAAAAGTAAGAAACTTTTGAAATTGCAAGTAGACCTTGGCGAGGAAAGACCAAGACAGATTATTGCAGGCATCAAAGAGTACTACACACCACAAGAACTGGTAGGAAAACAGGTATGTGTTGTAGCCAATCTCAAGCCGGCAAAACTAATGGGCCACATAAGCGAAGGAATGATTTTGGCGGCAAAAGATGAAAAAGGCTTGACGCTTGTAGCACCAATGGAACCAAAAAAAGAGGGAACACCTGTGAAATGAGGCTGCAAAGCATCCTCAGCCTCACCGGTGGGAAACTTCTCAATACACCTCCTATATCAAAATTTAATGCCATATCTACCTCTTTGGAAGAATTGAAAAGAGGTGATCTTTTTGTAGCGCTTTCAAAAAAAGATGTTGATAATGCGATCCAAAAAGGGGCGTACGGCATTTTACACGAAGGTCCTGTTCAAATAAGCGATAGTGAAGCGGCATGGATACGCGTGGATAATTTACAAGAGACTATCATTAGACTTATTCGCTTTTTCATGATACAAAATAGCGTGGACCTCGTATCGTGTGACGAGATATTATTTGAACTTGCAAATACCATCATCCAAGATAAAGATGCAATCATCACTCAAGATTTTTCTACACTCTTGCGAAACATTCAACATGAAAAAGTCAAAGTTGTTCTCCTTCCCGCAGCCTTAGCCAAAAAACTTGCTTTGGATATAATCAAAATCACAGAAAATGAACACTTCAAAATAGTTCAGGAGTATCTTTTCGAAACCAGTTTTATCTTTGAAAACAGATTTTATGAAAGAGTAAGGATATCTCCTTTTTTTCAAAAAGAGTTGGCATATATCCTCGCTATAGCCGCAGAGTATCTTCTCAATATCGATTTTTCAAAAATTGAGCATTTTCAAAAATGTCGACCCTATTTTGTCGATCATCAATTTCAAGAGACGGAATTTGGGAAAAGTGAGCGTGTAATAATTCACGAAATATCTTGTGAGGTCGCCTCGGCATTTTGGGACTACCTGCAAAAAAAAGCTCCATGGAGTACAAAACTGTTTCTTTGCCAAAACCCGAATAGCTGCCAGTGCCAAACTTTTCAATCATTTGATGAAGCACAAAAGATTTTGTATAATTGCTTCTATCATGTGGCACTTGTCCAAGCCGAACAATTCGACATTGATCGGCTGCAACGCAGTCCTCAGACTGCAACACTTTTTTAAGGAGTCTTTGATTGCAAAGTGACAGTTCATCGGAATTTTTAGATTTTGCTGAGGATTATTGGGATATAGCATTTGGTATCTTCTTTGGGATTTTAGCCTACATTCTGCATCTGAACCATTATGATGTACTCTCTGCTGTGGTATCAGCCCTTTCTATCGTAGCACTTTCTGTCACCGTAAGCGAAGTGGCTGAAATTTTAGCGGAACGCTTAGGAGAACCCTACGGAAGTTTCGTCCTGACTTTCAGTGCAGTTGCTGTTGAGATTATCCTTCTTTTTATGATACTTACTGCAGACAACAACACAAGAGCGCTTGAAACCGTCAAAAGTGGTATCATTTCAGCCGTAATCGTAGATATGAACGTTCTATTGGGACTTGCCGTTTTTATCGGGGGGCTCGCATTTGCAGAGCAAGAGCACAATGAAGATACATCCAGTACCTATACGACTATATTATTCATTTCCTCTATCGCACTTTTAGTCCCTAGCCTTTTGGTCTACACGCCTCATGGCGAACAAAAGCTGCTCAAAGCAAGCATCATAATCTCAATAATGCTTTTTACCTATTATTTAATCATTTATGTTTTTCAAACAAAAACCCATTCCCATTTTTTCAAATCCACCGCAAGAAGTAGGATTTTGCGGCTGAAAAAAAGAAAGAAAATTCAAGAAAATGAGGAACATGAAGACGATTATATTTTTGAAAAATTTCCCAACTGGGCAAATCTTATCGTCATTTTTTCATTGATTTTTGCTGTAGGGATTATGGCTGAAATATTCGCTCATGACTCCGCACATGTTTTTCAAAGTTTGGGAATCAATGCGGGACTAGCAGGGCTTATCATCGCTATCATCAGTGTCTCTCCCGAACTTATTACAGCTATCAAGGCAGCAAAGAATGACCAAATCCAAAGAGTTGTCAATATCGCAATGGGAGCTTCAACCGTCTCCATTTTGCTTACAGTTCCAATCCTGATGGGCCTTGCTTACGTCAAAGGTATTCCATTTACTCTCAATTTCAACGCACTGCAAATCGGTGCTTTGCTGTTAACGGTTATTTTGGCTTGGAAAACGACAGACAACGGTGAGACGAACTACATAGAGGGCGTTTCGCATCTCATGTTTTTTGCCTGTTTTGCAGTGATTGCAGCAATGTATTAAAAGGATACATATGAAAAGAAGAACATTCCTACTCACTGGAGCAGTGACAACTGCTGCAATGATGAGCGGATGCAAACGTGAAGAGGTAAAAAATTTTTCCATATCGAAAAAAAGAAAGATAAAAATAAAGCTTGCTACAAGCTGGCCTGCACATTTTCCCATTATGGGAGAAGGCGTAGAGGAGTTTGCAAAAAGAGTTGAACAGGCCAGTGATGGTGAAGTCCAGATTAAAGTCTTTGCCAAAAATCTTTTAGTCCCTGCTTTACAGGTATTTGATGCATGCAGTGCCGGACAGATCGAAGCGTTCCATTCAGGCCCCTACTACTGGAAGGGAAAAAACAGCGCATTCAGCCTGTTTGGCGGTTTTCCTTTCGGTTTTACCTCCACAGAGATGAATGCGTGGATGAATTATGGAAACGGTTTACATCTGTGGAGAAAACTTTATGCAAGATATAATCTCTACCCTCTTATTGGCGGCAATACCGATGTACAGATGGGGGGATGGTTTCGAAAAGAGATTACCTCTTTAAAAGACCTCAAAGGTCTTAAAATGCGTATTCCCGGACTTGGTGGAGAGGTGATGGCAAAACTTGGTATCAACCCTATTTTATTACCAGCTGGTGAAATCTTCACCGCCCTCGATCGTGGTACAATCGACGCCACGGAATGGGTGGGTCCAGCACTCGATATAAAGATGGGGTTTTACAAAGTTGCAAAATATTACTATAGCGGTTTTCATGAGCCTGGAAGTGTTCTTGAGCTCACATTCAATAAAAAATTTTGGGACTCTTTACCAAAGGATATCCAACAGCTTATCGATTCGCTTTCACAAGAACTCAATGCCAAAATGGTCTACAGGTTTCAGCATGAAAACGCTAAAGCTCTTACAAAACTCAAATCTCTTGGCGTAGAACTGAGATCCTGGCCTTCTGAGATTGTGGAGTCTGCTAAAAAAGCCTTGATGGAGGTGATACATGAGCAGTCTCAAAAAAGTGAAGATTTCAAAAAGGTATGGGCAGATATAGAGCCATACTGGATGCAAAATAGAGCGTGGACAAGTTTGGGACTCAAACGGTATCTGGAAATGAGAGATGGATAAAAAGATCGGTTTTTGGGAAGCCTACTCCATTGGCGTAGGAGGTATGATCGGCGGGGGAATATTCGCCGTTCTTGGGCTTACAATACTTTTGGCAAAAGGCGCTGCACCCATCTCCTTTCTATTTGCCGGTATCATCGCCCTCATCACTTCATACTCCTATGCAAAACTTTCCGTCAAATTCCCAAGTGAAGGGGGTACGGTCGAGTTTCTCGTTCAGGGATTTGGCAACTCTCTTTTTAGCGCTTATCTCAATACTTTGCTCCTTGCAAGCTACATTATCATGTTGGCTCTTTACTCCTATGCTTTTGGCAGTTATGCCAATGCGCTATTTTTTGGTCACGAAATTGCAATTTATAAGAAAATATTTATTATTTTCGTTATCGTTTTCTTTACATTTTTAAATTTCCTTGGCGCATACGTTAGTGGCAAAACAGAAGATTTGATGGTTTTTTTGAAAGTCGCCATTTTGCTTCTTTTCAGTATTTTCGGATTTTTTAGTGGCGATTTTTCCAAACTCTCCCCAGATCACTATGAGAGTTTTTTTAAGATTTTAACCGGTGGATTGATCATTTTTTTGGCTTACGAAGGATTCGAGCTCATTGCAAATACTGCCGCCGATATCGAAGAGCCTGAAAAAAATCTGCCAAAAGCCTACTACGCTTCAGTTATTACTACTATCTTTATCTACGTACTTGTAGCTACTGTAGCGGTTGCAAATCTGACGTATGAAGAGGTGCAAAAATATAGCGATTTTGCCCTTGCAGTCGCTGCAAAACCTTTTTTGGGAGATTTTGGTTTCATTCTTATTGGTATCGCAGCGCTTCTCTCAACATCCTCAGCTATCAATGCGACACTCTACGGTGGAGCGAGGGTGAGCTATCTTATCGCTAAAACAGGGGGATTACCTAAAGGGATTACAAAAAAAGTGTGGAAAAATGGTAGCGAAGGACTACTCATATTGGCTCTACTTTCCATCATTTTTGCCACCTTTTTCAATCTTGAAAACATATCTATAGCCGGGAGCCTTGGATTTTTGATCATTTTTGCATCTGTCAATTTTGTCAATTTCAAACTACACCGAGAAACGCATTCAAACCGTTGGATAAGTTTTATAGGATTTGTTTTGAGTATAACTTCCATTTTTGTTCTGATTGGATACAACTATCAGCATAATCCAGAAAATCTCAAATCCTCTTTCCTCGTATTGATAGCCACCTTCCTTTTTGAACTCATCTATAGATCATTGACAAAAGTGCGCCTACAAACATTTATCGATCCAAAACTAAAAAAAAGAGTCACATTTTTGCAGTCACATATGAACTATCTTTTGCCAATTTTTAAGCAAATGAAACACAAATATCAGGATTTACATATATACAAACTTCCTGAAAGTATCTCCAAAATCAATCTACTCTTTGTAAGCAATGCCGACCATAATGCGATACAAAAAGAGTTTTATACAAGGCTCAATAACGAGATTAAACACGACAGCGAACAATTTGTCACACTTCGTATACAAAACAATAATGAGAAAATCCCAAAAAATGCACAAAAAATTATGTAGTCTTATAAGGGATTTTATCTTTTGCACCCGCTTTTTCAAACCCTTTGAGCCGAAGTCGACAGCTGTCACACTCTCCACAAGCCTTCTCTTCGCTTTCGTAGCAGCTCCATGTCTTTTCAAGAGGAACACCGAGAGAGAGACCAAGTTGTACGATATCCTCTTTTTTCATATGAATAAGAGGAGTTTTTATCCGTATATTGGTCTGTGGCCTTGTACCCGCATTGATAGCTGACTCCATTTTTTTGATAAAATCCTCACGACAATCAGGATAACCGCTGCTATCCTCTTCTACAACACCTATATAAAGAGCATTGGCACCCTCTTTTTCTGCGATGGCTGCAGCAATACTTAAAAAAATGCCATTTCTAAAAGGAACATAAGTCACTGGTATACCTGGTTGAATCCCCTCTTTAGGAATAGCGATACTGGTATCGATTAAAGCAGACGCTCCAATCTGTTCAAAAAAGGGGAGATCTATCTCATATGTTTTGGCATTAAGCCCAGCTGCAATAGCACGAAAGGCCTCCAACTCTTTTTGCTCTGTCCTTTGTCCATAGTTGAAATGTACAGCTATTACATCATATCCATCTTTTTTTGCCATATATGCCGTAACGCTGCTATCCATTCCTCCACTCAGTATTACAACCGCTTTCATTACTCCTCTTTTTGAAAAATTTTTAAATGTTTATATTCTATTTTTTTCATAGATGCAATATTACCATCTATATAATCCGTTTTCCCTATAATAAGATATCCCCCTCTCTTGAGCATTTTCTCTAATATGTGCAGAGCTTCCAGTTTTTTCTTTTGATCGAAATAGATAAAAAGATTTCTACACAATATAAAATCATACCGTTTACTGTAGCCATTCATATGAAAAATATTCTTTGAGAAAAAATGCGTATACTCTTTTATCTGTTCTTTTATACAATATTTGTTGTCATTCTTAGTAAAATATTTTTCTATTAAGTTCTTTGGCATATAACGAAACTTTATCTCGGGATAACATCCTTTTTTCGCTTCCATGATAGCTTGTGTACTTATATCTACTGCATCGATGAAAAAATTATCAATTCCATGCTCCAAAAGATAGATTGTCAGTGAATATGGTTCTTCTCCAGTTGCACAAGGGATTGATAATATTGTGTTGCTATTTGGGGTTATATTTTGGGCAATAAATTCAAAATGTTCTATTTCACGGTAAAAAAAACTTAAAGAGACTGTTAAAAAATCAATCAACTGTTGCAAAAGATGTACGTTTTGTCGTACGTCTCGTTGAAACTTCTCACATTCTTGATATCCATAAGTACGAAAAAATTTTTCAATTTTTTTCTGTACAATATCTTCTTTGGAATCAAAAATGATTCCTGTAGTTTGATAAAAGTAGTCTTTTATCTTTTCATAACACTCCATTAGGTCTTAAATTCACCTAAAATTTCTGTCAAATCTTCAATCTGTTTATACAGATGTTCCGTTGCAGTTGCAATCTCTTCTACACTTCTTGCATTTGATGATGATATTGTATTGATTTTTTTAATTTCTTCAATGATATCTTCTATATTTTGTACAATGGATTTGATTTTTTCTGAAGACTCTGTAGACTTTTCAACTCCAATTTTCATAGCATCAGTAACATCTTCTACGTTATTTTCAACTTCTTCAGAGTTTTGCGCTAATGTATTAATATCATCAACATTTTTAGAAATTTTTTCAGTTATTACATTGATTGCGTGAATCAAATTTCCGATTGTCCCATGGATTTCTTCAACATATTTTCGTGATTTTTCTGCTAAATTTCTGACTTCATCAGCAACGACAGCAAAACCTTTTCCCTGTTCACCGGCCCTTGCCGCCTCTATAGCTGCATTGAGTGCTAACAGATTGGTCTGATTGGCAATGTCTTCAATCAGATTCAAAGCTTCTTTTGTCTCATCCGTTGCTTGTACAAGTGCTCTAAGCTCCTCTACAACTCTCTTTTCGTTTTCTGCATTATTTTTCAATGTATGTAAAAGATTATCGATACTCTTTTTTGTTTGATCAAGTTTTTTATTAGCTATTTGCAACTCTTCTTGGGCATTTTCAAGATTTTGCACAGACTCTGTCAATGGAACTTGAACACTACTTGCCTGTTCAGTTGTATTTGCTACTATCTGTGCTTCATCTTCTGCCCGCTTTCCGATTTCCAAGACTGTGGAATTGAGCTCTGCGGCAATAGAAGCATTTTCTTGTGTTGCATTTTTTGCATGTTCTATCGCCACTTTTGTAGATCGTAAGAGTTCATTCACACTATCAACAATCGTTCCAATTTCATCTTCAACTTTAATATTGATCTCTTTAGTCAAATCTTTGGTTTTTGCAATTTCTCGTAATGTATCAGAAATAGTATTTATTTCTCTGATGATATTTCGGCTAATAAAAAATCCAAATAGAAGTTCAAAAATTATTATTGTCAAAGCAAATAAAGAAGATTCAATCATCTCAGTTTTAGCTTTATTTTGTAAAGTTTGAATATCTTTGATTAAACTTTTTTGCATAATCGTTTCAAACTTTTTCATAAGATTGATTTTCTTCGTAATTGTCGTAAACCAATATGTTGGTTCTATATTAAAATTGCCTTCATTTGTTTTTTTGACTGCCACCTGTTCCATTCTTGAAACTTCTTTGATACTTGAACTATTCATTATCTCTCTAAGCTCTCTCACAAGTTTTGGTTCAGCAGTCACTTCAAAAATTTTCAGAAAAGATTGTTGTTCACTTAAAAGTTTCAAGAATTTCTCATACATACCTTTTTGAAAATAATTTTTTGCAAAAACAGCCGAAAGAACGGCTCTCTCTATTCCCATTCGCTCTTTTGCATATAAAAAACTTACATAGGAAATAAGTTTTTTAGCAATCTTTGCATCTGTTGAGATGCTAGCTAAAAGTGCTATGGTATCAAGCAGTTTTCCATTGAGTGCAGTATAGTACCCTATTGCTTTTTTTGGAACAATCTGCATATGATCCACTTGTGAACGAATTTCTGATAAGTTTTTCAAAAAATTTAATGCTTCATCCAACCTTTTTTTTAAAATTTTTTGTTTTTCAATTTCTTGCCGCAATTTTGCAATATTTTGAAGTAAAACACTCTTTTTTTCATCTGTCAAACGCCTCTGTTTTGGTAGCATATCGACAAATTTTTTTCCACCTGAACCCAAGTAACCAGCTGTCATACCTCGCTCTTTTTGCAACTCATGGACAAGATTACTGATATGAATCGCCAAAATTACATCATGAGATAAAATCTGATCTTCCTTATATACTCTATAATCTTTAAGCACCATATTTCCAGATATAATTGCAAGTGCAAATACCGAAATAAAAATAAGAATCAAAATTTTCGTCTTTATTGTTAATTTGTTCAAAAATGTTGTCACCAAAAGCTCCTTAAATCTTTTTGTTATCTAATCTATTTTATAATATCAACGATTAATCACATATTAAGGGAAAATATACAATGCAAAAGCCTCTAATCGAATTTATAAACGAAACAGATTTTCACGATTTTGATCAAAATCTTTTAGAAACAATTACAGCTAGGTTTACAGATAGAAATATAGAGTTGATCATAGTAGATAATAAAAAAATGCAGATATTCAATAAAACATATAGAAATATTGACAAAACTACTGATGTTCTTAGTTTTCCGATGCAAGAAACACCTCATGCTCCCCTTGGATCCATTGTCATAAATGCCGACAAAGTTTTACAAACGGCGCAAGAATTGGGGCATTCTGCAAAAGATGAATTCACGCTTTTATATATCCACGGGCTGCTCCATCTACTGGGCTATGATCATGAAACCGACAATGGAGAGATGCGTGCAATGGAAGAAGAACTCATCATTGAGTATAATCTTCCAAAAAGTTTGATTATTCGAACACAGGAATGAAGGAGTTTGTTTGGATTATATTATCTTCATTATTTCTATGGCTGCCTTGATCAAAGGAGCCGATTTTATTATCAAAGAGTCTGAAAAGATTGCCCTACATTTTGATATTTCCGAATTCGTCATCGGAGCTACGCTCGTTGCTTTAGGCACGAGTCTACCCGAAATGGCTGCTAGTATAGCAGCCAGCTACAACCATAAAAGCGATCTTGCCATATCCAACGTTATAGGAAGTGTCATCATCAATATCACTCTCGTATTGGGCATCGTTTTCCTTTTTGCAAAAAAAGTGGTTCCAAAACGTGATATTTTTCAAAAAGATAGCGCATGGGCACTTTTTCCACTTTTTATGTTCCTAATGGTCTCTTTTGATGGGACAATCTCCTTTGTTGAAGGGCTCTTTTTTCTTGTACTCATGGGAGGGTATCTGCTTTTTCTATCCCAAGAGCCCTCTTTGGTAGCAGAAGAGATAGATGAAGACATCGTCAAAGAAAAATTTGCCTGGATTCCTACGCTGATTCTCCTTTTTGTTGGCTTTGTTATGGTCGTATATGGCGCAGACTTTGCAGTCGGAAGTGCAAGCCGTATCGCAAGATCATTAGGAGTTTCTGAGTGGCTTATAGGGCTGTTTTTAATCGCCTTTGGAACGAGTCTGCCCGAACTTGTTGTAAGTATCGTAGCAGCAATGAACGATAAAGCCGATATGAGCATTGGAAATATTATCGGATCAAATGTGGCAAACTTCAGTGTCGTTCTTGGAAGCGCTGCCCTAGTCAATCCACTTCATATCGACATCCATACCTATGCTTTTGATATCCTTACTGCCATCATCGCATCTGTTATGCTCATCTTTATCACAGCTTCGAAACTCTACAACAAATCCGCTGGTATAGTTCTTTTGGCCACATTGGGGGTATTTATCGTCGCCCATCTGCCTTGAGATATCCAAGCTCAATCAACTTATCATAAATTTTTGAAACAATTGGACCTGCAGCGGATCCTCCGTGTCCGCCATGTTCTACAAGCACCGTCACAACGATTTTCGGATCTTTATATGGTGCATATGTTGTCAACCAGGCATGAGACCTTGAAAAATATTTAAGCTCTTCCTCTTTCATGCGTTTCTTTTCATCTTGAGGAATGGAAACGATCTGAGCCGTACCAGTTTTACCTGCAACAACCACCCTGGTTTTCAGTGCGTGAAATGCCGTCCCGTGTGGTGCATTGCACACCTCATACATTCCTCTTTGCACATATGGCAAAAGCCTCTTTTGCCTTTTTGTCAGCACATCTTCATATTGTGGTTTTACAATATGATCTTGAAACCTTTTCCCAAGATAGGGTTTGGGAAGTTTGGAAGTTGCCAGCAAAGCGGTATACCGGGCAATCTGCATAGGGGTTACAAGATCATACCCCTGACCTATTGCAGAGACAACGGTCTCTCCCGTATACCAAGGCAGATGATATTTTCTCTTTTTCCAATCTTTGTCAGGTATGACTCCGATAAATTCATTGGGCAAATCGATTCCTGTCTTTTTTGAAAAGCCCATTTTTCTCAAATCTTTTGCTATCTTATTGATACCAACTCTCAAACTTCCTTCATAAAAATAGACATCACAACTTTCTCTAATAGCATCGATAAGACGCACTTCCCCATGTCCGGTCAACTTCCAGCATCGAAACTGTCTTTTGCCAAGTTCAATAGCACCACTACAATAAAAGGGCGTATAAGGAGAAATTTTTCCTGTATCCAAAAACGAAAGGGCTACGCCCATTTTGATTGTTGAACCAGGAGGATACAAACCATTCACCAATTTATTTGTGAACGGATGATTGAAATCTGTTATCAAATCACGCCACGCTTTTCTACTGATACCATTGACAAAAAGATTAAGATCGTACTCTGGATAGCTCCCCGCTGCTAAAATCTCTCCATCGGTTTTCATTACAACCACTGCACCGGCTTTGTCATGAAATATCTTTTGGATATCTTTTTGTAAGCGAACATCAATACTGAGGTAGAGATTTCTGTTTTGCACAGGCTTTTTTTCTTCCAAAACGCCTATCTCTTCATTAAATGCTGTTACTTTAAGCTTTTTATATCCAAGTTCTCCCTCAAGATAGTCGTTATAGTATCGCTCGATACCACTTTTGCCGATAATGCCGGTCATTTTTGCAACACGATCTTTTTTTGCCTCCTTTGTATTGGTTCTTGAGACATATCCGATAATGTGAGATGCCACGCTTTTTAGTGGATAGTATCGTTGAAAAGAGGGTTTGATCAAAATATGTTCATAAAAGGAGAGTTTCGTAAAAAAAGGGAGCATTCTTTGATACTCGATAAAAGGAACGACGGTGATGGGATCATGATTGTATGCAGAATTGTATCGTTTGTATCGTTTTTCCATCTTTATTGGATCTTTATCAGGAAAAAAATGGGCAATAGTTTGCATCAATTTTGTTCTTGATGCTTTATCAAGATGGGGATCGAGAAGAATTTTAAAACCGATTTTATTGATAGCAAGAGGAATACCGTTACGGTCATAAATTTCTCCACGAACTGGTAATGTCCATTCCGTTTTGATCATATTCTGTTTCGCCAACGTCTCATAATAGCTGTTTGATTTAATAGCAAGATAATAGACACGCACAAGTAGTAAAGCGATAATTGAGAAGAAGAGAAAAAGAACGATTTTAATCCTCATATAAAACCACCAAAATCAAATCTACAAAATAGTAGTAAACGATGAGATTTGGAAATATTGTGCCATCCATATGTAATGGCGTATGCATAACACGAAGCATAAGAAAAATAGATCCATACAATAAGGTCGTTGCCAACACTTTTTGACAAATTTGGCATAAAATAAATTTTGCAAAAAAACGGACGAAAAGATAGATTATAAAAAATATTCCAAACAGACTTAAAACAGGCAAATTATGATCTATCTCAAAAATATAGATATAGATAGCCCATAGCCACCGCTCCAAATTTGTATCACTGCTGTATATTTTCCAAAACGCCAATGCTAAAAAAGGTGGAAGATAGACGTAAATGGTGGTAAAGGGCTCATATAAAAAGAGAAGAAAGAAAGAAACAACAAGATGTATCAACCAAGATCGATCATCATTGCCACTTCGTTGCATATAGGAAAATGTTTGCATTTTATACAATCTTGCCATATTTTGTGTTCGGGAACATCCTCTTTGTTAATTTCATAAAAACCTATTTTTTGAAAAAACTCTTTATTGTACGTAAGTGAAAGTATCTTTTTGACTTTTAGAAATTTGCCTTCTTTGATCGCCTTTTCAACCAGTGCTTTTCCAATACCTTTTCCTTGATACACTCTTGAAACCACTAAACTTCTGATTTCAGCCAATGTTTTACTATGAATATGCAAAGCCACATATCCTATGATATTCTTGTCGGTCTTTGCAACAGTATATGAACGAATATTTGTAGCTATCTCATCATCGCTTCTTGGAAGAATAATCCCCTCTTTTACATATGGTTCCACCAGCTTTTGCATATCGTCAATATCTAAAAGCGTCGGTTTACAGTAGTGAATCTTTTCCAAATATATGCTCCAAAATTTTGCGTTTTAGCTCTTCTATCCCTTTTTTTGTCACATTAGAAATCAAAAGTGCGTCGGGATATCGCTTTTTTAACGCCGCCAACTCTTTTTGCTTCAATTTATCCGCTTTTGTAAAAACTTCAATAACAATTTGATCTTTTTTTTTGATGCTTTGCAAAAACGCTCTAGTTTGATCATCTATACTCATTGATGGATGTCTCGCATCAATCAGATGAACAAATACTCGAATAGCATCTCTATTGGCCAGAAACTGCGTCAGATGTTTTTGCCACTCATTCTTTAAACTTTTACTGGCTTTCGCATAACCGTAACCTGGCAGATCCACAAACCGAAGAGGAAACCGTTGCTCATCTATTTTGTATTCAACATCAAAAAAGTTAATTAATTTTGTTTTTCCCGGTGTAGCAGAACTTTTTGCAAGATTTTTTCTATCAGTCAAAGCATTCAGTAAAGAACTTTTCCCTACATTGCTTCTTCCAAGAAACGCCACTTCACTCATACTGGCAGGTGGGGCCTGCTTGATTGTCGGCGCAGAAGTTACAAACTTGGAAGCAACGGGACGAATCATTTTTCCTCAATATTCAGGATCATCTTCACAGGTCTCTTTTTTGTTCCTGCTACATTGACTTTTGATGCAATGAGATCGAGATAAATTTTGTCTCCATACACCTCTTTTTTATCCGGATAGGTAACTACATGGACATTGTCAAAAAATTGATATACCTTTTTATTTGGATAATAAACCAGTTTTTTACATTTCCCTTTATACTCTTTATTCTTTTGATCAAAAAGATCAAAACGTACATTATCGATAGCGACAAATTTTATAGGTTTTTTCTGTTTATTAAAATAGACAAAAAGCTTTTCAGCCCACAGTCGATTTTTTCCTCTTTTGACCTGTACATTCCCGAGAAATTTCGATATCAGTTCGTTTTCACTTGCTTCAAATTTCTGTGAAGTAATCTCTATCTCTTGAGCAAACAGGATAAGAGAAACAGACAGTACTAATAAGATCTTTTTCATTCTTCACTCTTTATAATCGCTTTTACTTTCTTTGACCAAATTCTACCAAGTTTTTTATTAACTTTAAGTTCTTTTCCAAAAATCGTATATTTTTGTGACACTATCACAAACGGTGCATCAACGTTCAAAATCTCTTTTTGTATATCATAATGGGCTTTTGAACTTTTCAAAGTATACTCTTTTCCCTGATAAACGATTTTTTCAAAAAGATCGATACTGTTTGTGTCTTGGTGAAATATACCTTTAAGAGCCGTTATCTTTTCCCCATTGCGATGTGCTACCGGTTGTAACACCTCTATCTCTTTTGGTCTTTTGATACCTTTTTTACCATATAAAACAAATGAGCTTCCATCTGTTGCAAAAGAGCGATACAAAAAGTCATAAAAAACCACACTTTCCTGTGTGCTTGGTCGCACCTCATAGGTAAAAGGTTTAAAAAAAATGAACCATATAAAAAGATAACCAACGATGAAGCCTAGAAACAAAAAGTATCGCAATCACTCTCCTATCCAAAAAGAGAGATACTCCTCATACAGTCCCTCCTGTTGAAGCAGATATTCGATCATTTCACGCACAGCACCTTTTCCACCGCCTTTTGACAGGACCACATCTACATTTTCTTTAATAAAATCGATTGCATCTACAGGTGCGAAAGAAAGCCCTGTTAGTTTCAACAATCTATAATCATTCAGATCATCTCCTATTGCAGCAACATTCTCAAGTGGAATAGAAAGTTTTTGACACAATTCAAAAAGCTTCTCTTCTTTACGCTGTACTCGTTGATAGAGATACGGTATACCAAGTTCTTTCGCCCTATACTCTACTATTTTTGATGTTCTTCCTGTAATAATTGCAACTTTTTTCCCAAGTCTCAGCCATTGAACGATCGCAAAACCGTCTTTGACGTTAAAGCTTTTAGCTTCATCCAATGCATTTGTATAGGTGATCGAGCCATCTGTCATGCATCCGTCTACATCGAGCACCAAAAGCTCAATCATAAAACGCCCTTCGTACTCGGCATACCCGCTCTTTTGTCTTCTGCAAGTGCACGTCTAAGAGCAACAGCTAATGCTTTGAAAGAAGCTTCGGCAAGATGGTGCCTGTTTTTGCCTCTTTTTTGGACGATATGGGCAGTTATCCTAGCATTAAAGACAAAAGCTCGGAAAAACTCTTCAATAAGTTCTGCATCAAACCGGCCAATTGTTCCATCAATATCAACCTCATAGACCAAAAAAGGCCTATTGGAAAGGTCTATTGCACACTCTACCGCACTCTCATCCATGACAATCACCGCATCACCAAAACGCTCTTTGTTCTGGATAGGAAAAACAGACTGGTGGAAGGCCTGTCCAAGAACAATCCCAACATCTTCCACGCTGTGGTGGAAATCGACATGAATATCCCCTTTGCAGACAAGATTAATGTCAAAACGTGCATGTTTTGCAAAGGATTCGAGCATGTGATCGAAAAAGCCAATACCAGTTTCAATATTTGCTATACCTGTTCCGTTCACTTCCAATTCAACGACAATATCTGTCTCTTTTGTCTGCCTCTGTATTTTAATCATTTCCATTCCTTATGATGAATGCACCTGGATACAACCCTTGTGCAATGAAATCTCGTGCCTCTTTTTCACTACGAAATCCTGTAAGCCATACCCGATAGAGTGGTAAGCCATCCACATAAAATTTTTTGATCACCGCTTTGTATCTTCCTTGTACCAATATATTGCGATCCCGTGTGATTTTTGCACCTTGATATCGTCTAAACGATCCGATCTGCACTGCAAAATTGTTTAAAACAACCTTTCTTTTCGGGATACCTGGCAAATTTTCCACTTTCCCGCCAAATCCAAGGACCTCCAGTTCTACCGGAGCCGTACCGGTTTTGATCATGTCTATTTTTTTCGCCGCACTGTAAGAAAGATCAATGATTCTATTGCCGACAAATGGACCTCTATCGTTGATGCGTACCACTGTGCTTTTCCCGTTATTGAGATTTGTCACTCGTACCATCGTATTCATAGGAAGTGTCTTATGGGCTGCTGTATACTCATACATGTTATAGGTTTCACCATTACTTGTTTTTTTCCCATGAAAATTTGGACCATACCAACTTGCAATCCCTCGATATTTTGTCCCAACTTCTACGACAGTGGGATAGTACCGCACACCATTAACGACATAGGGACGCATTGTCGCCCGATGCACAGAAGGAGAATTATTGATTTTACCGTAACTGGTATGATAGGTTGTATAGGACAGATTGGAAACACTCTCACCGCACCCTGCAAACAAAAGCATAAAAATGAAGAAAAAAAGGTATTTAATTATAAATGACAAGTGTCTCTCCTATGCGAAGTCTGCTATCTCTTTTTTTATTCCACTGCTTTATTTTATGTGCGGTCACACCAAACTTTTTTGCAATGAAACTCAATGTATCACCCTTTTTGACTCTGTATACTCTTTTTTTGACAATTTTCTTAGGAATCGGCACTATCAGCTTTTGTCCAATTCGGATAATACTTCGTTTTAAATTGTTAAAACGCTTCAACATCGATACTTTCACCCCATATGTTCTTGCAATTTTATAGAGCGATTCCCCTTTTTTCACCCGATGGGTCAAAAATCCCTCTGTGAAATTGGACGGTTTATAATAGCGCTTAAAATCGTTATATTTCATTCGTGGAATGTAAATGGTGTATTTTTGAACATCGGGTGGAGTAAAAGCTCTTTTAAGATGGGGGTTGAGCTCTTTAAGATAGTTGTAATTGAGTCGTATGGAGTCGCTGATATATCCAAGAAGTTCTGCACCTTTTACTTGTACGGGAATCACATCATACTCTTCACCTCGAAGCAAAATATAGGCCAAATCAGCATTGAGCTGATATCTCGCATCGTTTGCCATCAATGCCAACATGACTATTTTGTAGATATAACGCCTACTCTCTTTTGGAAGATAGCGCTTTTTCGGATCGATCAAGGTTACAATATCATCCGTCCCGGCTCTTTTTATCGCTCTTAAAACCCGACCTTCGCCACAATTGTATGCCAATGCGGCAAGATACCATTTTCCAAATATCGTATGGAGATGTTTGAGATATTTGATGGCCGCATTCGTTGATTTGTAAGGATCTTTTCTCTCATCAACAAACTCATCGACTCTGAGTCCAAATTTTTTAGCTGTTGCCGGCATAAACTGCCATAACCCTATCGCTTTCTTTCTCGATTTTGCATGAATGGCAAAACCCGATTCTGCCAGAGCCATAAATAAAAATACATCGGGAATGTTTTGTGCATTGATAATTTTGATAAGGTCCGGCACAAAGTAGGTTTCTACTCTGGAAACATCAAAAAAATGGGAATTTCGATACCGTTTGAACTCCTGTTGGATTGCATGAAAATTTTTTGTATAGATAAAGTGTTGAGGAATATCGAGACTTTGCAGTACATGACTGTAAATAGCTGTATTTTTGTTGAAATTCAAAGAGGCGAAACTGATACTCAGTATGAAAAAAAGTGTGAAAACAAAACGCATTCTTCTCCTTTTAGCGCTATTATACTATATGAAAGAGTTTTTTTGCATTTTGTGTAGTCCTCTCTTCTATCTCTTGCGGCAACACATCTAAAATCTGCGCCATCTTCTGTACAACAAATCGCAGATAGGCAGGTTCGTTTCTCTTTCCTCGATACGGTTCCGGCGTCAGATAGGGAGCATCTGTTTCTAAGACGATTCTGTTTCGAGGAATATCTGGCAGGATTTGCACCAATTTTTTTGCATTTTTGAATGTCACAACACCACCGATTCCATAATAGAATCGATCGCTGAGTTCTAACAAAATCGGACTTGCATTATAGCAGTGAAGCACGCCTCCTCGAGGACCGCTTTTTTGTTCCAAAATCTCTTTTGCATCATTGCTCGCTTCACGGATATGGACAATCAAAGGAAGATCGAGTTCGTTTGCTATCTCTATTTGCCGGATAAAAATCTCTTTTTGCTGTTTTTTGATACGTTCTTTGTCTTCATTCTCCTTTGGAAGTCGGTAGTAATCAAGCCCACACTCACCAATCGCAACACACTTTTCATGTGTCGCATAGGTTGCAAACAAAGATTCATCAAAATAGTCAATATCATATGGATGAACACCGACTGCAAAAAAGACCTCATCATATTTTTGAGCAAGTTCTACTGCTCTTGGTAAATCTTTGGGATCGGCTCCTGGAATGATGAAACGTTTCACTCCTACTTCTTTCGCTCTTTGTATAACTTCATCCACATCTTCTTGGAACATCTGATGGTCCAGATGTGTATGCGTCTCGATAATCAACGACTCTCCTTTCGCATCTTTTTGGCAAACTCTATCGCTTCAGGCGTTATCTTTTCTCCACTGATGATTCTTGCTATCTCACGGATACGTTCATTTTCATTGAGTTCTTTCACGCTGCTTTTGTCACTTTTTGTCACTAAAAAGTGCCTATCGGCCAGACTTGCCAATTGGGCTTGGTGACTGATAGCAAAAATCTGATAATCTTTGGAAAGTTTTTTTAAAATTTTTGCTACGGCCATAGACTCCTCGCCACTTACATTGGCATCGATCTCATCTAAAACCAAAACACCGCTTTTGGATTTCACATCGCTCCAAGCCGCCATAAAAGCAAGCCTGAGCCTGTTATACTCTCCTGAACTTATTTTTTCAAAAGGCACAGATTCAAGAGCGACCTCGACTTTGTCGATACCCGTTTTATCGATCTCTTGTTCAAAAAATCGAATAGAAACATTAGAGAGCTTTAGAGGTTTGAGATATTCATTGATCTTTTTTGTAAATCTTATTGCCGCATCTTTTCTCATCTTCGAAATTTTTTGAGCCAGTTGCTTGCACGATTGTTCCAATTGTGCTATTTCTTTGTGAAGATGCTCTTTTTCAAACTCCAGGTTCATTATCTTTTCAAGCTCTTTTTGCTTTTCTTGGCGGACATTCAATGCCTCTTCGATACTTCCATATCGCCGTTTCAGTGAGGAAAGCGCCTCAATACGCTCCAAAATCGACTCGATATCAAGCTCGTCCAACTCTTCGAGATGATCTAAAGCTGTCGCAAAAGTCTCTTTGAGCCAATTCATCACTTCATCAAACAGTTGGCTCTCTTCATCTAACAGCTCCAAAGCCTCGTTCACATATCCTTCATATTCAAAAATGAGTTGCGCCTTTTGAATGGCTTCCGTAATTTTCTCTTTTTTAGAAAGCTCTTTTTTAATCTCCATCAAACGTTCATACTCGCCAGGTTCTGGAGCGATAGAATCTATTTTTTGTATCTCGAACTCCAAAAACTCCTTGAGTTCTTCACGCTTTTTCTCATTCTCTTCAATCAATGAAAGCTCCGTTTTCAAATCAAAGAGCTCTTTTACCTGCTGAGCAAGCGTTTGCTTCAATGACAAAAAGTTTGGTTCTTGAACATAATCATCTATCATCTGCAAGACATGCGCACTTGAGAAAAAATTGGAATCTTTCGGATTGAGATAGGCTATATAATCTTGGAAAATTTGCTGCAGGCTCTTTTTCGATATTGTTTGATCATTGAGAAAAAAACGGATCTTCTCCTTTTTTATTCCCCGTATTACGATATTCTCATCCGGATCGATATCCAAAGCTTCACTCTCTATCTCCGTATCCAAAACTGCTTCTGCAACTTTTGCTTCCAAAGGAGCAAGCCCAAAAAGAGAAAGCAAGGCATTGATTATAAGACTTTTTCCTGCCCCACTGGGACCCGTAAAAACCATCAAGCCTTGAGAAAACTCCAGCGTCTCCTCTTCAAAGGTAAGATAATTTTTGATATATAAACGCTCTATCACCTATATGCCCCAACCCAGTTTTTCTCTCAATACATTGAAGTAGTTTCTCTCCACCCTATGTATCAATTTCGCTCCTATGGGTGCTTTTCGAACCAATACGATATCTTCGGGCGTAAACTCATACATATCTTGACCATCTATTACCAAAAGTGCTGATTTGCTTTTTGTCGTCACCTTAATCTCAAAATCACTTGGCAAGACAAGAGGTCTTTGTGTCAATGAATGGGGACAAATGGGAGTGAAAACGATCGCTTCTGTAAATGGATACACCACTGGCCCTCCAGCAGAGAGATTATACGCAGTCGATCCGGTAGGTGTAGAAATGATCAAACCATCTCCATAGTAACTATTGAGCAGTACATCGTTACTCACCGCATCGATATAGATCATTTTTGAAACAGCAGGCCTCGTGACAACAACATCATTAAACGCGACAATTTTCTCTCTTTTTCCCAATATCGAGACCTCTATCATCATCCGTTCATCGATTCTGTATTCACCTTTTTTGAGTTTTTTGACAAAATCCTCTACCTGATCTGGTTGGATGTCTGTCAAAAACCCTAAAGTACCCACATTGACCCCAAGAACGGGTTTGTGGTATGCGTAACTCCTTCTTGCCACTGAAATAAGCGTTCCATCTCCTCCTAAAGACAAAAGCATATCGCACTTTTTGCACAGCTCATCAAAACTGTGTCCATCTTTTTCACCGATAATCTGGGCACTTGCTTTATCAATTTCCACACGAATCTGCTCTTTTTCGAAAATCTTTTTTATCTTTTTATAAACACCCTTCAGATCAGATCCGCCTGGTTTTATCACCACTCCTACACAATCGAGTTTCATATCTTCTCACTTCCATTCGTTACATTTTCTATATGTATTTTAACATAAGAGGTTTTTTTGTATAATTGCCCCAAAATTGTTCAAAGGAAAAGGGTTGAGAACCGACTATTGCGCAGAACTGAATGAAAAAGATGTAGGGAAAGAGGTAGTACTTTGTGGATGGGCCAACAGTTATAGAGACCATGGTGGGGTCATCTTCATTGACCTCAGAGACAAAACAGGCCTTGTACAGCTTGTCTGTGATCCAGCAGATAGTGAAGAGGCACACAAAGTTGCCACGCGTGTACGGGACGAATATGTGTTGATTGCAAAAGGAAAAGTCCGCCTCAGAGGCGAAGGCCTTGAAAATCCGAAACTAAAGACTGGAAAAATAGAAGTCATTGTCGATGAGCTTGTAATAGAAAACGAGAGTGAACCACTGCCATTTTTGATTGGCGACAACACCGTGAATGAAGAGATTCGGCTCAAATACCGGTATCTCGATCTTCGGACAAAAGAGGCTTTCAACACCTTTGAGCTTCGAAGCAAAGTCGCCATTGCGGCCAGAAACTTTTTGGATAAAAACGGCTTCTTGGAAGTAGAAACGCCAATCTTGACTAAATCGACTCCTGAAGGGGCAAGGGACTATCTTGTTCCAAGCAGACTCTATCCTGGAGAGTTTTATGCCTTGCCACAATCACCGCAACTTTTCAAACAGCTTTTGATGGTTGCAGGATTTGATCGCTACTTTCAGATTGCAAAATGTTTCCGGGATGAAGACCTCCGGGCCGATAGACAGCCTGAATTTACACAAATAGATGTTGAGATGAGTTTCTGTACAGAAGATGAAGTTATCGAAGTAGCAGAAGGACTTATCAAATCAATTTTCGAAGCTGCAGGTATAGAAGTAAAGACACCCATACGACGAATGCCATACAAAGAGGCTATGGAAAAATATGGGAGTGACAAACCCGATCTACGATTTGGCCTTGAGCTTGTCGATGTTATCGACATTTTTGAAAACACCGAACTCAAAGTCTTTCGAGATATCGCCCAGTACAAAAAGCTCAACCGCATCAAAGCACTTCCAGTCAAAGGCGGAGCGGATGCATTAACGCGAAAAGATATCGATGCATTGACAAATTTCGTGGCAAAATTTGGAGCGAAGGGTCTTGCTTGGGTAAAAGTAAAAGAAGGTGGTGAGTTGCAAGGTCCTATCGTAAAATTTTTAAGCGATGAAGAGAAAAGAGCGCTTGTTGAACGATGTGCAGTAGAAACTGGCGATCTCATATTCTTCGGTGCAGGCCCCAAAAAGATCGTACTTGACTATATGGGAAGATTGAGAAACGAAGTGGCAAAAAAACTTGGACTCATCGATCATGACAGATTCGAATTTGTCTGGATTGTCGATTTTCCGATGTTTGAAATTGAAGAGGGCGAAGTGAAGATAAAAGCCCTGCACCACCCTTTTACTATGCCAAAAAATATCGATACAGAAGATTATGAAGCCATGACAAGCCAGGCATACGATATTGTACTCAATGGTGTTGAGCTTGGTGGGGGAAGTATCCGTATCCACAAGCCTGAAATTCAAAAGAAAATTTTTGAAATTTTGGGAATTGGTGATGAAGAGGCAAAAGAGAAGTTTGGCTTCTTACTCGATGCACTCAAATTTGGGGCACCTCCTCACGGAGGATTTGCACTTGGATTTGACAGACTCGTGATGCTTCTGACAAAACGGGACAATATCCGTGACGTGATCGCTTTTCCAAAAACACAAAAAGCGCAGTGTCTGTTGACCCAGGCACCAAGTAAAGTTGATCCAGAACAACTCAAAGAGCTCCATATTAGAATAAGAGAACCGAAAAAGTATGAAGCTCAGTGAGGCCAGACAGGGAAGTCAGGTACGAGTTTTGGGTTTCGAGAAAGATTGCGACGAGTTCAAATGCAAACTCGAATCGATGGGTTTAAGAAGAGGTGACGTTGTTTTTGTCCAAAATAAAAGTTTTTTTGGGCCTATCCAAATAGAAGTCAACGGGACAAAAATAGCTTTATGCCGTGGACAGGCAGACAAAATCAGAGTCGAATATATCTAAAAGGAGACGATAGTATGAAAAAACTGTTTTTAATTATAGGTGCACCGGGAAGTGGAAAAACGACAGATGCTGAAATTATTGCGAAAAAGCATAGTGATTTGATTGCCCACTACTCTACAGGCGATCTTTTACGAGAAGAGGTTAAAAAAGGAACACCACTTGGAGCGACTATCGCAAGTTTTATCGACAACGGCCAACTTGTGCCTCTTGAAATTGTCATGGATACTATCAAAAACGCTATTTTAAACAGCGATAAAGAGGTTATTATCATCGACGGTTTTCCAAGAAGTGTCGAGCAGATGGAAGCTTTGGACAAGATGCTTCAAGAAAACCCTTCTATCAAACTAGAAGCCGTTATCGAAGTGGTTGTAAGCGAAGAAACAGCACGTGAACGAGTACTTGGTCGAGCAAGAGGTGCCGATGACAATGTAGAAGTCTTCAATAACCGAATGAAACTCTATCTTGAACCACTCAATCAGATAGAAGAGTTCTATGAAAAAAAAGGGCTACTGAAAAAAATAGATGGTGAGCGAACCATTGAAGAGATCGTAGCAGATATGGAAAGCTTTATCCTGCAAAAAATCGATGAAAACGCCTAATTTCTATGCCCTCATCATCGGTACAGAAATCCTCAACGGCAGAAGAGAAGATAAACATTTCCCTTTTTTGAGAGAGGAACTGCTCAGACGCGGTTTCACTCTCAAAGCCTCCATGATTATTGAAGATGATCCATCATTGATGGAGTCTGTCTATAGCCTTATTAAAGATGATCCTCATAGCGTTCTTTTTAGTTTTGGTGGCATAGGAGCTACACCCGATGATTATACAAGAATGGTAGCAGCGAAAGTTTTTGGAGATGGAAAGCTGTATGAACATCCAGAGGCTAAAAGGCGCATAATTGATCAATTTAAAGAGGATGCCTATCCTTATCGTATCAACATGGCAAAACTTCCAATAGGAGCAAATCTTTTGGATAATCCCATCAACAATGTGCCTGGTTTTTATCTTCAAAACAGGTTCTTCTTTGTTCCTGGTTTTCCCCAAATGGCCCATCCTATGGTACGACAGGCACTCGATCTTTTCTTTCCCAAAAACAGCAAAAAATTTCGTTACACCGTCTGTATCAAGGCGAGTGAAAACGATCTGTTGGATATTATGAAAAAGATCCCAAAAGAACTCGAGTTCTCCTCTCTCCCTTCTATAAAAAATGGACAATATATGGATGTACTCTCCATCGCTTCCTATGACAAGGAAGTGGCAAAGGAGTGGTTTGATTACATTATCCATGAAGTTGAAAAAAGAGGATTTTCCTACAAGGTAGATAATTGCAGATAGTTCATGTCTTTATAACCATCGATCTTCCATTCGTCCAATCTCTCAAAGGTCGACGCAAAATCCTGCATTCAATCAAAGATAAGCTTAAAAACAAAAATATGTGCGTTGCCGACATCAGTGGAGAATATGCCAAAGAGGGCCACCTAGAGTTACTCTTTTTTGCAAACAGTCCGCAAGATGCCAATGAAAAAATAGAAAATCTCGAAAAGATGTTGGAAACCAATTTCCCCGACATAGAAATATCCCTTCAATATGAACTAATCTAATTTACAACTATTTTTCAATATAATACGCAAAACCATCAAGAGGAGAGCATATGAATCTAGAAAAAATCGGACATGGAGAGTCTCCAGATAAAGTACACGCACTCATTGAGATTCCTTACGGATCAAACATAAAGTATGAACTGGACAAAGAGAGTGGAGCCGTATGGGTAGATCGAGTCATGTACAGTGCGATGTTTTATCCGGCAAACTACGGTTTTGTTCCAAACACCCTTGCAGCAGACGGCGATCCTGCCGATATCATGGTGTTATGCGACTATCCTGTCATTCCTGGAAGTGTTATAAAATGTAGACTCATTGGTGTTCTTGTTATGGAAGATGAAAGCGGAATGGACGAAAAACTCCTGGCTGTACCTGTATCAAAAGTCGATCCGACATATGACAATATCAATACAATCGAAGATCTTCCGAAACATACTCTTGATAAAATCAAAAACTTTTTTGAAACATATAAAATCCTTGAACCAAATAAATGGGTGAAAGTAAAAGAGTACAAAGGAAAAGAAGAAGCAGCAAAAATATTGGAAGAGGCCATTAAAAACTACAAATAGGCCTCCTCTCTTCATATTCTACAATTTCAATCTATTTACTTGACTTTTTTATCTCTCTTCATTATAATGGCAATATATCTATTTGGAGAGACGTATGCATTTCAATTCCTGCCCTATTTCATCAGAAAGAGTCGACGTCATACAGCTTCGTATCAGTGGACTTTTTTTCATTTTTTTTACGCTTTTGTATCTATTTTCACACAATATTCTCTTTTTCCTTCCTGTTGCGCTTGAAATGACTTTGAGACTTTTTGATAAAAGATTGGCTCCTTTCTTGCTTACTGCCAGATGGATACAAAACCTCTTCGCAATACAACCAAAAATAGAAGATGGAGCTTCCAAAAATTTTGCTTTAAAACTAGGACTTCTTATTGCAATATGTATTATAATGAGTTTTTCAATTCCAGTGGTATCAAATATGTTTGCGACCATTTTACTTTTATGTATAATGCTTGAAACACTCTTTGGATTTTGTGTAGGTTGTGTTGTATATCAGCAAATACAAAAATGGAGTAATTGATGGCACTCGTTTCAGCAAAAGGATCCTATGCGATTGCAGCAATTTTTGTCCTGTATGAACATCACAATGAAAACAAGCCACTCAAGACAGAATTGATAGCAAAACTTGGCTCTATCCCTAAAAATTTTCTGGAGCAGATTTTGTTGGATCTGAAGAAAAGCGGTATCGTTCAATCCATCCGAGGAGCCAAAGGAGGATATATACTAGCAAAACCTCCACAAGACATCCTATTGATAGATATCATAAACAGTGTTGAGCCAGAATGCTGTACCGGTATTTGTAGAACGCGAAATCCTGCATTAGAAGCACTATGGAGTGATTTCAATAAAACCATTCACAATTTTCTTGCAAGACCTATTACCATTTTTGATGAATACAGCCTCAAAGCAAGATCACAGATAGATTACTGCATCTGATCACTTCTCAATATTGTGAAAATAACTCCGTACCCCTTCTACAACGCCTTTGGCTATCAATTTTTGATACACAGGATTGCTCAAACGCGTCGCTTCGGTTGGATTGGTGATATAGCCTACCTCTATCAAAATCGATGGCATCTGTGCCCCCACAAGAACCCAAAAGGGACCTGGACGAACACCACCATCTTTAACTCTGTATCTTTTTCGAAGATTATATAAGATATTTTTTTGTATATCGATCGCCAATTTATTGGAAAGTATCGTTTTTTCCCGATTTAAAAAGTCAAGATAGACATTTTTACTATAATAGTTCATCCCTTGCATATCCACTCTGTTTTCCAAAGCCGCAATTCTCTTTGCTCTTGCACTTCTTGCAGGCGAGAGATAAAATGTCTCCAGACCGTGCATTGCCAAATACTTGCTTCGTTTTGGAGCCGCATTGGCATGGATGGAGATAAAAAGATTTGCCCGGACCTTGTTAGCAAATTTTGTTCTATTTCGAAGAGTGATAAAATAGTCACCTCTTCTTGTAAGATAGACCTTATAGCCCTCATTTTTCAAGGCCTTATACACTTTTTTGGCAATAGCTAAAACAATATCTTTTTCTTTTTTCCTTTTATAGCCTATAGCACCACTGTCTTTACCGCCATGTCCGGGATCAATCACAATAGTATAACTGCTATTTTTTATTACCTGTGGAATTACCTGGACCTTTTTTCTATATTTTTTAAAAGTACTCCATGAACCGTTTTTTTTCAAATATATATCGAGTCTATTATTTGTAAGTGTAAAGTGTGAGTTTATGGGAGTGCTGTTTTCAAATACTATACGGACTATATTTTGTTTGTATTGTGCTATTTTCATTTTTTTTACAGTACGCAGTTTTTTTATGACCTTTGTAAATCCAAGACGAGCCTTGATATCGTAGATATCTTTATAAAAACTTCCTTTTTTGAGCGTAAAATGATGGATATCCTTTGTATCTATAGACCGATTAAAGAAAAATTGTACATATCCAGATCTCAATCGATAGCTCGTTAAGGTGCTGTTTTGTGTAGTCGTTTTATTTTTTGCCAACTTGGGTTTATAGATTTTGCTACCTGTGAGATAGGAGAGCTCCCGTTTATAATCGTCATATTTGAGACGAAGTTTCTTCGAGCACTCTATCAATCCTTGTAAAGCCTCAATCTTCTCTTTTTTATTATTGTCAATTAGCGACTTTATATAAATAGACTTATAGAGATTATAGGCTTTTAACTGGGCATTTTTGGAAGAAAGCTGGCAATAATATTTTGCCTTTTCTAACTGAACGTTCTTAGCAAACAGTGTCAATGCCAATACAATGATAATAAAAAAACGAATGACTACTCTCCGTGAACCAGTTTTTGCATCAACTCTTTAACACTGATAATCTTATTGACTCGATACCCGTTGGCTCCACTAAAAAACAGGCCGGTATCGGCTTTTCCTTCATACGCATCACTGAGCCTATCGGCAATGCAGTATCCAACGGCCTTGGCTTCCACCCCTCTATGACATGGAGCCACACAGTTGCTGATACATTTGATAGGTGGCCCTTCCCGTTTTTCTACAAGCTCTATCAGATTGGTTCGAATGCCACGAGCAGGATATCCCACAGGAGATTTTAAAAGCAAAATATCCTCTTTTTTTGCATTGATCAAAATCTTTTTAAATGTCTCGCTTGCATCACACTCATACGTCCCAATAAATCTTGTTCCTATCTGTACACCGCTTGCTCCAAGATTTAAAAACTTTTTGATATCATTATGGTCCCAGATACCGCCTGCTGCAATGATTGGTATATCTCCCCATTTTTTGGCCTCTTCCACCACTTGCGGAACGATATTTTCGAGCTGAAATTCTTCCATAAAACACTGCTCATAGGTAAAGCCTTGATGCCCTCCGCTTAAAGGGCCTTCCACAACAACGGCATCCGGGATTTTGTTATATCGCTGACTCCAACGTTTACAGATGATTTTTAAAGCTTTTGCACTTGATACGATGGGAACAAGTGCTACATCTGGAAAATCTTTTGTAAATTCCGGCATATTTGTCGGAAGTCCTGCACCGGTTATGATGATATTTGCACCCGCTTCACATGAGTCTCGTACAACTCTTCCATAATCGTTGATAGCATATAAAACATTCGCACCAAGAGGCGCGTCGCCACAAATTTTTCTCGCATTTTCAAAAATTTTAAAAAGTGCTTTTTTTGAATAGAAGTTTGCTGTCTCTAAAGGCCTTCCGGCAACCTCTTTTTCGATATATTTTTTGTTTTCATAGTATCCCGTACCAACACTGCTGATAACTCCAAGTCCTCCCTCTTTGCTGACATTGCCAGCAAGCCTGTCCCAGCTTATCCCTACTCCCATACCCCCTTGTACAATTGGATAGGGAATCGTGTATTTTCCAATTTTGAGTGGTGGAAGTGTCTCCATCATCCTACCTTTACTTTTGCAAATTTTCTTTTTCCGACTTGTACGATATACTCTCCCGGTTGGAGATGAAAATCTTTATCCATTACTTTCTCTTTATTCACTCGAACAGCACCTGCTTGAATGTCTCGCCTTGCCTGTGAAGTTGAAGGCTCCAATCCAGCTTCTACAAGCGCTTTTGCTATCCAAACAGGTCCTTGCATCTCCACCTCTTTGATATCAGTAGGAATATCGTTTTTCTTATGAATTCTGTCGAACTCCTCTTTCGCTGCTTTTGCGGCTTCAGCATTATGATAGCGTTCTACAATCTCCATCGCAAGAAGTTCTTTGACAAATTTTGGATGAATCTCCCCTTTTTCAACACCCTCTTTCAATGCTTGTATCTCTTCAAGGGATTTGCTGCTCAAAAGTTCATAATACCGCCACATCAATTCATCGCTGATGCTCATCAGCTTTGCAAACATCTCATTGGGCTCTTCCGTGACTCCCACATAGTTTCCAAGAGATTTGCTCATCTTCTGCACACCATCAAGTCCCTCAAGTATCGGCATCATCAATACAGCCTGTTCTTTGCCTATACCAAAACTTCGTTGCAGATGTCTACCCATCAAAAGATTGAATTTTTGATCTGTTCCACCTATTTCGATATCACTTTTTAAGTGAACACTGTCGTATCCTTGCAATAATGGATAGATAAATTCGCTAATTGCAATCGGTCGACCCGCTTTATATCGCTTTTCAAAATCATCTCTTTCAAGCATCCTCGCAACACTAAAGAGCGTTGTCAGCTCAACCAGTCCGCTTGCTCCCAAGGCATCAAGCCAAGAGGAGTTGAAAACGACCTCTGTTTTTGCGGGGTCCAACACTTTAAAAACTTGATCTTTATAACTTTGCGCATTTTTTAAAACAGTTTCACGGTCCAGTTTCTTTCGTGTTTCACTTTTTCCCGTAGGATCACCTATCATCGCAGTAAAATCACCGATAATAAACTGAACGATTCCTCCATACTTTTGAAATGTAGCCAGTTTTTGCAAAAGTACCGTATGCCCCAAGTGCAAATCCGGAGCCGTCGGATCAAACCCGGCTTTGACATAGTAGTTTTTGCCATGTTCAAAATAGTCTTTCAAAAGAGCTTCTATTCTTTCTTGATCAATAATTTCAGCTGTTCCTCGTGCAATTTCAGCCAACGCTTCTTGTAACATTCCCTCTCCTATTGATTGTACGCATCGCTTGTTTTAATAAATTCTATAATTTTAACCTTTTGAGCTATTTTTTTCCTTAACTGCTCCAGATCGAAAACGGGTGCTTCAATCTCCATTTCACATAAGTTCGTCTGCTCCACATTTTTTCCAAGCTCAATAGAAACAAGATTGATGCCCAGTTTTGACAAAAACTGTAAAAAATCCGCCAAAGCCCCCTTTTTATCCGGAAGCAGAGCAATAAGCTTGTAATGGGGCAATGTATCCTCTTTCCACTCTACATAGAGCATCGGCTTGCCCTCTTCGATAAGTTTTTGCGCCTTTTGGCACATTTTATGATGGACAACAGCATGATGATCCATACGAAAAGCAACAATCTCATCACCCCTTTTGGGATGACAACAATAGTCAAACTCCACTCTGTTAATTGTATAGTGGGTATAGAAGACAAAATTGTCCACCGCCTTTTTTTCCAGTTTTATCTGTTTAGGCGATAGAAGATAAAGAACCCCTTTTTTCTTTCGATATTCGCTCAAAAATCTATTCTTAATCTCTTGCAAATAGTTGATTTCCGTCGAGATTCTATGAAGTGCCGTAATTTCATGACTTTCAAGCCACTCTTTGATTTTTTGCGGCTCTTCTTTCAACTCACTTGCTAAAATGTTTATTGCGGCTTTTGCACTGACCTCTTTATATTTATGTCGGCATAACAGCCGCATCTGATCTTTGGCTTTGGAGGTTTTCACTGCATCAATCCAACTGCAACGTAAAATGGGCTCATCTGCAACTTCTATCCGGACAATGTCTCCATTTTTCAGTTCTGTTAATAGTGTACTTTTTTGCTTATTGATATAGGCCGCTTTTGCTCTATTCCCTACATCGGTATGGACCGCATAGGCAAAATCGAGGGCCACTGCTCCTCTTGGCAATGTAAAAATATCCCCTTTTGGAGAAAAAACCGATATATCTTCACTAAACAGATCATTTTTCACAAGTTCATAAAACTCTTCGATATTTTCATTTTGGTACTGAAGATTTTCCAGCCATGCAAGATTGACCCCTACATGTCCGATCTTATACTTCCAGTGTGCGGCCACACCATATTCAGCAGTGTGATGCATATCAAAGGTACGGATCTGCACCTCAAAAATACTTGTTTGATCAAATACCGTCGTATGTATCGTTTGGTAGCCATTCTCTTTTGGAACGGCTATATAATCTTTAAACCGCATAATGAGTGGTTTGAAATGGGTATGGACAATCCCCAAAACTTTGTAGCAATCCAGTTTTTGGTGTACAAGTATTCTGATAGCCAACAGGTCCAAAACCTCTTCGATCGAGATCCCTTTTCGCTGCATTTTCAGATATATGGAGTAATAGTGTTTGATACGTCCGATCACTTCAAATGAGTTGCTTGCAAATCCGTTTTTGACAAGCAGTTTTTTTACTTTATCGATAAATTCGTTGAGTTTCATTTGAAGCTCGACTTTGTGCGAGCTGATGAATTGATCAATTTTTTCATACTCTTTTGGAAAAAGATAGTAAAAGCTCAAATCCTCCAAAACATTTTTCAGTGAGGCAATACCTAATCTATGTGCAATAGGCGCATAAACAACAAGAGTCTCTTCAGCAATTCTGAGCTGTTTCTTCTTTGGCAATGCATCAAGAGTGAGCATATTGTGCAACCGATCACACAGTTTCACGATCAAAACTCTCACATCCTTGATGGAGGCAATGAGCATTTTACGAAAAGAGAGCGCAGAAGTGATGAGTTTTTCATTGGATGTGGAAGGCAACAACTCTTCACTGCGTATCGCAACAATTTTCGTCATCCCTTCCACCAAATGAGCCACATCCTTGCCAAAATGCTCTTCAATCTCTTCGATTGTATGTGGAGTATCTTCTACCACATCGTGCAATAAAGCAGCAAGAACCATATCGGGATCATTTGTTACAAATGCTGTGATAGCAGCTACTAGCAGTGGGTGGATCACATATGGTTCACCACTTTTTCGTTTCTGGCCCGCATGGGCCATTTTCGCAAACTCGATTGCTTGAGGAAGTCTGTCCGATTTTGGAGCGATTTGAAGTAGAAGTTTTTGCGCCTCTTCTACATTGTGTATACTCTTTACTTTTTCTAAAAACTCATTCATCTATCACGATTCTTTTTCTACCTCGATTTTCAGCTTCCCTTCTGCAATTTCCATCAATGCAATATCGGTATATTTATATTTTTTTACATCCACATCAACCAAAGGCTCTTTGCCGGTTGCAAGTTCATTCGCTCTTTTTGCTACCGCAATAGAGAGAAGATATCGATCAAATCCAACATTCTCCAATGCCCTCGCAGCAATTTTTTCTAATCTCATTCATTCTCCTTTTTCTCTGTCACAATAGAACATTTTTCCAAATTGTTATTGACAATAATGTCATATAGATTGCCCTCTTCGAACATATTGCAAACGATGATTGGCAGGGCATTATCTTTTGCCAAAGCAATAGCTGTATCATCCATCACTTTAATATTGTCCTGTAACGCTTCGTCGTATGTAAGTCTATCCAGTTTTTTTGCATCACGATATTTGTGCGGATCTTTATCATACACCCCATCCACTTTTGTAGCTTTTATGATCATATTTGCCCCGATTTCTACGGCTCTCAGTGTTGCAGCAGTATCTGTAGTAAAGAATGGATTGCCCGTTCCGGCAGCAAATATGACAATTCTGCCCTTCTCAAGATGTCGCATGGCACGCCTTACAATGAAGGGCTCACAGATTTCATTCATCTCGATTGCACTCTGCACTCTTGCCGTAAGACCGAAGTATTCAAGTGCCTCTTGCAAAGCAACTGCATTGATGACTGTTGCAAGCATTCCCATATAGTCGCCACTTGACCTTCGAATAATTCCCTCTTTTGATGCATTTACACCTCGAATAATATTGCCTCCACCGACAACCAAACCGACTTCAACACCACTATCCACTAACGGTTTGATTTCAGATGCTATATATTTAAGCGTGTTAGAGTTGATACCATGACCATCTTCATTGGCCAAAGCTTCCCCGGAGAATTTGATCAATACTCGTTTTGCCATTGCAGACCTCTTTTTGAAGTTTGCCAATTTTATCGAAAAAGAGTTAAGAAATCGATTAATTTTAATGCTAATTTTATCGTATTTTAATCAGCTGTAAGGGATTGATATGGGCATCGTTTTTCGTCACTTCAAATATCAACTTTGTATTGACTCTTCCAAGAATATACCCTTTTTTTATTCTTCTGCCCTTTTTGATATAAGGAGCCAATTTATCCAAATAAGCATAAATCGTATAGATGTTATTTCTATTTTGGACAATAACCACATTTTTTAAATGGGGTGTCCATTTTGCCAAAACGATTTTACCACTGAGGACATTTCGTACTTTTGCATTTGGCTTCAAAGGTTTGAGCTCAATATTTTCATTGGGTATTTCGATATTGTAAATTGGGTCTTTGTATACACCAAATTTTTTGACAATCACAAAATGTTTTAGAGGTGGAATTGTTTTTGGTCCACGATACCGCACTGTTTTTATCTTTTTATACGAATTCGAACCATATTTTTTTACCGTTACATTTTTCGCTTTTGAACTCCTTTTTCTTTGAAGGATCTGCAATCTCGACAATGTTTTTGCCAAAGAGCGTTTCTGTTCCATCAGAGCTTGAAGCTCTTCATCGTAACGCTGCTTTTTCTTTGAGAGTGCTTTGATTTTTTCCTGTTTTTGTTTTTTTAGCCTTTTAAGATCCATTTGCAAAGCGATGATTTGTTGAATTTCTTGTTGAAGTCGGGTGAGTTTCTCTTGTTGTTCTTGCAGTTTTCGCTTCGTTTTTTCATATTCTGAACCCATCTGTTCAATTCGGCCCTTTTCTATTTTATCTATAGCTTTTAAGGCCTCCTCATCTAAAATGTCCTCCTGCGTTGGCTGATTGATTGAAGAGAGCAAAAGAGATTTTGAAAAATTTTGTGAAATGAGCAAAACCAGATTTTGTCGTAAAAGCATCTCTTTTTCACGTAATGCATGAATAGATTGGTTTAAATCTTGAGAAGCTTTTTGTTTTTCTTGATACTGTTTGGATAGTTTCTCATACTTTTTAGAAAGAGTAGATAACTGTGTATCAATCGAACTAAGATCACTTTTGAGTTTTCGAATAGAGCGAGCCAATTTTGCAAGAGTGATATTGACACCAGAAATTTTTTTCGATGTTTGTATAAGTTTCGATTTTGAAGCAGTGATTTTCTTTTCTATTTGCGTACCAAAAACGCCAATTACAATCGAAAGAAAAATAACAAGGACTCTCATCTATTCGAACTAGGCTCTTTCAAAGAGATAATCACTATCGTAATAAAAGAAACAATGAATCCTATCAAAAACAACCAGCCGGAATCTTTCAGCAAAATCGTATTTGGATCTAATGTTAAATCCAATCCCAAAAAAGATTGAAAAAGATGCGTATGAAGCAGATACCAAACTACTCCTGCAACCAATGCTACACTCACAATGGTATCTGTTATTGCAAGTTTAAACAAAACGGCATTGCGCATCCACCAAGATGCACCAAATAGTGACATAATATACATTCGCTCTTTGTGTTCCAAAAACCATATCTCGATCTGCTTGAAAACAAGCATACCACTCGTTAGAACAATAATCACTAAAAATAGTTGGGTTATATTTTTCACAAAAAGCAAAAATTGATACATTGTATGGTGCGCCTGACTAAAGATTTCTACTCTTGTCACTTCAGGAAGATGCAACAGATCCTCTTTCATTTTTTCAACTTCATCATTGGAAAGAAATTTTCGTAAAGTGATTTTGTAAAAATAGGGTAAAAAGTTTTCTAAGGATTGGAAATCAACTTCTATCCCTCTCATTTTCAATCTCTTTACCACTTGTTTACGATCAATGCTTTCAATAGTTTCTATAAGAGAAAATTTTTTCTTAACATTTTCCATATCCAATGGTTTTTTTGCAACAAGAATAATGGAATAGTCTTGAGCCAATTTTCTCTCATAAGAATGGATAGAGCGCTCTATCAGGAGATAAAACTCCACAGCAAATAGTATTGCAAAAAGAGGAATAATCAAAGAGAGATGATTTTTAAGAGATCGCATGCACCATCCCGTTTTCTATATGATAATGTTTGAAGTGGATTCCAAGATATTTTGGGATAGAGTGTGTTACAACCACAACTGTTGTTCCCAGTTGTACATTTGCGCCTTCTAATAACCCCCAAATCACTTTGGAAGAGTACTCATCAAGATTACCAGTGGGCTCATCAGCTAAAATGATAAAAGGATTGTGTGCCAGGGCTCGAGCCATAGCAACTCTTTGCTGCTCTCCACCGCTTAATTCAAGTGGATAGGCAAACTCCTTTCCACTTAATTTCACATGTTTGAGCAGTTTTTTGGTCTGCTCTTCACAAACCTCTTTGGGAAAACCCGCTATAATCAATGGCAGCATGACATTACGTTTGACATTCCATTCGTTGATGAGCCTGTAATCTTGAAAGATAATCCCCAGATTTCTTCTCAACAGTGAGAGCTTTGAAGAGCTGATATCATGTAAAGAGATCCCCCCAATCTTCAAAAGACCTTGTAAAGGCTTCATCTCCCCGTAAAAAGATTTCAAAAGTGTCGATTTTCCGCTCCCGCTCGCACCTGTTATCAAAACAAAACTGCCGCTTTTTATATCAAACGAGCTATTTTTTATCACGGGCTTATCTTTTTTATACGCTAAAGTGAGATCTTTTGCGATGATGACACTTTTAGCCATGGAGCAGCTCCAAAATCTTTTTATGTGCTGCTACGTTTGCTTTGGACAAAACCGGCTTTTTAGGAAAATAGGAAACCTTGCCATCTTTGAAGAGCAAGTACTTATGTTCCGGACGATCAAAACTTCCAAAAGAGAGACGCATCAATCGTCCACCATTCTCAATGGCATACAACTTTTCAAAGTGGACAAAATATCCATCAAACACTTTAGGGGCAAAACTTACTTGTTCAAGTTTGTCTTCATCATACGAAAAGGTATTAAACGAAAAATCACATTCCAAAACCGGCTGTTCAGAAAACTCCAGATTAAACATACGGATATCATAGATATCTTTCCCCAGTCTAGTCCATCGATCTTCGTATTTGCTACTGATTGGAGGCTCGATATTTTTCGTTACTTCAAATCTGACCCTTTTTTCCTGCAACAAAAGATCCAATGCATACTCAAAATAGTTGATACTGTCTGTACGCAACTCCAAGACCCCATCTACTTTCAAGACTCGCTTAGCTTCTTCAATAAAAGGTTTGGAGAAAACTCTTCTATGGGGTTTTTTATCCCAAGGTACGGGGAAATGAACAAATATCTTTCCCACCACATTCGAAGGAACAAATTCCAAAAAAAGCCTCGCATCGTAATCGATAATATAGAGATTTTTGAGATCTTTCAACGCTATTTGCTTAAGGGTTTGTTCAATGGAAGGTTTGTGGATTTCAATTCCGATAAATATCGTATCGGGATGCTGCTGTGCTTGATACAGTAGATGTCTTCCACTGCCAAATCCTATCTCTATCCAAACCTCTTTGTTTTTGGGAAACTGTTCAATGAAAAAGTCTATCTCTTTCAGAAACTCTCTTGCTTTTTGTGCATGAGAAGTTTTAATCGTTGAAAGATTGTCGTGCAACACATCACACTGTGCCAGATCACAAAAATTTTTCAGAGCCATTTTCATTAAGACAGTAGGAGAGAGTCTTGTTATCTTATCACCCTTTATGACAAAAGTACCATCCCTTTTGGGTTTTATCGTAAGTAAAAAAGGTTTTTTATCATATTCGACAGCAACCAGTTCATCTTTGGCATTGACCAAAGGCCTTGCAAACCATAAAAATCGATACCCCTCTTTCGTAACGGGCGTATCGAAATGGTGAAAATGCTTCGCTACGATATGCGGCATCTACTCTTGTTCCGGTATTTTGATCTCAATCTTTTCACTCGGTTTGGAAACAAGCCCATATTTATCCACAGCATAGATTTTATACACATATGTAACGCCTGGTCTCAAACCTGCATCAGTAAATGAAGTGCTTTTGATATTTTTATATTCAAACTCTTTTACATTCAAAATACCATCAATCTCTTTTTTATCTACGATATAGCTCACTGCTCTTTGATCAGGAGAAGCCCATCGTATAAACAGCGTTCCATTTTCCAACTTGTGTTCCATTACAACAGGTGGCAATGGTTTTGGGAGTGTTTGTCCCACAGCAGGAACATCTTGCTTGAAGCTTTCCAAACCATCTGCATCCACTGCAGTTACTTTGTAGTACCGTTTTACGCCATCCTCATCCAAAAGATCAACATACTTCGTACTTTTTGTTTTGGCAACCACAAGATATGGTCCGATTTGGAAAATACTTTTGTAGACTTTGTAATATTGTAAATCTGGTTCACTATTTGGCTGCCAGGTCACCACAATCTTTTTAGGCAAATTCGTTGTAGCTTTTAAACCTTGTACTACTTTCGGTCTTGGCTTCGTAGAGGCTTTGATAGGAAGTGTCGGTTTGGACTCTACCCCATCACATGTAATTGCTTTGATACGATACAGATATATTTTCTTATCCTCAAGTCCTCTGTCGATATATTCGGCATTGAGTCTGCCTTGTAGTCTGGCAACTTCTTTCCATTTTTCATTTTCAGGGGTACTGCGTTCAATCACATACCACTGGACTCGCGGGTTTGGATGAGGGCGCCAGATCAATTTTACTTCTCTTGGCAAATGATCGATCGCTTCCGCAAATGCGATAGGTTCTGGATATGGAGCTGTTGAAACTTCGTGAGGCTGACTCAGTCTAGATTCTCTTTTGTCTTTGTTATAAGTACTCATTGTATAAAAATATTTCGTTGCAGGTTTGAGTTTTTTGTCGAGATAGTGAGAGCTGTATCGATCTTTTATAATTGCAATGCGTTTATATTTTTTTCCGTTAATGGAGCGATAAATATTATATCCGGCAACTCTATCATCATATACTGGATTCCATTCTAAAGCAATAGAAGTCATATCTGATAGACTACGAATCTTTGAAACAGTTGGTAAATTTGGATCGATTTTCGGTTTGGATGGCTGAGGTTGAACGGCACATCCGCTAAAAAGAAGCAAAACGCTGAATAAAGCTATCCACATGAATCGTTTCATCAATATTCTCCTCGAAATATTTTTGCAAAAAGTCAAGCATATCTTCCGGAACAGGTACCAAAAAACGCATCTTTTCCCCACTCTTTGGATGCTTGAGATAGAGTATATAAGCATGTAAAAAAACTCTAGGTATTGTAACGCTTTTGCTCTTAAAGCCATATAAACTATCACCCAGAATATGGCGGTTTATCGAAGCCAAATGTACTCTTATTTGATGTGTCCTACCGGTAAAAAGTTTTGCTCCGATTAATTCATATTTATTATTTTTACTCGTCGTTAGTTTTATAAAAGCAGATTTAGCATATCTTCCGCCTTCCACTACTCCCATTTTCAATCTATTTTTGGGATTTCTTGCAATCGGTTTTTCTATTATGAGGTCCTCTTTTAAAGGCGGCTCGACAATTGCTAGGTAGTATCTCCCCATACTTTTATCCTGTAACTGCTTCGATAGAGCCTGATGGGTCTCATTATTTTTAGCAATTACAATCAATCCGCTCGTTTCCTTGTCAAGTCTATGTACTATACCATGGCGCTCTTCTCCACTGAGTGTAGAAAGAGATATATCATTTGCCTTGAGCCAATCCACAAGCGTTGGCTCTTTGACACTTGGAGCCGGGTGGACAACGAGACCAGCAGGTTTGTTCAATACCAAAATATCCTCATCTTCATAAATTCTTTCTACATCGAAATGGACATCTTTTGGCTGTGAAACCTTTGGTTCAGGAATCGTTGCCTCTACCATATCACCACTTTTGAGTTTATATCCGGTCTTTTTCTCCACTTTGCCATTGATACGAACATACCCTTGTTTGATCAATTGTTCGATCTGATTTCTTGGTTGTTGCAATTTCTTAGCAAGTGCTTTATCAAGTCTCTCTTTACCTATATTTGTAAATGTTATTTTTTCCAATAATATCCTTTAAGATATAATTGCATGAAAAAAGTAGCTCCATGATAGGAATCGACAGACGGATTTTTTTGCATTTTGACACTGTACTTTTAGTTTTGATTATACCATTTCTTATCATTTCGCACTATCTCATAAAAGATGTCAATCCCGTTTTGGCCCACAAACAGATGATCTACTATGCTCTCGGATTTGCAAGCTTCGTTATCGCATTCCTCTCTCCTATTAGAGAGTATAAGTGGCTCATCCCATCAATGTATTGGTTTATGATTGTCTTGCTTATTAGTGTAGATCTTTTTGGTGTGAGTAAACTCGGTGCCAAAAGATGGCTTGAAATCCCTTTTACACATTTTACCCTTCAACCATCGGAACTTTTCAAACCGGCTTTCATCCTCATGCTTGCCTACCTTGTTCAAAACAATCCGCCACCAAAATCCGGTTATGGCTGGAAAGAGTTTTTTAAAATCTCTTTTTATATCTTGTTTCCATTTCTTCTTATCGCAAAAGAGCCTGATCTTGGAACTGCCTTGATTTTGCTCATCATTGGGTATGGCGTACTCTTTATCATTGGAGTCCATTGGAAAATATGGGCAACTTTGTTTATTATTTTTTCTTTCATGGTTCCTATCTCATATCAATATCTCTTACATGACTACCAGAAAAAAAGAATTGAAGATTTTTTAAGTGAAAAACCAAGTTATCACGTCCAACAATCAATCATTGCAATAGGTTCGGGAGGTTTAACAGGCAAGCCCTCTCAAGAGGCTACACAGACGCAACTTAAATTCTTACCAATTGCAACAAGTGATTTTATTTTCGCATACTTTATCGAACGTTTCGGTTTTTTTGGTGCACTGCTGCTTCTTTTTCTCTATGGGCTCCTTATACTGCATCTTTTTAGTATCTATGTCAAATTAAAAGGGGACTTTTTTACACAGGTCGTGGCTGCCAGTATTGCTCTTTTGATTTTTACCTATATGAGCGTCAATATCGCCATGACAGTGGGTTTGGCTCCGGTTGTAGGAGTTCCGTTGCCATTTATGAGTTATGGGGGAAGCAGTTTTATCAATTTTATGATTTTATTCGGTATTTTAGAGCATCTTCTTGCATTCAGATTTAGATTTTTGTATAATTCCAGACAACTTTGAAGGGCTCGTAGCTCAGTTGGTTAGAGCAACCGGCTCATAACCGGTTGGTCGCAGGTTCGAGTCCTGCCGAGCCCACCAAGCATTCTGAGGACAAAACCGGTTGGTTGCCAGGTCTGGATCCTGCCAAACTTATCACTTATTCTATCCCCAAAGCTTTAAAAACAGCATCAATTGGATCAGAATATATAATCAACTGAAATCTACTTAACAAATCAGCTGGTACTTTTCCCATTTGAGCCATATCAATCGCTGGAATCAAAATACGCTTGGCCCCACTATCACTCGCAATTTGCATAAAATCAGCAAGATTTTGACTTCCAATAATTGCTCCACCTATACTCATGCTTCCTCAAATCACCATTTGAAGATGATTTATCTGAAAAACAGTTCTTTCCTCATCAAATGGTTTATTTAGCCTGCTTTATATATCCGTTATTTCCCTTTGTAAAGCCCTTTAATTGTTTTTATCAACATTTCTTTCAAATCTTCAAACAATAAATATTCATTTGAATTTTCTTTTAGATATACCGTCTCATCTTCAATCGGTTCAGACATATTTCTTATAAAATTGAGAAGATTTTCTTTATCGATTATTGCAAAATGAATATTTTGAGCAATATCAACAGTTTCATTAATAGTTAATATGCTGTTTTTTAAAATTTCATTTACATCAAAAATATCTCTGCTTTTTCCTCTTTGAAAAAAAGCTATGGTTTTTAACTTGGAAATAGTTTTAATATCCAATATTTTTATATTACCGATATATTCTATTCGAGATGATTTTATGATTTTTTTCATAAGAGGTGTAGAGGCTTGAAAAAATTCTATTTTTACACCATCTATAAAAAACTTCAATATCCATTCATCTGGAAATAAACCGGCAATTCTTAATCTACTGGCATTTTCATCTTCTATAAATTTGGCATTGAGGGAGGACATCTCTTTTTTTATCAAGCGATGGTTGAGGGGGAGTGAAGATATAAAATCTATATCCTCAGAAATTCTATGATTTAAGTAGTAACTTAAAGCAGTTCCACCTATAAAATAGAGATCATTTTCTTTTAAAAACTCTTTTTTTGCGAAAATGTCTAAAATCTCTTTGACTTGCAAAGTCACATATATAACCTTTTATCTCTTTATAGAGAGGATCTTTTTTATAATTTCTTTGTTTTAGAGGCACTTTTAATCCTCTAAAATCATAAAATCCTTTTTTATATAACTCTTTATAATAGGCATCAAGCTCATTTTGAACAGTTTTTATTCCATATACTTTACAAATAGTAAAAATATCTTCTTTCTTTAACCCCTTTAGTACAGCCCTTATAAGAGACCTTTTGCTTTGCACTGAAGAGTTTTTGCTTTGCCAAAAATAGTTTATCTCATAATCTTTAGGATTAAAAACTGTATATCTCATTTTTTTTACCATTATTTTTTTACATTATAACATATACGTTATTTCCCTTTGCAAAGCCCACTGTTGGATACAAAATATCTTTAAATTTACAATAATTTACCTTTACTCCATCATCCAAATCTATCTCTATTAAGTTATTGGCATATTTTTCAAGATAGTTTTTATCAAATTCATAAAGCTCTTTTAGCTTTTTTTCTATCTCTTATAAGCCCTTTTTCTCTTCCACTTGCGACTTTTGTCGGCTAACTTAGATTATGCAATTCGTTTTATTTAATGATCATGATCGTTGTCACATTTCGTTCGATGACTGTTTCTTAATTTACTTTAGAGGCGATATAGTAAAAAGATATCACGATTATACAAACTCATATAAACGTGACATCTTGATCCTATTTTTTATATTGCGGCTTGCACACCCACTTGGTGGTACTCGAAACCATACTCTTTGAGTTTTTCTTTGTTATATTGGTTTCTTCCATCAAAAATGAGAGGATTTTTGAGTCGTTTTTGCATCTCTATAAAGTCTGGACTTCGAAACTCTTTCCATTCAGTAACAAGAATCATTGCATCTGCATCATTTAATGCATCATATTTATTATCGCAATATTCGATATTAGAAACATCTTTAAGCCAAAAATTTTTTGCTTCTTCCATCGCTTTTGGATCATAGGCTTTGATTTTGGCACCACGGCTTGTCAACTCTTTAACAATCGTTATCGATGGAGCTTCTCTCATATCATCCGTTTCCGGTTTAAAACTGAGACCCCATAACGCAAAGGATTTCCCTCGCAAATCTTCTCCAAATCTTTGAAGAATTTTGTTTAGAAAATAAACTCTTTGCTCTTTGTTGACAGCCTCTACAGCTTTGATGATTTTTGGCTCCACTCCAGCATCTATAGCAATCTTCTCAAGCGCTTTCACATCTTTTGGAAAGCAACTTCCGCCATATCCGACACCTGGGTAGATAAAGCTATAACCGATACGGCTATCGCTTCCTATGCCGACACGCACTTTGTTGATATCAGCACCTACCGCTTCAGCTATTTTAGCCATCTCGTTCATAAAGCTGATTTTTGTAGCAAGCATGGCATTTGCTGCATATTTTGTGAGTTCTGCGCTTCGTATATCCATAGCAATAAATCGCTCATGATTTCTTGTAAATGGAGCATATAACTCTTTAAGAATCTGCATGCTCTTCTCTTTATCTGCTCCAATGACCACACGATCCGGTTTCATAAAATCATTGACCGCATCACCCTCTTTTAAAAACTCAGGATTGCTTACTACATCAAATTCCATAAGTTCCTGATATTCGCCCTCTGTAATCTCGCCGTTTTCAAGACGTTTTTTGAGTTCATTTTGGATCGTTGCTCGTACTTTATCGGCAGTTCCTACAGGGACGGTAGATTTATCCACTACAATCAACGGATGGGTCATATATTTTCCAATATCTTTTGCTACTACTAAAACATACTGTAGATCAGCACTTCCATCCTCTCCTTGCGGTGTTCCCACCGCGATAAATACTATATCGCTTCTTTGCAAAGCCTCCTTGATATCTGTCGTAAAATGAAGTGTCCCTATTTTAAAATTTTCTTTAACTATCTCTTCAAGACCCGGTTCATAAATGGGAATGATCCCTTTTTTGAGTTTTTCAATTTTTTCTTCATCGATATCGACACAAATGACACTGTTTCCCATTTGTGCCATACAAGCTCCGGTTACAAGTCCCACATATCCTGTACCAATAATTGATAATCGCATAATTTCCTTTCTATAAGAGTGTTCGAATCTGCATAGCAAACCACAATATTATAAGATTGAGTATAAAAATAGCCATACTGCTTCCTCGAGAAAGGAGGAGTTGAAGTTTTGTTCGCTCTTTTCCGTTGGTTTTAAATGCAATATACATATGGACAATAGTTGCAATCGTAATGAGAGCAACAAGTATAAGTTTATATTGAAGTAAAAATGCGAGTCTCTTCACTTCACCATTGAATATGTTTTGCAATCCCAAATGGAAAAACATCCATAAGCCAGTAATTATCAGGATTGTTAACCATATACTCTCAACATATCCATAGATAGGACCAACATGAAAATAGACCTTTTTTTGTGCTTCTTTATCACGTAAAAATATCCCAAGTGCAAAGAGAAATACACTTCCTCCAATCCAAACAGTGGCAGCCAATAGATGAAGATATAAGACGAGATCAAACATTATGATTTTGGATATCTCCAAGATCTTGGTCTTCCGCTATCAATATGGATAAACCCAGATTTTGGATAGTATCCAACACCTCCTTTATGTAGTGATAGAGCAGCATTTCGAATGTGATGTATTGAAATTCCCGGAATTCTAAAATCGATCGCTTTTCCAAAAAGATGATAACTACGTTTTGCAACACCTCCACCATGGTGGCGTAGGTACTCGTTTGTGGAGGGAGATCGATATGCAGAGAGTATATGTATTTCGCGATTATGAGAGCATTTTTTTGATATTTCATAAAGATATTCAATAACTTTTACATCGATCGGATGTATCTCATCATTTCTGAAATCTCGAAGAAAATATTGTAAGCTTTCTATCTCTTCTGGAATATATTCTCCATCAATCCAAAAAGTCACTTTCCGTCTTTCACCTGTATGAACATGATACAAATAAAGTTCTTTTTCATATTGGGCTGTTTTCGCAAAAGAAGGGATAAGTATTGAAATACTCAAAAGTGAACTTTTTTTCAAAAAATCTCTTCTTTTCATCAACCCTCCTCTCAGCGCAAAATTGTAGCATATTCTTTCATTTTTCTATCCAGTTGATAGATGTCTGGATAAAAATAGATATTACCATCATCTTCTTTCATAATAGTCATATACATCAAATAAACAGGAAATTTTGGACGGATCCGTACTTTTTTTGTTTGATGGTCCCACAATCTATCAAAAATTTCTCGGTAACTTAAAGTTCCTTCAACAAGATGGAACAGTTCGATAGGTTTCTCTACTCGAACGCATCCAGAACTCAGTGCGCGATATGAGTATCGAAACAGATCTCTTGCATTGGTATCATGCAAATAGACATCATATTTATTCGGAAACATCAGTTTCACAAAACCAAGAAAGTTTTTTGGTCCAGGTTTTTGCAAAAAAACAATAGGAAAAGTGGACAAATCTATCGCATTCCAATCAATTGAATCAAAAGGGATTGTCTCATTTGCATATCGATCCAAAGAAGCTATTATTCCCTCTTTTTCAAGCTCTTCAAATTTGCCAACTTTGAGTTTTGGCAAAATATCTTCAGCAATAATCGTTTTTGGAGCCCTCCAGTATGGATTAAGAACCGCATAGGAGATCTTTTGCCTCATTAATGGAGTCGGTCTCTCTTTTCTACCCACAATAACCTTCGAGTCAAAAACCATATCCCCGTCATGCCACAAAAAAAGCCTAAATTGTGGAATATTAACAAATACATATTCCTTATCCTCTTGCAAATACCATCTCAAACGTTCGATATTGATCAAAATCTTTTCAATAATACTCTCTACACTCTCGTTTAACGCTTTTAACGTAGCAGGTCCTACAATCCCATCAGGTTTAAGAAAGTGCCTTTTTTGAAACGCTTCCACAGCTGATTTAAGATTTTCATCATACAAGGTATTTGCAAGATTATTATCATCTTTTAAATATCCCTCTTGAATAAGCCGCCATCTCAGTTGGATAACTTCGTCATATTTTTTGCCAGGAAGCAAGTACGCATAATTGTTACTCAGGATTATCACACCCCAGCCCCCACGTTTTTTAATACTCTCATATTTGTTTAAAATATCATACTGCATTTCAAGATAGGGATTTCGCAAAATATGATCGTACAATTTTTTCTTTGGAGGCAAGTAATGGTCTTGCAAGATCATTTCCGGACGATAACATCCATTGTTCCGGACATAAAGATATTGTAACTGAAGGGTATAAGCCAACTTCTCAATATCTTTTTTTAAAACTTCATTTGCATCGACTCTATACGTTCGTAATAATCTTTCTAGTTTTTGTAAAGGTTTGTTCAAACGATCTTTACATAAAAGAGTATTATCGTTTTTAATTTGCTGCATAAGCGTATAAAGTTCCTCTTTTTCCGCTCCATTGTCATAAAACCAGACCGATTGAAAGATGGGAGTTGGATCTGAATCGTTGTTCACTACATTCATTTCACTGTTTTGAGAAAACAAAATAAGTGGAATCAGGAAAAGAAAAAAAAATCTCATAAAATTTTATATTCCTTTAAGGCAAATTTGATTAATATTTCGGAACCATAAATCGTGGCCCCATCGTCTAGCGGTTAGGACACCGCCCTTTCACGGCGGTGACGGGGGTTCGAGTCCCCCTGGGGTCGCCACTTCAGCTTTCTGGCTTTTCCTGCTCTTCAAGATCATCGAGATATTCTGCCATTGGATCGTTTGGATCTTTAATTGCCTTATCCATTGTTTTATCTACATATTTTGCATCTTCGTCCCGAGGATCACTACTTGCATCTTTGAACATATGTACATCGATATGATTATGGCGTCGTATCTCTTCCAAAATCTCTTCTTGAATAGCTGCTTCCTCATCGTCAATAGCACATATTTTTGTCGCTTTCTCTTCATCGAGGAGCTTTTGTTCCAATTCCAACTCTTTTTTGACAATCTCTTCATTTTGCATATATTTATGAAGGAGTTTTAAAACCTCAAGTTGTGCTTCTGTACCCAATTTCCCAAAACTCTCAGCCACATATGCCTTTAATTCGGCGATATTTCCTGGTATTTTCATCATTCATCCTTTTTATGTTGTTCTTCAGATAGTATACACAAATTTCTTTCTAATTCCTCTTTATATTTATGAAAATCCATATGACGGACAATTTGGCCATGTTCCATAAAAAATATTTCGTCAGCTTCTTGAATGGTGCTTGGCCTATGAGCAATTAAAAGCGTGGTCCGACGGCTGAAAAAATCTTTTAATGCACAAAAAAGAAGTTTTTCCGTCTCCATATCAATAGCAGACGTTGCCTCATCCAAAATCACGACTGCTGGATCTTGCAAAATCATCCTAGCAATTGCTATTCTTTGTCTCTCTCCCCCACTCAGTCTCACCCCACCTTTGCCAACAACTGTCTGTAATCCATCAGGCAGTTTTGCTACTACATCATAAATTTGAGCTAGTTTTAAAGCTTTTGTGACCTCTTCTTCTTTAAAATCTCTTCCAAGAGTTACATTAAACCAGATGGTATCATTAAATAGCACTGGCGTTTGAAGCACTAACATCACATTTTCTCTAATAACATCTAGACCGATTCTTTTATAAGAGATGTCATTATAAAAAATATCTCCTCTATCTGGCTCATAAAAGCCTACCAAAAGCCTACTAAGTGTCGTTTTGCCACTGCCACTTGCACCAACTATCGCTGTTATTTTTTCGGCTTCAATTTTTAAATCAATCCCTTTTAGCACAGGCTTATTTTCATAATACTCAAACCACACATCTTTGAGTTCAATTTGAACTGGTGTTTTTTTAAATGGATTATTTATATGAGGATAATTTGGCTCATTTTTTAGCATCAAAAGCTCATTAATTCTTTGAAGAGCTATATCGGCACTCTTTTTTGTATAAATGATATTAATTAAATCTTGAATTGGTATCATCATAAACCACAAATACCCAAATACAGCTAACATCAGTCCGATAGAAAGATTACTGTATGCAACTGCAATAATACCAGCAGCTCGAAAGATTTCAAAGCCAGCTACAAAGAGTAAAAAACTTACTCTAGCACCTGCTTCGCTTTTATAGGAAAAAGCAATTGATTTGTTTTTAATCTCTTTTGCCAAGAAAAAAAGATTTTGAAAAAAGTATCGCTCTTTATTGACAGCTCGGATTTGATCAAAAAGCTCCAACGTCTCTGTTAGAGCATTTTGAAATATCTCGATAGAGAGATTTTCTTGTTTTTTCAGTTTTGCCACATTTCTTGCAAGTTTGCTTGAAAAAACAACTACTAAAGGATTTAAAAAAATTATAAACAGCGCTAACTGCCAATGAATCCAAACTAAAACTATACAAACTCCAACAAGCGTTAAAAGACTTATCAAAAACTTGCTAATTCCAGAACTTAAAAAGGTATCAATCGTTTCAATATCTGTAATAAGCCTTGAAACAACTTTACCGCTTCCAAGAAGCTCAAACTCTTTCAGTGCCACCTTTTCTAAATGCTCTAAAACCCTCTTTCTTAGATTGTAACTAATCGTTTTGGATATTGTTTGAAACACTCTTATTTGCATCACTTGCAAAAAAACATACATTCCCCGCAAAATAAGCGTCAATGCCAAAACAATGAGTGTGTAATATAGCGGTGATCCACTGCCAAAAGTTACATCAATAAAAGCAATAAGTTTACCTGGTTTATGAAGCAATACCTCATCCACAAGCAAAGGCATCAAAAGAGGCGTTGGCACACTGGCAATAACAGCTAAAAGGGCAAAAATCTGCCCTAGCAAAAAGGCTTTTTTATGTTTTACAATCTGTTTATAAATAGTTTGCCAACTATACATGGAACTCTTTTTTCTTAAAGACTATAAATTTTGTTGGGAGTCCAAACTTTTTAGCCATCTTTGGATTCACTTTATAAAAACCAAATATTATCTCTATGGTATATCCTTTTTTAGGATGCAAATCAAAAGTTACTACTCTTTTCTCGCCTGCTTTTAGCATCGTGTCTTTTACCACCTCAGTTGCTACCCAAGGAGGAGTTGGTTTGCCATCTTTTCCAATAATTCGTACAAATGTAAGCTCTTGCTCTTTTAAAAGCTTGCCTCCTCGCTTATGTTTTACAATAAGCTTTGCCAAACGCAATGGATGGAGTAAAAACGCATGCGGTGCGTCGTTTGTTAGGCGAATTTGAAGAGGATCTTTTTTTATTAAATCTATATGAAGATATTTTGCTAAAAATTCTGGCTTTATACTTACTCCTGCAAATCCATGAAATGCGTGCGTTGGTGTCTCAACGCGATCGCTAAGGTTCCCTTCAACTTGGGGCATATGGCAGGTTATGCAGTTTTGCTTCAGAGTATTGTTATTCTCAGTTTGGCATACAACAAACCCATGCTCATTTTGTTTATGGGAGTGGCAGCCCATGCAAGTTTCGCCATTTTTGTGGATTGGATTGGTATTGATGATTTTATGGTATTCACTTCTTACTTCCGGATTGCGCGTTCCATAATAAACCCCTTTTTTAGGTAGTATCTCATTTTTATTTGCTTTGGCATGCTTTTCAATAGATTTGATTCTATGACAATAGGCACAAGAAATTGCCTGCTCATATCCAAATTTTTTTGGATCCATAGAAGCGATTCTTTTATCTTTGAGAGTCGGAGTGTGGCATTTCGCACATACATACTCTTTTGCTTTACTTGCTTTTGCGTGTAACTCAAAAATCTTTTTATGGACAGGATCTCTGTAAATTGTGGAGTTAAAGTGAGGAGATGTTTTATACTCATCATAGATATCAAGATGGCAACGAATACATTGATGGGTTTTGGCGAAGTCCCCTTTGATATCCATTGAGTGTTTGGTAGTACTTCCTGCAAAGATATTGGCATAAGCCCATACGGCAACTCCCAAAAGAATCAGACGTCTCATAGCTCATCCTTTGTAAGTTCTTCCAGTGTGACAGCTACACTTGTCGCTAAAGAATCAAGGTTATACCCACCCTCTAATAAAAAAGCCACTGGCTTATCACCTGCAAATTGCAAGATTTTTTGCACTAATGCCCGCAAACCCTCAAATGTAATCTGTGCAGTTGATATCGCTTCATCCCTCATCAAATCATATCCGGCACTCACTAGCACTATATCAAAATCAAACCATTTTGGAAGATCTTCATAAAGCTTCAAAAGCTCTTCATCTTTGCAGTAATCCCCATATGGCCTGTTGATATTAAAACCCTCGCCTTTTCCTTCTCCTTTTTCTTCTACGCTTCCGGTAAAATAGGGATAATTGTTGTGCTCATGCGTGCTAAAATAACACACTGTATCATCGCTATAAAAGATATCTTGCGTGCCATTTCCATGATGCACATCAAAGTCTATTATCATCACCTTTCTAAATCCTTTGCTTTGCGCATACCTCGCCATCAACGCAACATTGTTAAAGATGCAAAACCCTTGTCCCGTTCTTCTTTCGGCATGATGACCTGGAGGGCGAATATTGAGAAATGCTCTTTTGATTTCATCACTTGTAAAAGCATCGATAATTGGCATCGTCGATCCTGCTGCATAGCTTGCAACCTCAAAGCTTTTTGGAGTTAAAAGCGTATCTTCGTTTAAGATAAAACGGTACCCTTCTTCATAGGCTCTCTCAACCCACTCTACATAGTGCGCTTCATGTATCTTTTTCAGATCCTCTTTGCTGGCTTTTTTTATAGGAAAACGCTTTAAAGGAAAATTACGCGCTACTTCATCAATCACTTCTACACGTGCAGGCCGCTCAATATGCTCATCGCTTCCATGTTCAGTAAATATTGGATCGTAGACGTAGCCTACCATTTTACATCCTTTGATAAATATCTACTAAAGCCTCCACAAAAAGATCGCTATCATTGACACACTGGGCAACTCTATACTCTTTGATACCAAGCACTTTTGCTATCTCTTTATATTCGATATGGAGTTCAAACTCTGTTTCACTGTTGTCGAGGGTAAAAGAGATCGGATAAACAAGAACTTTTTTCCCTTTCATCTCTTTAAGCTTTTCATCGAGTCCAGGCTCTAACCATTTTACAGGTCCGAGTTTGGATTGAAATGCAAGATGATAATCTGAAAATCTATTTCCAAGCATCGAAGATAAAATCTTTACATGTTCTTGCACCTCTTGCAAATAGGGATCACCCTTTTCGATGATTTTTTGGGGCAGTGAATGGGCACTAAAAATAAGTTCATACTCATTTGCATCCTCACCATCCAAAGCCTCTTCAATTTTATCTATTATCGCTTGGTTATAAACTCTATTTTCATAAAATTTTGTTATATCGTGAAATCTGGCATGAAATCCTAGCCCTTTTGCCGTGTTGTAAAAATCTTCCAGACTCGATTTTGTAGTAGTTGTAGAATAATGAGGATAAAGCGGTATCAAAAAAACCTCATGTACATTATGATACATAAGCTCTTTTATCGCTTCTTTTGCAAATGGAGGGGTATAGCGCATCGCTTTAGTTACATATACATTAGGTAAACGTTTTTGCAGTTTTTCTATCAATCTATCGGTATAGTAATTAAGTGGACTCTTTCCACCAAGTTTTTCATAGTTGCTTTTTGCTTCTTTTTTTCTACTTTGCGTAATCATATACGCGACAAATTTTCTTAGAAGATCATTTCGAATCGGTAAAATATTTTGGTCATTGAACATATTTTTTAAAAAAAGCTCTACCTCATCTAAATTGTTTGGACCACCCATATTGAGTAAAACTATCGCTTTCATCTCTTTCCTTTTTTCAAGTAGCGTATGAAATATCGATCCACATCAAGTTCCCAAGGAATGGGACAGTTTCCGATCAAATGATCACTCAGTATTTTAGCCACAAAGGGACCAAAAACAAAACCTCTGCCACCAAGACCATTGATAATATAGATACCTTTGCGTGGCATTTGAGATAGATCCAATCTTTTAAAATTGGTTATACGGGGTACTTTTTTTGTATCAATCAATTCCCCAATGATTGGGAGATGATCGTTGACGCTACTGCGTATGCCGCAATACATCTGTTCAATTTCATAGGAAAACTCTCCTACTACTTTTTTCGCCTCATCAAACAAAAAAGATGGGGGTTGAGGCTTGGATGGAGATTCAAGCCTTTGATGCGTTGCCCCAATTGCAACGATACCATCGATATTGGCCGAGACTGAAACCTTTTGATGGATCGAATATGGTAAAGCTAGCTTGGTGCGAACATCGAATCGCACGCCACTTGTTTTCCCAATCGTTACATAGGGCTCATCGATCAGCTGATCCCATGCCCCGGTAGCCAAGATAACCTTTTTTGCTTGCAAAGCGCCGACTTGGAAAAAATCTCCTTTTTTCTCAATTGATGCTTCAAAAAAAAATGTATCGATATTATGTAAAAGGTGTTCTAAATAAGGTTTTGCTTTAAGTATACCGGCTTTTGGAAAGAAAAAGCCATTTGCTTTTTTCTCATATTCAATATCTAAATAGCGCTCTAATCCTTCAAATGTCTCATTTTCCTTAGGAAGTCTTAGAAGTCCAGTTTGATAAAAATAGCGTGATTGTTCATATCGTTTTACAGTAAACCGAAAAGCCTCATTTGTCCATCGCTGAATAGGACCACCTTTGCCAATGCGAGGCGTGATAAACGCCCCTGCAGCACCACTGCCCCCGGCAGCTATATCGCTTTGCTCTACAACTGCAACTTTTACACCAGCTTTTTTTAAAAAATAGGCAGTATGTGCGCCGGCACTCCCCGCCCCTATGATAAGAAAATCGTACATTACACGCTGATCTCTTTAATGTCAGCTATCTCTTTAAAAGCTTTATAGATTGAGGCAATCAGATTTTTTCTGTTTTGACGCAAACGTTCATCTTCAGCATTGACCAAAACATTGTCAAAGAAAAGATCGATATCATGCTTGAGGCCAAAAAGTGCATCTAAACGGGATTCATAATCTGGATATGATTTTTCGTATACTTCTTGAAACCGATCCCAAAGCCTTTTTTCATAATCGCTTTCAAAAAGATTTTCATCTACTGGAGTCTCTTTTGATACATCCACATCTTTGACAATGTTCGCAACTCTCTTGAAAGTGGTAAAAATATCTTTAAAATCGCTGCTTTCTACAATTGCGGCCAATGCTTTAATTTTCTTGTCTATTTGAACAAGATCTCTTTCACCACTCTCAATAACTGCTTTGATCACAGATGGATTGACATCATAAAATTGATTAATCCGCTCAATAAAGAAGTTTTCTAACTTTTTCGTATCAAAATCTTTGTACTCACTCTTAATCTCATCAAAAATCTTTGAAATATCAAAATCAAGATTATAGGCTAACACAATTCGAATCACGCCATTTGCTGCACGTCGCAATCCAAAAGGATCTCTTGATCCTGTTGGAATTTTTCCTACACTAAATAGAGCCATCAACGTATCAAGTTTTTTTGATAAAGCAACGATCGCACTAAAAAGCGTTGAAGGAAGCTCACTCTCTTCCCCGCTCGGCAGGTACTGCTCTTTGATAGCAAGCGCTACCACTTCATCTTCACCCTGCGCGAGAGCGTAGTAATAGCCCATAATCCCTTGAAGCTCTGTAAATTCATAGACCATTTCTGTAAGCAGATCTGCGTAACTGAGCATGATAGCACGTTCCAATAGTGCCTTTGTAACACCTGGTTCGCTAAAAAGCGCATTATAGTGTTCTAAAAGATGGTTAGCAATTTTGAGTTCACGTACCTCTTTATCAAAAAGTGTTCCAAGCCCATCCATAAACACTACATTTTCAAGCTCTTCGAAATTGAGTCCTTTTTTGAGATCATTTTCCCAAAAAAAGAGGGCATCGGAAAGTCTGGCTTTTAGTACCCGCTCGTTTCCTTTAACAATCAGCGAAAAATCATCTGTATAGGCATTGCTAACAAAAACGAATCCATTTTGCAATTTCCCCTCTTTATACACAGGGAAATAGCGCTGATGCTCTTTCATACTGGTTACGATAACCTCAGGAGGAAGTTGCAAAAACTTCTCTTCAAAACTTCCTTTCAAAGCCGTCGGAAACTCTGTGATAGCAACAACCTCAGCAAGAAGGTTTTCATCTTTTTCTATAACAACTCCCTCTTTCTCAATATTTGCAAATTCTGCATCTATCTTTTCATATCGAGCCTCAGGAAAGAGAAGCACACCGCCATTCTTCAGCTTCTCAAAATACTCTTTTGCATTCGCCACTTGGACCGGTTCAGTAGATACGCTTCTATGCAAATAGGTATAGTTGGCGGTAGTAATGCCAAAAAGTTCAGCTTTGATAAAACTTTCACCAAGATTGATAATCCCCCACCGAATAGGTCTAATAAAAGAATCTTTCAAATTTCCCCATCGCATAGATTTGCCAAAATCGAGGGATTTGAGCCACTCATAGACCATCCCTGGAAGTATTTCGACAGATGGCTTACCAGCTATCTCTTTTTTATAATATAAAATCTCAGTTGAACCACGTTTTGTTGTTGACAACTCTTCCACACGTACACCGCATTTTCTCGCAAAACCGGTTGCAGCAAGCGTCGGCTGACCATCTTTAAAAGCTATGTGAAGCGGGGCTCCAAAAAATTCCTGATAGGTAGTATCTTGTTTCGTTTTAAAATTTCGATGCCACAAAACCAATCTTCTTGGAGTATAGAAAAATTCAAATTCACATAAAAGACCATTGGCTTCGAGGATCTTTTCCCATTTTTTCTCAATATTTGGAAGCTCTTTCAAAAAAGGAATTGCAGGAAGCTCTTCGACGCCTATTTCGATCAGTAAAGGCTCTGTCATCATCACCCTTTTTTAGCTGCTATTGTATACTAAATTAGTTTTCATCTCGCTTATGATGCCCCTTTTGATGATGATAACCCACAATAAGCCATATCATAAAAAGAACAAACGCCACTGTCATGATACCATCTACAATCTCTTTCATAGATCCCCTTTGTTATAATGTCGCCATGACGTATAAAACCCATATCGCATTTGCCGAATCGGTAGCGGTACCACCAATACTGGTATTGTACACACAAAATGCAATTTCCTATTTTGACTTACAAAATTTCATTATAGCCGTTGCTGTAGCGGCACTTTTGCCAGATCTAGATCATTTACACTCATACATTTCCAAAAAGATACCTATTCTACCGTTTATTATCACGCTGTTTGCAAAGCATAGAGGATTCACACACTCTCTCAAAGGAATAATTTCTGTCTATATTCTGACGATGCTTGCATTCATACCTCATATCATACCTCTTAGCATTGCTGCAGGCATCATGATTGGATACCCTTTACATATTTTGGGAGATGCCATGACAACTCGAGGTATCAGCAACTTTTGTTGCGGTAAAAAACTTCTTATTCTTCCAAAACCCCTTCGCTTCTCCACAGGGTCATTCAAAGAGCATCTCTATTTTCTTTTTTTCTCAGGACTCATAGGTTTAGAAATTTGGTTGATTAATCCATCTCTTTTGTAAACGCTTCAAAATTTTGCCGTATCCCTTCATATACGACAATGCCGACACTCACTGCTAAATTCAGACTTCGTCCCTCTTTTGTCATCGGGATAGTTACTGCATGCTCCCAATGTTTTTCCAAGAGTTCCATCGGTAAACCCTTTGTTTCATTCCCAAAAAAAAGAAAATCTCCCGGTTGGTATTTGACTTGAAAATAGGGCTTACTACTTTTTGTGGTTGCAAAAAATGCTCTTGAAAGATTACAATTGTGCAATAACTTATCAAGAGAATCCCACACCTTCAACTCAAGCTTGTCCCAGTAATCAAGTCCAGCTCTTTTCACTGCTTTTTCGCTAATATCAAACCCAAGGGGTTTGACAAGATGCAAAGTTGAACCTGTATTGACACAAAGCCTTCCGATATTACCAGTATTGGGTGGAATTTGCGGATGGACAAGAACAATATTGAACATTAAAAAATAACCGTTTTATTGGCATAAACAAAGATTCGATCTTCCACAGCCAACTTCAATGCCCTTGCCAAAACAATCTTCTCGATATCACGTCCGGCTTTTCGCATCTCCTGCCAGCTGAACGTGTGATCGACTGGCAACACATCTTGTGCGATAATCGGCCCTTCATCCAAATTGTCATTGACAAAATGAGCAGTTGCTCCAATAATCTTCACCCCCCTATCATATGCCTGCTTATATGGATTTGCTCCAATAAACGCAGGTAAGAATGAATGGTGAATATTGATGATTTTATTTTCATACTTTTTGACAAAATCCGGCGTTAAAATTCGCATATATTTGGCCAAGACAATATAGTCAATATGTTCAAACATCTCCAAAAGAGACAAAATTTTCTCTTCATGTTCGCTTCGAGACAGATCCCCATGGGGAACATGAAAATAGTCTATTCCAAACTTTTCTACTAAAGGACGCAAAAGATCATAGTTACTGATGACCGCCACGATATCTATAGGAAGTTCTCCATCAAAATGTCGGATAAGAATATCTCCCAAAACATGGCTTTCCTTCGTGGCCATCAGAACAACTTTCTTTTTTCTCGGAGTAATGACTCTTACATTGGACTCTTCTGGCAAAGCCTCTAGCAAAAGTCGCAACAGCTCTTCTCTTTCAATCTTTCCTTTTACCACACTTCGCATGAAAAATTTATTGTTTTCAATATCCACAAATTCGTCATTTTTTTCAATATTCAAATCATTCTCATAAAAGATTTTTGAGATATGAAAAACAAGTCCCTTTTGATCTTTACAATCGATTAAAACGCGATACGTTTTCATTTGGCAAACCTTTGTCTGATTATTTGAAGCGTCCGCTTACGCAGCTCTTTTCCTAGTTCAGCCCCAAAAAAACCTTCTTGCATCAACTCTTTTGCCTGCACTGGCTGAAACTTTTCTTCCCAAATACCAAACTTTTTTGCCCGTATTGTAACATCTTGTTTGTAATTCCCAAGCCAGTTTTTGATAGGATAGTTGGTGGCAAGTCCTGCAAGGAAACGATCACTGCGATATGTTGGAATAGCTTTTTGCTTTTTAAAAGCTTTATAATATTCTTTCGGTGTTTGTAAAACCTCTAAAAAGCGAAAAACATTTTTATGAAGTCTCATACTCAAAATATACAAAAATTCAAATTTATATAGATGCTCTTGAAAGTATATTCTGTTTCTCATCATTTCTTTGGCAATTTGAAAAAAATTTTTTCTTGAAATTCGCAATCCAAACAGTTTTTGATCAATATTCAAGGCAGTAAACGCATAAAGACCAAAATGTAAGAATGAAGCTTTAAACATCTTTTCAAATTCCCAAAAAATACGCTCATGACTCAGATCATCCAAAGCAATTTCTCGCATCACTTCGCAGCTTCTTTTCTCAATTTTATATTTAAATCTGGCACTAAACTGCATGGCCCTAAGCACTCGCAAACTATCTTCTTTGAATTTCTCTTCATCGATAATAGAAATACGCTTGTGCGCTATATCTTCAATCCCACCCCAAAAATCGAGCAGTTCACCAGTAAAGATATTAAGCATCAGCGCATTCATTTTAAAATCTCTTCGAATACTGGCACTCTTTTCATCTTTGGCCAGTTCCACAGCAAATGCTTTATGGCCTTTGCCAATTTTTGATTCGATTCGAGGCAATGAAAGATCGATATTTTCTTTATATTTATAAACAAAAAAGCTCTTTCCGACCCCTTTTGCACCAAGCTCATGCATCAATGCATCAAACTCTTTTGGTTTGATACCGTATACTTCAATATCAAGGTCAATTATGTCAATAGGTTGCTTTTCTAAAACGATTCGGATCAAATCTCGAACAGCTCCACCCACCATATAGACGCGAGTTGTTTTTTCTTGGAAAAAGATTCTTAGTTTTTGAAGTTCTGATTGTAAATCTTCAGGAAGAAGAGTAAAAAGCTCGGGGTAGTATCCCCGATGTTTAAAGTTCACTTGCATATTGAGCAATAAGTGAACCCATCTCGCTGGTTGTGATTACCTCTTTGGCATCAAATGAGGCAATATCTTTTGTTCTATATCCCTCTTTTAAAACCTTTTTGATAGCATTTTCTATGCGATTGGCAGCATCTATCTCCCCAAACTGATACCTTAGCATCATCGCTGCACTGGCAATCGTAGCAATCGGATTTGCTATGCCTTGTCCTGCGATATCCGGTGCACTTCCGTGAATAGGCTCATAAAGCCCATACTGTTCACCTATACTTGCACTTGGAAGCAGTCCGATAGAACCGCTGAGCATACTCGCTTCATCGCTCAAAATATCTCCAAAGATATTACCGGTCAAAATAACATCAAACTGCTTTGGATCTCGAATGAGCTGCATTGCTGCATTGTCCACATACATATGTTCAACAACGACTTCTGGATACTCTTTTGCTACTTCATTCACTGTATCTCTCCAAAGCTGACTTACTTCAAGCACATTTGCTTTATCAACAGAAGTCACCTTCTTTTTTCGTTTCATTGCAATTTCAAAGGCTTTTTTAGCAATTCTTTTTACCTCTGCTTTCGTATAGACCATCGTGTTGTAGGCTCGATCTTCTTCAAGGGCTCTTGGCTGGCCAAAATAGATTCCGCCAATTAGTTCACGAACAACCATAAGATCGGTGCCTTTTATCACTTCTGGTTTTAAAGTTGATGCGTTTACCAGTTCATCATATACCGTTACAGGTCGTAAGTTTGCAAACACTTCCAAGGCTTTTCGAAGTTTGAGTAGTCCAGTTTCTGGGCGCTTATCTCTTGGCAATTCATCCCATTTTGGTCCTCCAATTGCGCCAAAAAGCACTGCATCGCACGATTTTGCTATCTCTATAGTTTCCGTTGGAATAGGTTCTCCTGTTACATCGATAGCAGCACCACCAAGAAGAGCCTCTTTATACGTGATCTCAAACCCCTCTTTCACACTGACAGCATCTAAAACTTTCACCGCTTCATCGATGATTTCTGGTCCAATTCCGTCCCCTTTAATAAGGGCTACTTTGTATTTTCTCATTTGTTTTCCTCCAAAATTTGCGCTTTGGCATAATTCATGAGTCCTCCACAAGCCAAAAGCTCTTGCATAAACGGAGGAATGGGAGCAAATTTATACTCAACATGTTTATTGAGATCTTTAATCACACCTTTCTCCATGTCGATAGAGATAAGATCCCCTTCATTGATTTTATCCGTCTCACTTAGCTCAAATATTGGTAGCCCCATATTGAATGCATTTCGATAAAAGATTCGTGCAAAACTTTTTGCGACCACAGCTGCGACACCCGCGGCTTTCAGTGCGATAGGAGCGTGCTCTCGACTACTTCCGCATCCAAAGTTTTCTCCTGCGACAATAATATCTCCAGGTTGTAACTTCTTCACAAAATCTGGATCCGCATCCTCCATCACATGTTTTGCAAGCTCGTGAGGATCTGATGTATTAAGGTAGCGTGCAGCAATTATCAGGTCGGTGTCGATATTGTCTCCAAACTTCCAGACCTTTCCGGTAATCATATTCATCAAAGCTCCTCAATAAATTTTTGCTGATTTTATCAAAAAAGATTTCCAAAAAGCAAAAAGCATACAAATCAAATATCATATTTATAAAAAAAAATTGAATAAAATATTCTAATTTATGTTACAATAGTCCAAAATTAATAAAACAAATTATTTATTATTTAATGTAAAAGGTGCCGGAATGTTACGATCTTTGTTTCTGCGCATGCGTCTTGTACATTGGATTGGAATTGCGTTGCTGATTACCAATGCTCTTTTTTTCACACCTAATATAATCGGTAAAATTATACAATTTCTCATTGCTTTCGTTATTTTACTCCATGATTTAGATGAGAAATTCAACGGAGTTGAGCCTGCTAAAAAAATGATAACTTTTTTGTCTGAACTCAAACTTGGATCCACTCTCAATTTCTCACTCCCCTTTTCCCTTGAATTCGACCAGATGAAAAATTTAATCAATAATTTTGTTCAAAAACTCTCCAAACTTCTTGACATTGAGACGATTGTCAAAAAAAGTGAAGACCTAACGTTAAAGATAGAAAATCTTGTTCAATCAGTCGAAACTAATACAACCTCTATGGAAGAGAACTTTACAAAAATGACTGAAAAAATCAAATTTACTAAAAAAGAAAGTGACAACAATTTGGAATTTTCCAAACAGATTCAAACTACTCTTGATCATTCCATCGACAATATCCTTACCACAAAGGAGAGTTTAGAAAATCTCAACGAAAAAATTGACAAATCAAGCAAAAAACAGCTTAATGCCAGTCATAAACTCGAATCTTTATCCAAACAAACTAATGAAATCAAAGAAGTTTTAAAAATAATAGCTGATATTGCCGATCATACAAATCTTCTTGCACTCAATGCTTCCATTGAAGCAGCCCGAGTAGGTGAGCAAGGCAAAGGATTTGCCGTGGTTGCAGATGAAGTCAGAAAATTAGCTGAACATACCCAAAAGAATTTGGAAGATATCAACAGAACAATCAATTCCATCGTTCAATCTATTTTCAGTACAACAAAAGAGATTGAAGCTATCGCGAATGACTCGATTAATATTGTTCAAACTTCCAAAGTTGTAGAAGAACACCTTGATAACCTTGAAAAGAGTATTGCAACTATAGTATCTATGAGTGCCAATGATATCCAAAATTCTGAACTTATAGAAAAAACGCTTGACGAAATAACACAAATTTCAACAACAATCAAGGAAGAAATGAAAATGAACACAGAGTCTTTCTATCAAATGTTGAACTATTTTCAAGATCTCAATGGCGATATTCATCAAATTAAAAACAATCTGTTGCAAATCAAAGCTAAATAGCTGGTCAAATCTTGACAATTTTTAAGTTGCATATTATAATTTCGCCTGAATTTATTGGGGTGTCGCCAAGCGGTAAGGCAGCGGGTTTTGGTCCCGCCATTCGGGGGTTCGAATCCTCCCACCCCAGCCACTTCTGTCGCGGAGTAGAGCAGCCTGGTAGCTCGTCGGGCTCATAACCCGAAGGTCGCAGGTTCAAATCCTGCCTCCGCAACCAAATCCCCTAACAATCTTTATTTATTCGATCATATTCATCATGAGTGAGTATGTGACGCAATTCATATATTTCTTCAATAACAGTAAGTAAAATCCGATATTGCGTATTTAATACTCTTACTGAATATCGATATTTATCTTTTTTGCAATTTTTTATAATGAAGCCTATAATCCGTTGGATCATTTTGTAAAATTGATAAAGTTTCTTCTATGAGTTTTTTTAATTGGGGATTTTTTTGAATAAGCTTTTTATAATCTCTTTTATATCTGGTGGAAAAAAGAAATTTTAAATTAAACAGCCTTTTTCAATGTAAATATATCTCTATATGACTCTAAAGTACTGATTCTATCATCGATTTGTAGTGTAAGAGTATATAAGTCATCCACAATATCATAGAGTCTTTTGAAATATTTATCTATGCTCTTTTTATTTTCCAAATATTTTAAAAGATTAAACAAGTTTTCTTTTGAAGTATCAATATACGAATAAAACTCTTCTAAATTTACATCATCTATAATTGAAAAATCCTCTTTTGCTATATAATCATCCAAATTATTTAGTATTTTTTGCATATCGTTTTTATTATTGATTAATTGAAAAATCAACGAATCCATTATCTTTTCATATACAACTTTTTTCGTTTGAAAATATGAATCTTTTAATGCATCTAAGACATTTAAATACAGATCAGTAAAATTTGATGGAAAATAGATAACACTCATAACAAACTCCTATAAAATACTTTACTTAGATTATATCACATAAGGTCTATATATTTATTTCTCTTATAATATTATCCAGGAATCCTATGCTAGAAAATCAGAGGTTCAAATCCTGCCTCCGCAACCAAAATCCCCACAATTTTGCCACAATTCATCCTTTTCGATTAAACTTTCTTCAAATTTCATTATGATACAATCTTTGCAAAACACCATATAAGGATAAAGCATGGGACCAGTCGAACTGCTCAACTCGATAAAACTTCCTTTTGAAATACCACTGTTGTTGCACCCACCGATCGTGCATTTTGCCATAGCAATCCCGGTTATTGTATTGCTGCTTGAAATCGCAAATCTCATTGTCAAACGAAAATGCGTAGGTGTGATTTCATCTTTACTTCTGTTATTGGCAACGCTCATCTATTTTGCAGCCTTTTTTACGGGAAAAACAGACGGATCAGAAGCGTATGCCTTGCTTTCGCACGATGGACAAGCTGAACTCAAAGAGCATAAACTTCTGGGACTTTATCTGGTATACGGAATTTCTTTACTTTTTATCCTAAAATTGATCATTGCTGCCATTAACAACAAAATCGCCAAAATTGTCTTCACGCTTCTTGTCGCGATATTTGTAGGTTTTGCTTTGAAACAGGGAAAAGATGGCGGTGAGCTTGTTTACAAATATGGCGCAAATGTTCAAGCTGTCAGTACTATGGATGACAAGATCATGGAACTTGAAGATGAGCTTGATAGCTGTAAAAGTGAGCTCAAAAAAGCCAAAGAGACAAAACCCGCTCCTGCACAGTCAACAACAACTGTACCAAAAGCTGAAGAAAATGCACCTGAACAAACTGAACCGGTAGAACAAAAGGAGACAGCATCGACTCCTGCAGAACCAAAGGCAGCAGCACCGGCACCAACAACGCAAAGTGAACCCTCAACAATTGAAGAAAAAGCGCAAGAGGCACTCAAACAGATCAAAGGTGAGATCGAAAAAACAACTGAAGAAAACAGTACAGAGAATGCACAAGAAAATAACACAACTGAGCATGAGGGACATTGATCCCTCTTGTTAAAAACTTCGTATCACTTCTTTAAAAACAAGATACAGCTTTTCTACTTCTTCTTTTGAAGTTCTCTCATTTGGCGCATGGATCGTATCGTTTTTCACACCAAACTCAATCGTTTTTACACCATATTCAGCGAAAAATCTTGCATCGCTTGTCCCGCCGGCAGTAGAGTGTTTTGGAGTTAATCCGGTTACTTTTTTGATCGCCTGATCGATCACTTGTACTACTTTTGAATGGGGATCAGTTAAAAACGGTTTTGCACTTTGACTGAGCTTCAATGTGTAATTCATCCCGTCAAAATATCGATGCACAAAACGTTCCACGTCTTGCATCGTTATTTTTGTATTGTTTCGTACATTGAACATCATCTTCAGTCTGCCGGGTGTCACGTTTGTCACTTCCATCCCGGCTCTGATATCGGTAATGACAAATTTGCTTGGCGCAAAATACTCATCGCCACTGTCAAGATCAACCCCAGCCATTTTTGGTAAAACTTGAGCCACTTTGTGGATTGGATTGACCGCTTTTTCAGGGTAAGCTGCATGACCTTGCTTTCCTATCTTTTCTATCACTCCATTGATCGAACCTCTACGTCCAATCTTTATCGCATCACCAAAACGTTCCTCACATGTTGGCTCAGCGACGATTGTATATTCAGGAATCATTTGCATTCGATCAAGCTCTTCCAAAGCATATTTCGTACCCCACTTCGCCTCACCCTCTTCATCACTTGTTAACAGCAACGAAAGGGTACCATGAAACGCCGTTGCCTCTTTGACTGCCTGTACAAAAGCGGCAACACCACTTTTCATATCCTGCGCGCCTCGTGCATAGATAAAACCATCTTTTTCTAACGGTTCAAATGGATCACTCTCCCAACCATCCCCTGGCGGAACCACATCTACGTGGCCTGCAAAACAGAGATGCTCCCCTTCGCCAAACTTTTTGTATAAAAAGAGATTTTTCACGCCATGTTTATTGAACCACAAAGCATGAAAGTCTGAAAGATATTCTCTAATAAACTCTAGACTCCCAGCATCATCAGGAGTGATGCTGGGAAAAGAGAGCAGCTTTTTAAATAGCTCAATGACTTCCATTTCCCTCCCTAAATCGTTTTATCATACATAAATAATCTTCTATATTTTCAAAACGGTGGTTGCCTCCATATTCTACTATTCGACGCTGATTTGCATATTTTTTTAACGCAACACGATAATCCAACACCTCATCACCCGTTTGCAGTAAAACCAAAAAGAGGTGCTTTTTGAGATTATTCGTATCGTAGTTGAAAAGCTCTTTTATATACTCCTCTTTCCATTCAAACATATCTTCATCGCAAAATCGCTCCTGCCATCCAATGTATGGCTTTAATGTCTCAAAAGGTCTCGTTGATGGATTGATCAAAACCGCTTTGATGACATACTTTTGTGCTAGATATGTAGCGTAGTATCCTCCTAAGGAAGATCCTACTAAAAGATCCACTTCATTTGATTGGATAATTTTTTCAAGGTTATGTATCGCTTTGGATGGCGATGGAGGAAGATCTGGCGCCAACACATCACCAAAATAGCTTTGTAAGCCCCTTGATTTATTTCCCCAACCGCAACTTTTGAATCCGTGTATATACAAAATCATCAAGGATGCTCATAAAAAAGGTATTGAGTGGAGTAGTCGCTAAATTCAAAATAGATCTTTTTGCGTTTCTCCTCTTTTTGCAAAATCCCATCTAAATTTGCATCAAGATAACCGTAGCCATATCGGTAAGGTCTTGGACGACTGTCGTCTGTTCCATAGGCAGTGGAGATTTTATCGATATGCATAATTCTTTTTACCACTTTCCCCCCGCTGTATATCTCAAGTACCCCATTTGTTCCCGTCCAGTTGACGATAGCGCGTCCGAGCTTGTTTTGCGTCTCCTGAGTACAGCCGGTCAAGAAAAATGCTATAATTGGCACCAAGAGCAAGAGCTTTTTCATTCGTTGTCCTTTTTCTTTGAATTATAGCAAAAAGGAGTTGCATGGGTAGTTGGACCTGTTCTCACCAAATCGGGGAATATTGTGATCTTTTGAAAAAGCCGTGCGATCCGGGAGACAAAGGGTGTGTGCTGTATGGAAAAGCGCTTTTTAGCAATCCCCAGACACCGAGTAACGAAGCGTTGAAACGAAGAGAAGAGATCGCCAAAAAACGGAAGGAGCGTGGATATGAATAGAGTATGGTTGTTAGTGGCTACGGCTTGCGCCCTTTTTGCTTCCCATTTCGCACCAAACAGTGCCTGTAAAGAGTGCCATCCGTTGATTTACAAAGAGTATCAAACCAGTCAACATGCCAATGCCACGATCTTTAAAGATCCTATCCACGCTGCAGTCTGGAAGAAAAATCCACTGCACAAAAAAGGGGCCTACAAATGTGCCAAATGTCACACTCCAGCTGCGAAAAATTTCAAACAGCTCATTCAGCCAAACGGGATTGGCCCTGATCCAAAAGATCCAACACAAAATGACGCAGTAGCCTGCGCGTACTGCCACCGAATTAAAGCGATCAAAGAGGATCTCAAAACGAATCACAATATCATCAGCAAAACACCAAAAAAATATTTTGGCACAAGAAAAGATCACATCAAATCACCGTTTCATGAAATCGACACATCCAATAAACGTTTCTTGCAAGGAAACGTCTGTATGGGATGCCACTCTCACAAACGAAACAAATTTGGTCTCAACGTCTGCTCAACCAATCCTCACAGGGAGATAGAAAACGCCAACTGCGTCAGCTGCCATATGCCAAAAATAGCAGGAAGTGTCTCAACACTTAAAAAAAGAAAAACACACGCATTCCACGGATTTGCAGGAGCTCATTCACATAACAAAATGCTTGCACAATATGTGGATATCGAGTTTTTACCACATCTCAAAGGTTTTGAAATCGCCATCAACTCTAAACTTCCTCATGACCTTTTACTTCATCCGGCACGAGTAGCCTTTGTAAAAACAGTCGTAAAAAGAGATAAAAAAACAGTATTTCAAAAAACAGAGATCCTTGTTCGCATTTTGGGAAAAGACGGCAAACCAACACCACCGTGGCTAGCACAAGAGGTAGTCAAAGACACGATGCTCAAAGCAAATGAAAAAAAAGTCTTCAAATATGGCTTTGCGCTCAAAAAAGCAGACAAAGTCATCGTAATCCTTGGATACAGGCTGGTGAAACCACCACTTGCCAAAAAACTTGGAATCAAAGCTCCTGAAGCAACAAAACCGATCATTTTCAAAAAAGCGGTCTTTACAGTGAAGTAGGCTCAGCCTTCTTCACGAAAAATAAAGATCATACACCTTTTGCACCTTTTCTTGCATACGCTGCAAACTCACATTGCGTCCCTCACGCAAAAACTCCTTTCCATCAAAAAAGAGCAGCATTGCCGGAGCTGAAAAGATATTGAATGTACCAGAAATTTCAGGAATTTCGGCAACATTTACCTCTACCAAAACAACTTTTGGAAATTTTTGGGAAAAAAGCTCTTTCACTTTCTCTTTCAATACATCACAAACATTACAGTTTGGCGCACTGATGTACAAAAGCACGGCTTCATTTGACTTGATGGCGTTTTGTACTTCCTCAATTCGTTGCAGTCTCTTCATCGCTCTCCTCCCATTCAACATATTTACCCTCTTTTTTTACATACTCCAAAAAAGCTTTATAAGTTTCATCGTGTATCAAAGTTGAGGCATCCCCTATGCAGATAAGTTTTCGTTTAGCCCTTGTGATCGCGACATTAAGACGCCTGAGATCTTTTAAAAAGCCTATTTTCCCATCTTCGTTGGATCGAACAAAACTGATGATAATCACCTCTTTTTCTCTGCCTTGAAAGCCATCGACTGTTTTGACTTCAATAATACGCTCATCTGTTTCCACAAGTTTCTTGATCCTTTTTACCTGTGCCGCATAAGGAGAGATAATGCCGATATCTTTAGGCTCCATCCCCATCGCCAAAAGCTCTTCACTCAATACACTAACGATTTTTGCCTCTTTTTCATTCTCATAGCTGGTACTGCGCTGGGCCAACATCTCTTTGGCTTCCACTCCTTTTGTATCCACAAATACCAAAGGCTCGCAACCCAGTATGGCTTCGGACCTTTTAGGCTCTTTTAGCTCAAAATCACAAATGGTGTGGCGTTTGACACTTGCATCGGCTATCAGTTTTCCCTCATAAAACTGCTCATTGCTAAAATGCATAATCTTTTCATGCATTCTGTACTGTATTCGAAGCATAGAAGCATTTTTTGGATTTTGGTCAATCAACTTTTCAAACAAAGACTCTTTCAGCTCTTTTGAGTCACTCACAACAGTTGGTGGAAGCTGCTTGTGATCTCCGGCTATAATAAATCGATTGGCATGCATAATGGGAATCAAGGTAGATGGGATGATCTGCTGACTTCCTTCATCGATCACCGCCACATCGAAATGAAAATTTTTGAGCATATCGGACATGATCATCCCATTGGTCGAAAGAACCACGTCTGCATTTTCGATAATGTTTTTATAGACCTGTTCCTCTTCAAACCGCAAGTTTTTGATAAGCGAATCGATCTTTCGATCTAGTTTTATCCATTTGGCCATAGACTGCATCGTCGCTACACTGACTCCTCGCATGCTTTTGCCTCTTGCTGCCAATGTCATGATGCGATCATGACTCATTCCTCTCGCTCTTGCCTGGGTTGGTTTGGAGTGTTGTTCTCGCTCTTTTACCAACACTCCTATCTCTTCCCACCCCTTTTTTATCGCCTCGGCTTCCAGACTCTTTTCATACTTTGCATGGATGCTGAACTCTTCCAACTCATACAGGATCCTAGCTGGATGGCCGATACGGACAAGGCTGACGTCGTATCTGGCAAGGCGCTGCAGCATATTGTCAACGGCTGTATTGGAATCCGCCGTAGCTAAAACTTTGTTGCCCCGCTTTACCTCTTGCAAAATAAGTTCGATCAAAGTTGACGTTTTTCCTGTTCCAGGAGGTCCATGGACCAAAAAAACTTCACTTCCCAAAGCCTTTTGCACTGCCTCACTTTGTGAATCGTTAAGTTTTGTCACTGCTTGAAAACTCTGCTCTTTTGGCTCTTTTAGCTCCCATATGCCAAGAGCGTAATTTCGCATGCGACGCTGCACACCAGTAGCATGCTGCAAAATATGAAGATTTTCTTCCATCCTTTTAAATGTTACATCATTGATATACAGATCGATTCGAATGCCATCTCCATGAACCCACTTTGGAGGTTTCTCTTCAAACGCTACTGTGATAAAGTTTTTTCTTACTTCACTCACCGTACCAGTCACATCACTTTTAAGAGGCTCTCCCCGTGAAATAAGAACGATATCACCAGAACTGATCTCCGTATCGATAATACGGCTTCTTCCAAATTTGACAAAATAGAGATTGAGCCGACTTGGCTCTTTGGAGCCTTTTAATCCCAAAATCGCTCTGCCGTAGATTTCTCGCTCAACCCCGCTTAATGCCTTTATCTCCCCTATAGTCGCTTCGATCTCCGCTCTTCTTTCAGTATTGATCAAATAGCGGTACCGCTCGCAAAACTCATAAATCTCTTTGATCTCAGCTTCTTCATCGCGTGAAGGAAAAAGGGATTTATCCAGCCTCTTTTTGACCCGTTTTTTTAGGCACAGCAGCGTTTTACCGTTTGCATAGTAGCTCTTTTTGATATCGGAAAGCTTGATGCCTATCTTTTTCAAAGCTTTTTGCAGGTCACTCCCACTCAAAACTTTTGGTACAATGAAACAGCTCAATGAGCCTCCTTGATTTTTAAACGCATTTTAGTACAAAGGAAAAGAATATGCAAAAATCTGTCTTTGTAGCCGGATGGGAAGATTTTATGACAAAAAAATTTTTGGCTATCACTTTCGTTCCGTTTATTCTGACACTGATGCTTTTCGCAGCTCTTTTTTATGGCGGTGGACAGGAAATCCTTCACATGCTTGAACAGCTTGCACAAAGTCCTGAAGCCATTAAGGATCCTGCCATCGCATTGTTTGCAAAAGAGCATCCTATCCTTGCATGGCTTGCAAGCAATTCCGTGACACACTTTGTCATAGCCACTCTGTTAACCGTACTTGGAGCGCTTTTTGTCATTTTGCTCTCCACTGCCACCGCTACGATCATCATGGGATTTTTTACCCCATATATCATTAAAGAGATTCATAAACGTCACTACAGCTATATCGATCTTGGCAAAGGACTCACAATCTTTGAATATATGATCCTGATGGCAAAGATCATTGTAAAAAGTATCGGACTCTTTTTGCTCTCTTTTGTGCTCTACTTCATACCGCTGTTCAACGCTATTGCACTCAATATCCCTTTTTACTATCTTTTTCACTCTTTTTTGAGTCTCGATGTGGGAGGAGAGATCATGAGCAAAGAGGAGTTAGAAAATCTTGTGAAAAAGTATCAATTCAAGATCATGGGAACAACAGGAGTACTCTATCTCATCACCCTCGTACCGATGGCGGGTATGATGCTGCAGGTCTATTTTGTCAGCGTCATGGCACACCTATTCTTTCGGCTCAAGTGAGCTTCTTCTCCCACTCAAGCGCCGTTTTACAGATAAGCTCCAGATCATCGTATTTTGGTTTCCATCCCATTTTTTGTTGAATTTTTTGGGAATTTGCTATAAGTATGGCTGGATCTCCAGCTCTTCTGCCAGTAATTTCCACCGGAAAATCAACGCCGCTCACTTTTTTCATCATCTCGATCACCTCTTTGACACTGTATCCTCTGCCATAGCCTACATTAAAAACGTCGCTTTTCTCTTTATCCAAATACTCTAAAGCATCAAGATGTGCTTGTGACAAATCATCTACATGAATATAGTCACGTATACACGATCCATCAGGAGTTGGATAGTCATCTCCGAAAATATACATCTTTTCTCGTTTTCCAAGCGCAGCTTCAGCAGCCACTTTGATCAAATGCGTAGCATCTTTGGTAGACTGCCCGATTTTTCCCTCGATATCAGCTCCGGCAACATTGAAATAGCGCAGAGCCACATATTTGAAATCACTGTAAGCATTCGCAGTATCTTTTAAAATTTGCTCGCTCATCAGTTTACTTTGGCCGTAAGGATTGATAGGATATGTGGGAGCCTCTTCCTTGATTCCACCCATCGGTACGCATTCTGGCTCTCCATAGACTGCAGCTGTAGAAGAGAAGATAAACTTTTTCACTCCGTTTTCCATAGCTTCTTGTATTAAATTGGCGGTATTTGCGGTATTATTTAGATAATATTTCAAAGGGTTTTCTACAGACTCTGGAACAATGAGAGCTGCTGCAAAATGGATGATGGCATCAAACCTGTTTTTTTGCATAAATATATGTAAAGCATCCCAATCAGATAGATCAAGCCTTTCAAAAACAAAATCGCCATAGTGCTGTTTCAAGCGATCAATCGTCTCTTGAAAGCCTGTCGAGAGATTGTCTATGACGGTAACTTCATATTTTCCTTTTTTTAGCAGCTCTTTGACTACATGTGAGCCTATATACCCTGCACCGCCAGTTAGTATTTTTGCACAATTACCCTTTTGGGTTAAATTCTTGAACTATCTCTTTTAATTTTTTTATGATTTCTTGTTTATTAGAAAGTTCCAGTAACTCTTTAATCTGATCATGCAACTTATTAATATCATAAAAAGTAGTTTTTGCTACAAAAATGTCTTTATATTTGGTCTCTTTCTGAGCCTCATCTAGTAATAGTTCCTCATATAGCTTTTCTCCGGGTCTTAGTCCAATAAATTCTAAAGCATTTTCATCCTTTCCATAAAGCTTGAGCATTTTTTTAGCTAAATCCACTATCTTTACAGGTTCTCCCATATCTAAAATAAATATTTCTCCACATTCAGCTAAACTTCCAGCTTGCAATACAAGTTGACATGCTTCTGGTATAAGCATAAAATATCTCGTAATTTCTGGATGTGTTACTGGTAAAGGTTTGTCTTGTTCAATCAGTTTTTTAAATTTAGGTACGACACTCCCACTGCTGCCTAATACATTACCAAATCGTACAGCACAAACTTTTGTATTTTTAGCATCAATATTTTGCGCATAAAGCTCACATACCCTTTTGGTAGCTCCCATAACACTTGTTGGACGAACTGCTTTATCGGTAGAAATCAATATAAAATCTTGTGTTTCATATTTTATTGCTAAATCTAACGTATTTTTTGTACCTAAAATATTGTTTATAACAGCATTTTTTGGATTTATTTCACATAATGGCACATGTTTATAAGCTGCTGCGTGTATTACAATTTGAGGTTTTTCTTTTGCAAATATTTCTTCAAGCATCTTTATATTTATTACATTGACAAGATAAGGCTTTCTAGAAATATTGAGTTCTTCATTTATTGCATATAAGTTATATTCACAACTATCAACTAAAATCAACTCTTTAGCCCCATATTTTTCACACTGCCTGCACAATTCACTTCCAATACTCCCACCCGCTCCTGTAATTAAAATCTTTTTATTTTTAACAAATCTTTCAATCGCTTTTTTATCCAAATCTTTTGGTTTTCTAGCTAATAAATCTTCAATAGAAACATCTTTTATCTTATTTTCAAAAGGATTATAGATTTTAATATTATTAATACCTTTAGTTTGTAAAAACTCAACTAATTTATCGAGTTCTTTTCGTGATAATTCTTTGGTTATAATTGCCGTCTTAATATTAGTTTCTAATGTTTTTATAGGATTAATCTTGTAACCATATAGATATGTTCCGACTATACGTGGCTCATTATCATAAATTGCAACAATTGAGTATGGAATATTTTGTTTAAAGAGTGAAATTGCTTTTTCATTTGCTCCGATTATAATAGCAGGTGTTTTATCTGTTGAAATTTTTTCTAAAACTAATCTCTTCGATACTCTAAAAAATCCAATAAAAAGTATAGACAAAAAATAATCTATAATAATGACGCTTCTTGGATATGGAATAAAAAAATCTCTAAAAAATAAAAGTATACTTCCTGCAGCTATATACGCAAGTGTTGTAGCAATGACAAGAGATTTGAGCTCTTTTAAAGAAAAAAATCGCCAACTAATAAAATAAAATTTAAAATAAAAATAAAAAATTATCTTGAAAAGTATCAAAACAAAAGCAATATCAAAAAAATTATTCAAATATGCATTTGGAATTGAAAAATTAAATCGTAATAGATATGATATAAAAAGTGTTAAAAAAGATATTACAATATCCCCAATTAAAAAGAATAAAGCTCTTTTAAAATTTGTAGGTCTAAGAAGATTTGATAATTTCACAAATCTCCTTTACTAGATCCTTCGTAAGTGTCGTTCCACTAGGCAAACATAAACCCTTTTTAAAAAGCTCTTCACTTCTTCCATTGAGATAACTTTTGGCTCCACTAAATAAAGGCTGTAAATGCATAGGGTTCCAAAGTGGACGACTTTCAATATTGTATTGTTGTAACTTTTTCATCACTTGCCATGGATTTTTGTTTTTAAAAATAACAGTCGTAAGCCATCTTGTTCCTCTTGTATAAGGAAGTTCAGGCATAAACTCTTCATCCAAAAACTCTTTATACCAGTTAAAAATCTCTCTTTTTTTAGCTACTCTTTCTTCAATAACCTCCATCTGTCCTACACCAATTGCGGCTAAAATATTGCTCATTCGATAGTTATAACCAACTTCTTTGTGGACATATTCAATAAATTCTGGCTCTTTTGCCTGAGTTGCAAGGAATTTTGCTTTTTTTATAAGTTCTTCATCATTGCTTACTAAAACCCCTCCTCCACCAGTTGTTAAAAGCTTATTTCCATTAAAACTAAATATCCCAAAAACTCCAAAAGTTCCAGCATGCTTGCCTTTATAAAAAGCTCCCAAACTCTCAGCCGAATCTTCTATTAAATGAATACCATTTTTTTGACAAAGCTCTAAAATTGGCTCAATATCGGCTACTTGACCATAAATATGAGGTAAAATTACTACTTTTATATCATTTTCTCTAATTGCTCTTTCTAAAAGTTCTACATCCATATGCCAATACTCATCCACATCGATAAAAATTGGCTTATTACTTTCATAAAGAAGAGGATTAACTGAGCCAATAAACGTAAATGTTGAGACTGCTACTTTTGAATTTTGTATCCCTAAAACTTTTAAAGCCAAATGCAAAGCACTTGTTGCATTACATAAAGCAACTGCACTTTTTGCACCTGTAAAACTTTTTATAGATGTTTCAAACCGATCAATAAATTCTCCAATAGGAGCTATATAATTGCTTTTAAAAGCCTCTTTTACATATTCAAGCTCTTTTCCGCTCATATGAGGAGGGGAAAGATAAATCACCTGTTTCCTTTAAATGTTTGTAAAATATATTCAATATCTTTTTTCAGCGACCAATTTTGCAAATACTCTTTATTAATACGCACCTTATCAGGCCAAATCACTTCATCATTATACTTTTGTGGATCATCAACATTAGCTAAAATTTCTTCTTCATTTCTATATTTTAATGTAGCTGGGCCAGTCATGCCAGGTTTCATAGAAAGAAGTACTTTATCTTCACCTTCAAGCCTATCCATATATCCCGGCACATCCGGTCTTGGCCCTACAAAACTCATATCCCCTTTAAGGATATTAATAAGCTGAGGAAGCTCATCTATTTTATACCGACGAAAAAATCTCCCACTTTTTGTGATGCGTTTATCTTTTGCAGTAGTTACACTAGAGCCTTTCATATATGGATACATAGTTTTAATTTTGATAATAGTAAAAAGCTTTCCCCCTTCACCTACCCTTTTTTGTAAAAAAAATCCATTACTTTTTGTTTCGATAGAGGCTATCAGCCAAGCAATAAGAATAATTGGCCACATTATAAGGAGCCCTATAGAGGCTCCTATCACATCAAAAGCTCTTTTTATTTTTTTTTGTTTTGGACTCATTTGATTTTATATATTTTCATCCAAGGACTCATGACAACAGGCTCAAAAAGCTTAGGATTATACTTATCGAAAAGATATAATTGAAAAAAGATAGATTTTAGATAATAGTCATCGGCTAATATTGCTTCACCAAAACTTCTATTGATAATAAGATTAACTCCTCTCTCTCTAATCTGTTGTTCTTTATAATGACTTTTTCCTTCTTTATCAATACCTACAATATAAACACTCTTGACAGGAACTTGCTGATTACCAATAAGTATAAGTGCCCTTTTAAGATCTACGATAAAACGCCCTATATAGAGCCTATTTCCTCTTTGGACGATCCTGTTTTTGTAAAAGAAATGTCTTGGATAAAGCTCTCCAGTATTAAGATTGCGTTGGGAAAAATATGCAACTGTCGGGAAAATATCAAACATCCTATGAGGTAAAATCAAATAAACGTTTCTTTTTAAATTTGGTGCTTTATACTCTTTAGAAGAAATTTTGGTAAAAAATTCATCTACATTTATAGCTTTTCCATTTTTAATAAAAAGTTGTGGCGCAACCGTTTTATTGGTATCGGTATAGACTTTGATGGAGAGTTTGGCCAAATTGGCAGCAAGCCGCTGATTGGAGGTGGTCAAAATCTTGGAGACCAAAAAGTTGTCTTCGTTGTGTTTTCCCCCATCAATGAGGGTATTGACATCCCCGTAGTACCAGATAGGATACCCATAATCCCACCAGGTGATCGCATAATCTTTGGAAGAACTTTTTTTGTTGAATTCATTAAGCAATGCTACTTCACTATTTAAAAATGTTGTTGGCGTCAAATAGGGATAGCTTTTGAGTGGATAAAACCCTTTGATGCTATCAAGCCAGCTTACCTTTTCGCAACATCCCGTAATATGGCTGATATTGGGTGCTAGGATAAAGAGGGTGCCTAAGCTCACGATAGCCAAACGGGCCTTTTGGGCCTCGAAACGCTTAGCCAACCAAAAAAAGAGATAGACCGCACTCAGTGCAGCAATCGGTACAGCGTAAACGGTAAAACGAAGCCCTCCAAAATAGGCAAAAAAGCCGATTCCCCACAAAGGAAGCGCAATAATAAACTCTTTATTGCGTATAAGCAGTAAAATATATCCGACAACGGCAAGCACAAGTCCTAAAAGAGAGCCAACGATCCTATTAGCAACCAATTCAAAAGGGATCCTTCCTGCTTCTCTTACCGTTTCATTGACATTGAGAAAATGAAGACCTGCCACTTGCTCCGTTTTGGAGGTATAAGAGAAGACTTTATGTAAAATAATTCCAAAAACGTTTCCCAACAGCAAAAAGGCCAAAACACTCACACCAGCAGCTATTTGGAGTTTTCTAAGCTCCGTCTCATAGGTTTTGAGCAGATACCAAAGAATGAGCACAAGCAAAAGTTTGAGTACCCAAAAGATAGGCATTAGGGCAAAAGAGAAAATGATGATTGCTTGATAAGTAAACTTCTCGTTACGATATAAAAAAGCTAGATATAAAAACATCATGATGCCCATCGCATAAACGATGGAAAGCCCTTGATCATAAAGCCAGGGATAGAGAATAACGGTCAAAGAGGCTGCTAAAATGTAGTGTAGAGATCGATATTTTATAGCTGCGAGTAAAAAGAAGAGAATAAACATAGGCAGCATTGCACTAAACATATCGGTATCATAGTATCCGGCCAGTGTCCGATTGTAGTAACTCCAGCCAATCGAAGCGATGAGTGCACTCAAAAATCCCCATAAAAGATTGCCGTAGAGCCTGCTTATCAAAATAACAGGTATGACCACAAGGGAACTGATGACAGGAGGCAGATAGAGCATCGCCGTATCGAGTGAAATTGGCAAGAGTTTGACGATATAGGCGGTAATAACCGCCGTGCCGTAACGCCATACGTCAAGAAGTCTTGGATTGTCTAGATGTATGTGGTACAAAATCTTTTGCGTTCCGCTTCCAAAAAAGTATCCATCCACGTTGTTGATCATCAACTGGCCGTTCCAAAAAAATTCGGGATTGTGGCTTGCCCATCCAATCCAGTAGAGATGCAACACGTAAGAAAAGAGGTAAGCTACAACAACAACTAATAGTGTCCACAGGCTCTTTTTTTCTCTACTCATTTTTGTCCTTTTATGTTCATTTCCAAAACATCCAACAATCCCGCCAAACTTCCAAATCCATAACTAAAATGCAGCACCAAAAAAGCTAGCACCTGATGCAAAAGCGAGGTATCTTTTTTGATTTGCAAACTTCGTAGTGTAATTATAGTCAAATAAAAAGCGAGTAAAAATAAAAATAGATAGCCCAACCATGAGAAAAAAAAGCTCAAAACCGCACTCATAAGTAACGCCAAAACAAAAAGAAGAGGGATAAAGTGGCGCAAAGATAAAGAGGAGAGCGTTTTTGTGTAATATGCCGTTAAAATATTCCATTTTCCATTCTCAAAACTGTTTTTGGCCAAATCTTTAAAAGTCTCCCTCGCATAATAGGTGGCCTTTATATCAGGAATTAAATAGATTTTACCACCCATTTTTTTGAGTCGCTTGTTAAGCTCTATATCTTGATTGCGCACAAGACGCTCATCATAAAGTCCAATTTTATTGAAAATCTCTTTTTTATAACACCCAAAGGGAACAGTATCTACTTCTTTAATTGCATCCACTCCGCTTCGAAAGGTGCTTCCTACACCAAGTCTGTCGCTTAAGACATTTTTTATGGCGTTGGATGTTTTTGTTTTGTTTTTGACTTTGGTGACGACTATCCCGCCAACATTGTCCGCACCTAATTTTTTATGCCAGTAGATGAGTTTTCGTAAGTAATCTTTTGGATAAGAAGAGTGTGCATCAAGTCGGATAATATACTCTCCTTTTGCATTTTTTATGCCTATGTTCATAGCAGTTGGGACAATTTTTTTGGAATTGTGCAAAAGTCTAAAAAATGGATATTTTTCTTGATATTGTTTGATGATATCGATCGTCTTATCGCTGCTTCCGCCATCGATGAGTAAAACTTCCATTTTCTCCTTGGGATACTCTTGCTCGATAATGGAATCCAGACATTTAGCGATATATTTTTCTTCGTTGAATATAGGAATGATCACAGAGATATCACTCACACATTTTCCTTTAAAATAGCTTCTATTTTATTCTCGACCATTTTTGGAGTGATCTTATCAAGACACTCAAAAGAGGCTTTAATACACCGAATTCCCCAAATCTTTGAATCAAAACATCCACTCTCTCGGCAAGGAAGCTCTAAATCGATAGAGTGGTTGATCCTCTCATCGTAACCGCCAATTTCCAATCTATTGGTCATCCCATAAAGAGTCAACGTCTTTTTTTTCAATGCATATCCGATATGCATCAATCCATTGTCATTTCCCACAAGAAGATCCAGATGGTTGATTATCGCTATGGTATTGATTAAAGATTCATCAACAACTGTAATATTTTTACACTCTTTTAACTGCTTTTTTAAATCTGTCTCGTCTGGGCCGATAAAGACCAAGATATTTTCATCTTGATACTTTTCAAATAACTTTTTATAGTTTTCAATGTCCCATCTTTTAAATTTCTGATTCTTTCCACTTCCTATTGCAAAACCTATATTTTTTCTATATTTTTCAATATATTTTTCGATTATTTTCTCATTTTCTTGCAAATAGACATAAGGATCTCTTTTGATTTGATTTTTTTGAAGTAAATCTCTAACAACATCTATATTTTCATCGATTCTATGTCGATTTTTTTCATTATATTTGCCAAACCACTTTTTTGCACCTATCAAAAGTGAAAGCTTTTGAAGTTTTTTGACATCTGCTCCTACAGTCCCTATGAGATAGTCATATTTTTTAAAATTTCTTAACGCAAAAAAGAATAAATGACTCTTTTTATCAATTACATAAATATTTTCAAATATATTGAGTCCAGTAATGATTGTTTTATTAAGCGAAGAGTGCAATAAAAGATCAATGGTATAACCATTATCATAAAGCATCTGCATCATAGGCGTAGCCATAATGGTATCACCAATACCGCCGTTATGAAAAATTATTACCCGCTTCACAAAACATCCTTGATAAATCGTACAAGTTTTTGTGCCTGATTTTGCCAACTATAGGGAGTAAAATCATAAGAGAACTCTTTTTTCTCAATTTTTTGCATCCAATTGGGAAAATCTTCTATTGGACAAAATTGAATGTAAGGAAGTCTTTTTTGCTCTAAAACTTTTAGAGGAGTCGCAATGACTTGCGCTCCACCTAATCCATATTCCAATGCTTTGATAGGAAAGGCATTATTTGTAAAATCGTTGAGCTCAAATGGAATCAAACCAATATCCAAAGTTTTAAAGTAGTTTGCTACTTCATCTGGAGCAATAGTTTCGGTAAAAATAATATCGTTTTGAAATTTTTTTTTAATATTTTGGAAAAAACCACTTTTGGAATCACCAACTACCATCATTGCTGTTTGAGAATTTTTTATTTGTATATACGCTTCACACGCTTTTTCTATCCCGGTCCACTCTTCGACACCTCCTATATAGCCAAAAACTTTTTTGTTTTCGAGTCCAAACTTTTTTTTTAAGGATCGTGCTTTTTCAAACTTTTCTATATAAACGCCATTGTCGATTGTTATTGTTTTTGAATGAATTTTCTTTACTTTCTCTTCTATAGCTTCGGTAACACACACAACACCTTTTGCGTACTTTATATCTTTTTCAATCTTTTTGACTCTTGTCTCAGTCAAACCAATAGAAATATTTTGGGTTAAATGATCATCGACCAGATCATAAATTACAGGAACTTCAATATTTTGCACATCAAATAAAAGGGCATTGGCATTAACCACAACATCTATATTATATTTTTTGATCACTTTATTTAACAACAAAGTGTTGATTTTTGAGGCCAAAGAATCTGGTTTAAAAAGAAGTGGCATAGAAAGTTTACTATCTGTTAAAGATATAGTGTTTAAAAGTGTACTTATTTGGGAAAATATCTTATCTTTTAAAGAGCTATTGTCTATATGCCAATCTAAAACAATTCCTCTACTATTTTTTGCCAATTCATACACCCTATTGATGACTTTTTTATTTGGTACGTGGGGGATAAAAAGTATTTTCATCGAGCAGTCTTTTTTTGTATTTGAGTGCTAATAAAAACATTCCCAAAAAACTTATAATAAAACTGTAAATCACACTTTTCGCATCAAAATGTAATATACAAAACAGCCCTACTACAGACAAAAAAAGTAAAAAACCAAAAACTCTTACTTTCAATGCCAAGTCGAATCTATTAAATCCTTTAAGGATATTTAATGAAAAGGTCGTATATGCTAAAAAAGGAAGGGTAGGTAAAAGAAGATTTAGCATTTTGTAACTCTTTTCATACTCTTTTGGAAAAATATATTGTACCATATATGGTGTAAGAGGAAGACTTACTACAATTACAAGAAAAAAGATGCTCAAATAAACAATCAATTTTTTATCAATTCTTTTGATCTCTTTTCTCATACCTTGAGCAACAAGCCTGGATATCTCAGGAAACGTAAAACTGTTGAGGGGAAAAACAAATATAGCAACCAGTGAAAAGAAGATACTTCTAATGACAACTTGATATTCTGATAAAAAATCTATATCATGGAAAAGTTTGATAATGATTAGTGATGCCAGGCTTATTCCCAATCCACTAAAAAAGTACATCAATGCCGTTAAGATATTGTTTTTGAAAAAATATCTTACTTTATATAAGGCAATTTTTTCATAATTAAATTGAAATTGAGAAAATTTATTTATAAAAATAACTTTTATAAGATAGGAAAAAACAAATGCAATAAAGAGACTACGTAAATCATCTAAAAAAAAGTTGAAAATAAAAAAAGATCCAACCAGTCCCAATACCATAAATAGATTTTCAAATAGCATAACCCTATACTGCTTCCAAGAAGCATTGAAATAGGAAAAAAATATCGCCAAACCATTTGCAAATAGCATAATTATTAAATAATAAAGAGGAAATATTTTATATTCAAAAAAGTATGTATAATAAACAACCTCAAAACAACAAACTATAATAAAAAGTCCCCAAAAAGAGATTAAATACCAATAAACAACACCTCTGAAATATTCTTCATCGAAAGTTTTAACTAGACTATCTTTAAATCCACTAAAAGCCATTACCCCAATAGCAATGAGATCCATAAAAGTATAAAATAGACCTAACTCATGTTTTGATATTTTATAAGAGAGATATATCTTAAATAAAAAATTTATACCCATAACTAAAACAGTGATAAAAGATGAAGAGAGTAAAAGTTTTTTCATTGTATTTTTTTGATTATCGCATAAAACTTAAGAACAAATTGGAAAATCAAAATTGCAAAAGCCATATAAACAAAAATCACATGTTGAAATATTGGATAGAAAAATAATAGCAGTGCTTCTACTTCAATTGTAGATGGAAATGGCTGTATGTGTTTTTCTTTCATAAAAAGAAGATATCTTTTTAGCAAATTTTTCTCATGAGCATTTTCTAAATCTTTTGTAATACTTTTACTTCCTTGATAATAGAGCATATCGTTATATTTATTTACCAAGCAATTAAAAAATAGTAGCAATAGAAGCACAATCAACAAGTAAACTTGATTAAATTTAAGAAACAAAACCACATATAAAATGGGAGCTTTTATCCAATCTGTAAAAACATCAAAAAAAGCACCGAATTTTGATGTTTGATGCGTAACTCTTGCCAATGCACCATCTACTATATCTAAAATATAGCTAAATTGATATAAAAAAGCACCTAAAATATAATACTCTTTCCAAAAAGCAACTCCTGCAAAAATAGCTACTATAAAACTCAATAAAGTTACTTGATTTGGAGTAATTGTTGTCTTATTAGCAAGGTATTGAGTAATAATTGATGATATTTTCAAATTTATTATCAAATCCCACCAGTTACGCTGTTTAAAGACTTGCTCAATATGTTTTTTCTCTATCACCATTTAAATATCCTATAAAAATAGAAAACTATCCCAAATGCATATAAAAACAACAGAAACAGTAATATTTTTGAATAAAACAGACTCATACTTAAAAATAAAATAACAAAACTCCTATTCAAAAAATAGATAGGTGAAAATACAATTTTTTCCCTTTTACTCAATTTTTCAAATTGCACCTGAGAATAAATTAAAATATCTTGAATATATGAATACAACATATTTAAAAATATTAATAAACTACCTGGAGAAAGATTATATTTATAAACAAATACTAACAGTATTCCATTTTCTACAATTCTATCAGAGATATTATCTAAAAAAGTACCTTTTTTAGAAAATTGCTTTGTAGCACGGGCTAGCTGTCCATCTACACAATCGAATAAAAAAGATAGATGCAACAATAAAAATGATAAAAGTTTACACTCATAATAAAAAGATATTGCAGCAAATATACCTAGTAATAAACTTACTATCGTTATTTGATTTGGAGTTATTTTAGTTTTTGATATGAATAATGTCAATTGATACGCTAATTTTTGATAAACATAATATGATAAGATATCTGTATACTTAATTATCATTCAAAATGCTTTATAAGTTTTTCAACTTCACATTGAAGTTTTTTCAAATTTTCTACATTAATATCTAAATATTTTTTCAACCTATCTTTTAATAGAGTTGTTGAAATATTATCTGTTCTGTCTAAATATATTACCTGACAATATTGCTGTAAATAATCAAATTTCCCTTTCCAATCACTTCCCATCACAAAAATATCAATATTATATTTTTTTATATCTTCAATTTTTTGCTCCCAACTAATCTCAGGAAATATAAAATCGACATATTTAATACTTTTAACAATTTCTGCTCTATCCTCATATGGAATAAAGATATCTTTATTTTTTAATTTATTAAACTCATCTGTTGATACTCCAACATATAGCTCATCCCCTAAAGCTTTAGCTCTTTTTAATAGATTTAAATGACCTATATGAAACATATCAAATGTTCCATATGTTATCACCCGTTTCATAAAACTATCCCTCTTATACAATAATATCTATTTACAAATCTCTTTCCATTTCCTTCAATAACTTCAATATTTTCTACTTTAAATCCATTTTCTTTTAAAATTTTTTCCCACTCATTTTTACTATACCATTTTTCTCTAAAAGGAGAATCAAAAGAATACATCCATTTGCCTTTGAATTCCAAAATAGGCTTTAATATTCCTAAAATAGAATAAGGATTTCTTTCTCCTATAATTATCTCACCATTATTTTTTAATACTCTTTTAATCTCTTTTAAAGCACTATCAATATAAGTATGTTGTAATACTTCAAAAGCCATAACCATATCAAAAAAATTTTCTTTAAATGGAATATTATAGACACTACCTTTTAAAATATATTTTTCTTCAAAGATAGGGTCTATTCCAAAAAACTCAATATTTTTAAACCCTTTTCTTAATTCATTTATAATCACTCCCTTCCCACATCCAACATCAAGCACTTTTACCTTTTTATCTTTTGGCAAAATATTCTTTAATCTTTTGATATACTCTTTATCCATATAAGATAAATTATTCGTTACTACATCAGAGGAAATATTGAAAGCAGTTTTTACAAAATTTTCTTGTTCAATTTCTCTACTTAAATTTTCATATTCCAACAAAGCATCTATAAAAAACTTATTCGTCCAATTGACAAAATCAAAGCCCCCGTATTTTCCCCAAAAAGGAATAGAAGCACTAAATCCGCCTTGCATAATTGAGCTTTTAAGCTGCTTTGCTTTAAGATAAAAAAGAGTATTGATCGCGCACTTTTTATAATCCTCATCATTAGTTATTTTAAAAAGCCTCATAGCGACTCCAGCCCATTGAGCAAGACCTGTCACACATCTTTCTTTGTTTACACAAGTGAAATTACTATCATATTGAGAACATAATATCAAATCTCGATGGAGATTAATCTCTTTGAATCGATTCGCATTTTTCAAAACTGCTTCTAAAATCTTTTTATCTCTATTTATTGCATAAATATCTAGCAACCCTTCTAAAACATAAATGAGAGTATGCAAAAAAGGTGGTACACCCTCTAAAAAAGAAGAAAGTTGAAAAAAACCGTTTTTATCCTGTCTACTTAAAACCCACTCAATATTTTTTAAAGCTGCTTTTTTAATCTCCTCATCATTTGCTAAATTTCCATACATATACATCGCAGCAGCTACACGTGAATAGTAGGTATGAGGCTGTTTGTTGTAAGCAACTCTTTCCCATCTGCCATCGGCTTCTTGGTTATTCGCTAGCCAGTATGCTGCTTTTTTCGCTGCTTCAAAATATTGAGAATCTTTTGTTTTTTCATACAAAAAATTAAGCCCTATTAAACATTGACCAGTATCAAAAGCAAAAGGTTTGTTATAATCAATTTCACTAAAACTTCCATCTTCGTTTTGTACTTTTAACAACCACTCTCCTGCTTTTTTAGCAGATTTTATATAGCTATCTTCTTTTACATACTCCCCAACTCTCCACATCGATGGTATGATATACCCCGTGGTTTCAATATAGCTCTTATCTCTTCCACTTAAAAATGAAAATTTCCTACTATATCCGCTATCTTCATTTTGCATAAAAAGTAGCCAATCAGCAGCTATTTTGAGATGGGTTGCATTATCAAAAACAGTTTCATCAAACAAAGATTTTATAGAAGCTTTTAAAATATCTGGATATTTTAAGGTATGTAAAAATCCATAAATTTTATACAATTTCTGCTTCAATCAAAAACTCCTTGATTCTCTCACTTGCTCCTCCATCTCCATAAGGATTGTGAGCCTTTGCCATTTTTTCATATTCTTGTTTCTTTTCTATGAGCTTTTGTGCCTCTTTGACTATCTTTTCTTTATCAGTTCCCACTAGTTTCACAGTTCCCGCTGCTACAGCTTCTGGTCTCTCTGTTGTCTCACGCATAACTAGCACTGGTTTTCCAAGAGATGGAGCCTCTTCTTGTATTCCTCCACTATCTGTAATGATAAAGTATGATCTATCCATAAAATAGACAAACTCTTCATAAGTTAGTGGCTCAATGAGATGGATATTTGGGGTATTAGAGAGTATCTCTTTTACTGGTTTTTGTACATTTGGATTGAGGTGAACAGGATAGACTATATCGACATCTGGATTTTGCAGAGCAATAGTTTTTAAAGCTTCACAAATATTTTTAAATCCCTCTCCAAAATTTTCTCTTCTATGTCCTGTAACAAGAATGATCTTTTTATTATCTTGCAATTTGTATTGTCTATTAATAGCATCGATGATTTTATTTTGAAGATTTTTATCATTTTCTATTTTTTTAAGTACCAAAAATAGTGCATCAATCACAGTATTACCAGTTACTATAATACTTTTTGGATCTCTATTTTCTCTTATGAGATTTTCTTTAGCACTCTTTGTTGGTGCAAAGTGATAGGTAGCCAGTACTCCTGTAAGCTCTCTATTTGCCTCTTCTGGCCAGGGAGTGTAGAGATTATATGTCCTCAGACCTGCTTCTACATGCCCAACTCTTATTTTTTGATAGAATGCTGCAAGGCTCGCTGCAAATGTTGTTGTTGTATCTCCATGTACTAAAACAATATCTGGTTGAAAGTCACTAAGTACATTCTTTAAACCAAAAAGCACATTTGATGTAACATCATAGAGATCTTGTCCACTCTTCATAATATTAAGATCATATTCTGGTGCTATTTCAAAGAGTTTAAGTACTTGATCGAGCATTTGGCGGTGCTGTGCTGTGACGCAAACTTTTGTAGTAAAACTCTTTTGGCTTTGCAAAGCTTTTACCACAGGTGCCATTTTTATGGCCTCTGGGCGTGTGCCGAAAACCACTAAAATTTTTTTCTTTTTTGTCATAGTCTTAATTACCGATAATCCTAATTTTTATAAAGACTTTTTATAAAGACATTATTCATTATTTAAATCATTTAACGCTTATATCAAATCTGATCGTCTCATACCTTTTGCCAAACTCTACAACTATTGGTAAACCAAAGTAGCCGAGGTCAATGATGCAAAGAGTCATTCATCAATGCCTTTTTTAAATGATATTGTATTATAACTTCACAACAGTTGCTCCAAATCCTCCCATTTGAGGTGGAGCGTCTTCATAGCTTACAACTCTTGGATGTTTTTTCAAAAACTCTCTTACCGCACGGGCCAGTTTTCCGCTTCCTACTCCATGATAGATCAGTACCTCATCAAACCCGGCAAGCAAAGCATCACTGAGAAATTTGTCCGTTTTTTCCAAAGCCTCTTCAACCCTTAAACCATGCAGATCCAGTTTCACAGAAAGTGCTTTTGGTTTATTTACACGAACTTTTGAAGTGCTCTTTTTCTTTTGTGGCGCAGATGATCGTTTCAGTTCGCTGAGAGGAACTCTTAGTTTCATCCCATCAGCTTCGATCATTGCCTCTTTTCCCCGGATAGAGAGAATCACACCTTTTGTTTTTCTATACTTTACACTATCACCTACTTTCAACTCTTCTGGCTCTTTTTCTTTAAGTTTAGCTGATTTAGCAATTTGAGCAGCCTTTGTAAGGTGCCTGTGCAGCTCTTTTTCCTCTTTTGCTCTGAGGGCTTTTTTTGCCTCACTCACCGCCTCTTGATAGATCTGTTCAAGTTTTCTTTTTTCGTTTTTGAGCATCTCATGAAATTTTTCACGCTCTTCTTGCAAAAGCATCCTCTCTCGTGTAACACGTGAGAGTTCGAGGTCGAGTTTTTGATTTTTCTCTTTCAAAGCACGTTCAAGTTCACTGCCCCGCTCGATCAGTTCACTCAGTTTTTCCTGATCTTCCCCATACTCTTTTTTCGCCCTTTGGACGATACCTAGAGGAATACCGTATCGTCTTGCCGTCTCGAAAGCATAGCTTTTGCCGATGATTCCTTGCAAAAACTCATACGTAGGTACTCCTTTTTCTTCATCATACATCGCAGCCACCAATTCCACATCTTCATGTGCTGCCATCAAGGAGGCAAGCCGTTTATGGTGGGTAGTGATGGCTATTTTGATATCTTTTTTCATCAGCTCTTCGATAATCACTTTAAACAGTGTCGCCGCTTCGTCACTGTCTGTTCCAAGCTCTATCTCATCCACGCCTACCAAAAGATGATTTTTTGAAAATAGCCTTGAAAACTCAAGCATTCTTCCGGCAAATGTGGAGATATCGTTTTTGACATTTTGAGGATCTTCGATGATTGGTACGATCTCTTTGAATCTGCCGATATGGCTTTTTGGATCACACTGCATAGGTATCAAATATTTGGCCATATAGGCTGAAGCGAGGATCGATTTTAAAAGCATCGTTTTTCCACCCGCATTGACACCCGTGACGATAAGCACCTTTTTGTCAAACACAAGGTCTACAGGTTTTGGATGCTCTATGGCAGGATGGGCAAAGCTTTTTAAGATGATCTTGTTATCGCTTTTTGGAAGGATAATATGAAGATTTTTGGCCTTAGCGAAACGAACTCTGGCTTGATAGTGATCGAACCTATCAAATGCCCGGTTGATAAATTGTAAAAATTTGAGATGTTTATTAAACAAAGCACTGATACTTTTTTTAATCTCATAGTGGATCTCCTCCATCTGGCTCAGAAGATCGGCTTCTTTGGATTTGAGCTCTTTGATTTCTTGAGGCAAGACGTAGAAAAATCCGCCGCTGCTTCTGCCAATGACAGTGGCTTTGAGGACATGGTTGAATCCTCCTCGAACAAGTAGAGCCTCTTCGCCACCTACAAAATGGATCTGTCTGTCCACCAAATAGCTTTGCAGTTTTTTGGCGTTGATCAAAGCTTGCAGTTTTTGCCTAATCTGGGTTTTGGTGTGGGATAAAGCATTATCTAAAACCACAAGTCGCTCATCAATTTCACTTTTTATGTTTCCTTTTTCATCAAAATAGTTTGTAATCTCATCAATCTGTTCAGGAATCTCTATGCTTTGCAGCCACGCTCCTAAACTTCCTTCAAACTCCAAAGATTTGAGATACGTAAAATAGCGTACGATTTTGACAAACTCAAAAATTTCAGATAGTGTTAAAACCCCCTGTTTTTTCAACCTCATCAGTGCATCATCGAGAACTTGCACTTTTGGAGGCTCTTTGAATGTATAAGAGCACAGCTGCATCAAAAATTCATAATGGATATGGACATCACCCTCCATAGATAGAGGTTTTGGCCTTGCAAAAAAGTCTCGCAATTGATCCAAAAAATCTGTAAGATCGAGCTTCTTTTCTAAATCCACGCTTTTTCCTTGTAGTTTGTTATCACAATTTCTTGAATTTTCTCTCTTTTTTTTGCATTGGCGTTGATGATATGTGATTTTTCAATCATCGTTATACCATATTTTTCATAGAGAGAGATAATCTTGGGATGAGCAATGTTACTTTGCATCCAGTAAACATTTTTGGAATCCAGTGTTTGACAGATATGTGCCAGTTTTTGATGACTTTCATACAAAAAAAGCTGTTTGGTATAGGAGGCAAATCCGGCATTATGGCCTTGTGAAAGGTAGGGAGGATCAAGATAGACAAAGCTGTTAGACCCAACTTTTTCTAAAGCCTTTGTAAAGTCACAACACTCAATCACAACACCCTGCAAAGCCTCATGGGCACAATGAAGCGTCTTTTCATCACAGATATTTGGATTGCTGTGTTTTCCCATAGGAACATTGAAAAATCCTTTGCTATTGACTCGATAAAGCCCGTTGTAGCAGGTTTTATTGAGATAGATAAAACGGACAGCTCGCATTACTGGATCGATAGAAAAAAAATCTGCCGATCGATCCCATGACCGGATCTCATAATAAAAAGCTTCGTTGTGCATTTTCGAAAAATCTTTTAATGTATCGATAAGAGGATCGATCCCTTTTTGAACAACTTGAAATGCATTGACCAGTTCACTGTTTTGATCGCTTAAAAAGACTCTTTTCCCTTCAAGAATGCCTTGGTTGTATAACTCAAAAAAGAGTGCCCCTCCTCCTAAAAAGGGCTCATGGTACTCACAAAAATCGATAGGAACCATTTGTGCAAGTTTTTTGGCAATCGTTTTTTTGCCACCAGCCCATTTTACAAACGGCTTTGCTCTACTTCCCATCAACCTTGCAACTATCTATCGGGACAACAAGCCCTTCATACTGCGTCCCCTCTTTTCCCATGAAAACAAGCGTTCCACTGATAAAATTGAAGCTCTTTTTATTGACTTTTCGCTGTATACCAAATGTATCTCGGCAATGTAACGTTTTGCCATGAAGATACTCATAATAAATCTGGTCCCGGAAGATCCTCTTTTTATGTTGATAGTAGCTATATCCTGCTATTGCGATCCATCCAACAAGCAAAGCAAAAAGCAAAACATATTTTATACGGGAAGTGAATGTCCCAAAAAAATAGATCACCGCTGCAATAATAGCAAAAATGAGCAGTAAAAAGAGTAAAAAATAGAGTAACGCCATCACTACTCACAAAAGTTTGAATTTTTCATATAGTGATCGATTCTTTGTACAATGACAAAAAGCTTTTTTGAGTACTCTTCTACTAGTGTAATCTTTTGTAAAAAAAGCTCTTCCAAATATTCATGAGCAAGTTCATTTCTCAAGTTTTTCAATTCAATAAGCTCTTCATAATTTTCTACAAAACCTCGTTTTTCTGCTCGTATAACAGAATCGAGCCTTCTTTCAACTGATTCCAATTCGGCAAGATCAAGACTTCGTAAAAATTTGTTGATCAAAATATCAACACTTCTTGAAAATCTTGCGGCAAATGTCTCTAGTTTTTCGATATTCTCTTCGCTATCGGGAACAATTCCTTGACAGCGTCGAAAAGATTTTTCCAGCCATTGTATACTTTGTACAAGATTTTTGTAGTGCTCGCAAAGGAGATCTTTCATAATTTTATAGCCTCTTTTTGAATATGGTGTACAAAAGGAGTATCTTTTTTCAAAACGATATCAACGGTTCTGTCACCCAAACTCAAAAAGAGATTTGTTTTTATTTTGATAATGTGAGCAAAATCGATCACAGTACTCTCTATCAAAAGATCGATGTCTCCTCCCTTTTTGGTATCGTCTGTTCTGCTGCCAAAAAGATAGATCTTTGCATCCGGATCAAAAGCATGGATAGCCTCTTTGATCGCTGCGATCTCTTCCGGTTTAAGCCTCATCTCAATCCTCTTAACTGATAGGTGATATCGCCCGCTCCAAATCCAATGACCAATCCCTTTTCAATCGACTCTAATGCCTTTTTGTCTTTGATCAACCAAACACTTTTTCCATCTTTTTTGATTCTATCGGCAAACAGCGGCGCGTACTCTTTGAAAAGATTTTCAAAATCGATCTCCACGGGATCCTCTCCTGCACTCCATACAGGCAAAATCACTAGCTTCGCCCCTTTATGAAAACAACGCACAAACTCTTCAAGGTTGTCCAAAACCCGTGAATATTTATGGGGCTGCCAAATGATCGTAATATCTTTGATGTTCTTGAGTCTTGCATACTCCAACAAAGAAGCCAGTGTCGCTTTGATCTCTGTCGGATGGTGCGCATAATCGTCGATAACGATAAGATCCTCTCTTTTTTCAACGATATCAAATCGTTTTTTGATACCTTTGTAGTTTTGAAGATTTTTTTTGATCTCATCGAGTCCCAGCTCTCGCATGGCAGCCAAGATGGCCAAACTTGCATCGATCGCTATATGCTTTCCAAATCCCCACACTTCAAATGCACCAAAATCTCGCAGTTCAAACCGGATATGGGGTTCGTCATCTTTTAAAAAGTGGGTTATATTCTTGATATCCTGGCTTGGATAGAGCCTGATCGCTTCTAGATCAAGTGAAGCGAGGAAGGGATCTTCAGCATTAATCACTCGCACCTTTGCCTGCTTCAAAAAGGATCGGTACGCATCATAAAACAGCTCCAAATCGTGATTGTAATACTCCATATGTTCAGGTTCTGCATTCGTCACAATGGCACAATATGGGTTGGAGTTCAAAAAGCTGGCATCACTCTCATCAGCTTCAAATACCACCGTCTCACTTCCAGTATATCGGACATTGGAGCCAAACTCTTTGCTCTCAGCTCCGATAATGGCGCTTGCTTCATTCAAGATAGAAGCTAAAATAGCGCTAGTGGTACTTTTGCCGTGCGCGCCTGCAACGGCATACACTTTTTTGCCTCCAAGCACAATCGGCAAAGCTTCACGTCTTGGAATCGTTTTGATGCCCAAAGATTTGGCAGCTTGAAGTTCGGGATTTTTGCTTTTCACCGCTGCACTGTAGATCACGACATCAATATCGGAAGTGATATTCTCCCTTTTTTGCGGGACATCGACTGTGATCCCTTCTTCTCGAAGCTTTTGCACCAAAGGTGTCTCACTCATATCTGAACCGCTCACACGATATCCTTCGTATTGCAAAAACCTGGCAAGGCCGCTGAGACCTATTCCTCCGATTCCTATGAAATGGATCTTCATCTTTGCGCCAACTTTTCAATTTTTTTGAGCTCTTCTTCGATCAAGTCACTGTGACGAGCCAAAAACTCTTCTGCATTTTTCGTAAATGCATCGAAAAAGAAACTCTCTTCATCGACTCTTGCTTGATCTACAAACTCTGTTATAAATCTATCCAAAGACTCCTTTTGAGCAGTCAAACCAAGGGGCAAAAGCATCGCTTTTTGATATTTGTCCGGCATGATATAACTTAACACCAAAAAGAGTTCATTCGCTCCTTTATAGTCCTTACTGTCCCAACGTTCCAACGCATGTTCATAAATAGCTCTTGCATTGTAGACATCATGCTCTTTTGTAAAATCGAATCTCTCTCCTACACTGAGCATCTGTGCAAGATCGTCAAATGCCGTTCGCAAAATCTCCTGATACAGCTCATCAATCTTTTCATCCTCCATATCCAGAGCCAGCATCGTATCAAGAACATCGTACAGTTTTACAATGTCATGCTCTTTAAGCGCTTTTTGTCTCTCTTTTTCAAGATTTTCCAAAAACTCTTTATCAGTTTTTAGTCGTGTGAGGTTCGCGTCCATTCACTTCCTTTGTTCAGTTCTATTCCCTTCAAGGCTTCCTGTTCAATGGGCCTTTGAAAATCTGTATGGATAACGATATCAACAGGTTTCATCAGTTTTTCTTCCAAAATGAACTCCGCTTTTACCTTTTTTGATAAAAGTTTGTCTCTCTTTTTCGGAATAACAAAAATGTCGATATCTCCTCCCCTTTTCATATCGTCTAATCTACTTCCAAACAGATATATTTGCGTTTCTCCAAAAATCTGGTTGACAACTTTTTGAATTGTGTTAATTTCCTGAGCTTTCAATCTCATGATAGTATTTTTCCAACTTTTTTGTTATTTCTATCAAATAGTCACTGTTTTCGAAAATAAAATTAATCGCTTCTATACGCAATTCCTCTTCATGAGGATACTCATGGGCCAAAAAATTTCGATATTTTCTCAATTCTATCCAACTATCAACATCCAAAAATTTCTCTTTTTCCAATTCGGCTAAAATCTCAACAAACCTTTTTCCATCAACGGGATATCCACTATATTCCAGGATATTTCGAAAAATCTTTTCTCCCAAAAGATCTTGTAATTTGGCAAAACGAAAAGCTAAGATATCCAATTTGTCAAGATATTTTTCCTCAAGTTTCAAACTCTTTAAAGGCATTACAGGTTCTAAAACTTTTTTTGCCCTCTGAATTTTGTCTATATGGATATCGGCTTCATAAAAGTAGTGCTTTAATCGTTTTGCAAGCATGCTTTCAACCTATCCAAAGCCTCTTTTGTTTTTGCTTCATCATACACAAGCGCTATACGAACATATCCCTTTCCGATACCGTTTCTTCCCAAAAATGATCCTGGAAGGACTTTGATATTGTACTCTTTGTACGCTTTTTTTGTAAATTCCAGATCATCTTCGACCTTCAACCAAAGATAAAAAGTCGCTTCTGGAGCATCTATGCCTAATATCTCTTTGGCCAGCTTGAAATTTTTCCTGTATGCATCTCGAAAATGCACCACATGCGCTTCATCGCTCCAGGCCTTTACTGCCGCCTTTTGCAGTGGCAAAGGCGAAGCACACCCTACATAGGTTCTGTATCTTTTGTAGCCTTGTAAAATTTTCTCATCTCCGGCAATAAATCCGCTTCGAAGCCCAGGAGCACTACTTCGTTTAGAGATGGAGTTTACAACCAAAATGTTTTCAAAACTCTCATTGCCTACCGCCAGGCTTGCCTCTAAAAGAGATGGTGGCGGCACATCGGTGTAGATTTCGCTATAGCACTCATCATTGATCAAGACAAAATCATACTCCAAAGCTGCTTCCACCCAACGCTTCAACTCCTCCATATCCATCACAGCAGCGGTAGGATTGTTCGGCGAGTTGATGATCACAAGATCAGCTAGTCTCAAACGCTCATCGATTTGGGGTTTGAAGCCATTTTGCTCGGTCAAATCAAGATAGAACACTTTTGCTCCACTAGCAATCGCCGCTCCTTCATAGATCTGATAGAAAGGATTGGTAAACGCCATGACAGGAGCCTCTTTTGTAGCAAGCAGAAACTGAGGAAAATTAAACAGAACCTCTCGTGTCCCAAAAGTGAGTATCAGCTGCTCTGGCTTTAAAGAGATATTGAATCTCTTTTGCACAAATCCTCGCACCGCCTCATGAAGCTCCTCTTCGCCCGCTGTTTTTGGATATTTGTTGAATAAATGGGCCTTGTTGCAAAATTCATCTTGGATACATTTTGGCGTTTCAAACTGTGGTTCGCCAATGGTTAGCGTCAAAGATGCAAACTTCTCATTTGGCTGGATGCCTTCTAAAAGTTCATTCAATTTTTCAAAAGGATATTTTTCAAACTGCATTATGAACCTTCCGTTGGCATTTTAAAATGTTGCACATGATACTCCCCCTCTTCATCAAAGAAAAGATAGTATAAAAGATCCTTTTTCACCGGTAACTCGGCTAAATACCGTAAAGCAAGATTTGCTTCAAGGCTTGCCACATGCATCACGATAGGCGCTGCGATCCCTCCAGGCTTTCTATCTGTAATGGTAAAGGTTGTAAAACTTGTTTTGTCCATAAAACAGACTTGCCCGTGAAACTCTTCTACACTAGCATAGACCCAAGGGGTATGTGTTGCTTTTGCGTACTCGTCGATTTTTGCACGTACCGGAAGGTTGTCCGTAGCGTCAAGAATGAGATCAACTTGAATATCGCGCTTTGCAAATTCATCAAAACTCTCCACAAAGCTTTCCACCTCAACATAGGGACATCGATCTTCGATGACGCAAGCATTCACTTCCGCTTTGTTTTTCCCCTCATCTTGCACTTTAAAGGTAATCTGCCTGTGGATATTATGCACACTGACGTGATCAAAATCTACAAGATAGATTTTGCCTATGCCCGTTGCCCCCAGTGCCAGTGCAAGACTGCTTCCAAGACCACCGCATCCGATAATCGCCACACTCTTTTTTTGCAGTAGCTTTTGTCTCTCTTCTCCCCAAAGCTTCACCTGTCTTGCAAAATAGTCCATCATAACGCGCTCCTCTTTTGTAGTGCAGATCGAAATCCCCACATTTTTCTCGCCTCTTTGATTTTTGGCTTTTCGATATCTTCTATAAGAAGTTCCTCATTCTCTCCTAGTTCCACTGAAAGGTTTCCTTCTGGATCAAAACTAACGCTTCCACCATAAAATCGCCAACGATTGTTCTTTTCATCTTTATATTCACCGATTCTATTGACACGAATCACATAACAGTGATTGGTAAAGGCCCGCATTTTAAGAAGATTGTTCCAGCGCTCTTTTGACTCGAAGGTAGAGACAGAAGGAACTATCACTACATCCACTCTTCTTTTTAGAAACTCTTGCCAAAATCTATCAAAATGAACTTCGAATCCAGACAATACAGCTATCTTTATCTCATTGATGCGTATGACAGGAGTGCTTTGAAGGATCTCTTTTTCATTTGCAAAAAAAGTCTCTTCGTTCCAGTGGGGATAATTGATCAAAATCTGCTGGTCATAGTAGTGTATACGCTCTGGACGCACAATAGCAACACTCTTTTTTATACCTTCTCTATCTACACGTACGATGGGAGCTACGATCGTCATATCATACGTTTTGGCAAACTGTTTGAGATGTTCCAGCTGGGTTTTTGACTGCTGCTGGATCATTGATTTGGGAATAGAGCGCAACTCATGGAAAAAGGGATTAAGAGCATATTCAGGCAATGCAAAAAGACGAACCCCGTTCTCTTTTGCGATACGCATATAATAATCAAGTCTGTTTGGGCTCATACCAACAGAGGCTATCTGCAAAGCCGCAATCTTCATTGACGCTCTTCTTGCTGAATAATTTCGATCTGAACTTTTGCTTCTTCCAAAAGTTTCTGGGCATCTTGAAGCAATTTCATCCCCTCTTTATACAACTCCACACTTTTAGCCAAAGGGATATCTTGCTTCATCAACTCATCTAAAATTATTTTCGCTTTTTTGAGTTTCTCTTCAAAACTTTCACTCATCTTCTATCCTCTATCACATCATTGATATATTCGTTAAACTTATCTAATTCTACCAAAAAAGCGTCATGTCCATAATCACTTTTGACTTCATAATATTCGCTGAGATCTTCTTTTCCAATCTGTCGCATTTTTTGATCGATATACTCCATCTCTTCGGGTAAAAAGAGCATATCCTTTTCAAATCCGATCAAATAGAGCTTCGATTTGACTCGCATCAAAGCCTCTTCCAGACTCTCATAGCCTGTTGAGAGATCAAAAAGATTGATCGCTTTTGTGATATATAGATAACTCAAAGGATCAAACCATTTACTGAAGTTGTATCCGTTATATTCAAGGTAGCGCTCCACTTGAAAATGACCGAACAGCTCATACAGTCCCTCGTTTGGCACGTAGTCTCGTCCAAATTTTCTATCCATCGAATAGTGGCTCAAAAAACTGATATGCCCAGCCATTCGGCCAACCGCAAGTCCAGTGAGCCCTTTTTCTTTCAAATCATTCGCATCGTAGTTGCCGTTTTTGAAATCAGGGTCTTTGATAATCGCCTCTTTTGCAATCTCGTTAAAGGCAATCACCCAAGGTCTTGTAGCATATGTAGCAGCAAGTGCAACGATCTTTTTGGCAAATCCCGGAAAATCTACGGCAAAACGTAGAGCCTGCATCCCACCCATACTGCCGCCTACGACGGCATGGACTCTGTCGATTCCAAGTTTTGCAAAAAGAATCTTTTGGGCTTTGACCATATCCTTGATGGTGATGACCGGAAACTTGAACCGATACGGTTCATCGCTTGGATACATCGGGCTCATTGGACCGGTGGAGCCAAAGCAGCTTCCGATGGTGTTGGTACATATGACAAACCATTTTTTGGTATCAATCGCTTTTCCATCCCCTATGAGTCCATCCCACCAACCAGGCTTCCTGTCTCCCTCATATCTGCCCGCTGCATGGTGCGAACCACTTAGCGCATGGCAAATGACGATAACATTGGATCTGTCTTCGTTGAGTTCTCCGTATGTTTCATAGATAATCTCGTAAGGCTCTAATATACGTCCGCTTTCAAGATATAAAGGATTTGTGAATTTAGCGGTTTTGGTAACTATTTCCAATTGCTGCACCCTGTCCTAAAAATTGGAATCATTATACTTAAAGTTGCGTTGAAAAGAGCTAAAATAGATATAATAGAGTCAATTTTTGTAAGGAAATTTTATGATCCAGGAGATGTTACAGCACAACATTTGGTTGATAAGCAGTGTCATATTGGGCATTGTAATCCTTTCCAAGACCATTGCCAAAAAAACGGCGACAGTTGATGTCTTGTGGCTTATCGTTTTTGGTGCTCTGTTTGCCAATCTTGGGATAATACCTCAACATCATGAAGTTTTGGAGTATATCGGCGAATGGGGTATTGTATTTATCATGTTTGCTCTTGGATTTGACGAGGATCTGAACCATTTCAAAGAGGGACTCAAAAGAAGTTTGGGCATTGCAATCATAGGAGCAATTTTTCCTTTTTTAGCTGGGTTTTTAAGTGCAAAAATGTTTGGCTACAACGACTCCGTTGCACTGCTATGGGGCCTTACCATGACCGCAACGGCAGTGAGTTTGACAATGGTGAGCTTGAAAGCAAAAAATATGCACAAATCAACTGCCACTACCGGTATCATGACAGCTGCAGTGGTTGATGATGTCCTGTCCCTCATCGGCGTGGCCATTATCATCCCTTTGGCACTTGCTGCAACGAAATCTGGAGGAAGTCTGGAGATCAACTTTGAAAATATCGGATGGATCACCATCAAAGTCATTCTCTTTTTTGCCATTACTCTAATTATAGGGCTTTTTGCATTTCCTGAAAAAGTTCCCAAAAAACTTCCAAAAAACGCCACATTTTTACAAAAACTGGACTACCATTTGACAAAACTGTTTGTACCTGTTAGCATCAAAAAGCTTCTGATTATGTATGGAGGCGAGTTTACGCCGCTTATCATGGTCTTTGTGGCAATGGGCATGGGTGCAATAGCCGATCTTTTTGGTTTCCACCCAGCAATTGGTGCATATATCGCCGGACTTTTTATGAAAAAAGAGTACTTCTTATTTGAGAAAGCGCCAAGACCGGATAAGATATTTAAAGAGTCAAAATTTGTGATGGATCATATCGCATTTACCATTTTTGGACCGATTTTCTTTGTCAACCTCGGAAGCAAAATCATTTTTGACTTTGATATTTTGGACTCGATCTGGTGGCAGGTTCTGGTACTCTTTGGTCTTGTATTTATTTTTCAAATTCTCTCGGCTGCTTTAGCAGCAAAATATACTGGCGGCTACAAATGGCATGAATCGGTAATGATAGGATTAGGAATGCTTGGGCGAGCAGAGCTTGCCTTTATCGTTATCAATATCGCCTATACAGAAAACAAAATTTTCGATGATGCACAGTTTCAAACGCTTATCTTTGCAACATTTTTGCTCAATATCTCGGTACCCCTCGTGATCAACTGGTGGAAACCCTACTATGAAGGGGAAAAGGAGTTTAAAATTTTTGGTGCTAAACTTTCCAGGTAAACTTGGTTATTACAATTATCATCAAATTCAAAGAAACAATGACTAAAGAAAGCGAAATAATTTTGCAAATTTTAGTAAAAGCGTTAAAAAAGTGCACTTGACCCATATGGGCGCTTGCTTTTGCACTTTTTAGCTTTTACGTAACATTTAAAAATTTACATTATTGTTGAATCTATTTAGTTATTTTATAATTTTATTTTATGATAACGCCTGATTCAGATCTTCGATCAAATCTCGGGTCGCTTCCAAGCCTATACTTAGTCGAATAAGCCCTTCACTCACACCTGCAGCTACGAGCTCTTCTGCGCTCAACTGTTGATGAGTTGTGGATGCAGGATGGGTAATGATCGATTTGCTATCACCGATATTGACGACCCTGCTAAAGATCTTCACGCTGTCAGCTATCTTTTTTGCCTCGTCAAAACTTCCCACTTCAAAACTCAAAAGCCCGCTGGCACCTCCTCTTAGATACTTTTTGGCATTTTCATAGTTTTTATCTCCTTCCAGGAGTGGATAGTTGACCTTTTTTACTTTTGGATGTTTTTGTAGCCATTTGGCTATTTCCAAAGCACTTTGGCTATGCTGTTTGACTCTTAGACTCAGATGCTCAAGTCCCTGGATAAAGAGCCAGCTGTTAAACGGACTTGGCGCTGACCCCATATCCCGAAGCAGACTCAGTCTGGCTCTCAATATAAATGGAGGAAAAGGGCTATCGGTATAGATAAGACCGTGATAACTTGTATCTGGTTCGTTGAAATGGGTATATCTTGGATTGTTTTTGATTTTTTCTTTTGCACTCTCTCCTTCCACGATGATACCGCCAAGTGCCAGTCCCTGGCCTGTTGTATATTTACTGGTGCTGTGGACCACCACATCCACACCATACTCTATAGGGTTACACAGTATCGGCGTAGCGACAGTATTGTCTATGATGGTGATGATATCGTGTTTATTGGCGATCTGTACAATCTGTTCAAAATCCGGCACATCAATACTCGGATTTGTGATACTTTCAAAAAAGATCACTTTCGTTTTTTCATCGATCAGTTTTTCTATCTGCTGTGGCTCGTGCACATCAAACATTCTCGCTTCAATTCCAAGACGCTTGAGCGTGTGGGTAAAAAGCGTTACCGTTCCGCCATAGAGCTGATGGGCTGCAACAATATTGTCTCCCGCTTCACATAGATTGAGTACACTGTAGTTGATGGCTGCCATTCCACTGGAAGTCGCCAATGCCGCTACGCCCCCCTCAAGTGCGGCGAAACGCTTTTCAAAGACATCTGTCGTCGGATTACCGATACGGGTGTAAATGTTTCCAAGCTCTTTGAGTGCAAAAAGATTGGCTGCATGTTCTGCACTGTCAAAGGCATAAGCAGTGGTCATATAGATAGGAACGGCCATCGTCTTTTGTTCATCTTTCTCATATCCTGCGTGCAGTGCTATCGTCTCTTTTTTCATCCTATTTCCTTTATAGCATTTGTAAAATCATCTATGATCGCTTCGGGGTGCTCCAGTCCTATGGAAACTCTCACAAATCCATCGCTTACACCCAAAAATTTTCTCTCATCTTCACTAAAATCTCGATAGATCGTACTTGCCATGTGAAGGGCCAGTGTCCGGCTATCGCCAAGATTTGCCGTGATAAAGGGAAGTTTTGCTTTTTGTAAAAAGGCAAAGGCTCTCTCTTTGCTTCCAAAATCAAGCCCCAACATCTGTCCACAAGAGTATGGAAAATAGCGCTCATATTTTGGATCGTTGCTTACTGCTGGATGGATTACTTTTACATAACTTTGAAGTGCCAAGGCTACTTCCTTCGCACTTTGACTCACTCTTTGGACGCGCCATGCAAGGGTTTCTAGTCCAAGCATAGTCAAATAGCTTCCAAAGGCATCTTGACTCATACCAAAATCCCTCAAAGCTCTTTTTTTCAGCATCCCCATATAAGCTTTATTTCCAAGTTTTTCAATAAATTTTTCCATAAAAGGATAGTTTTGCACCAACTCTTCTCGAACGCTTCTAAATACCACAGCTCCACCAAGTGCCTGGGAAAATCCGGCGATGATTTTTGTGGTGGAGTAAAGAACAAGATCGGCTCCGTACTCAAAAGGATTGAAAAGTAAAGGTGTTAAAGTATTGTCCACTACATACAAAATGTTATGCTCCTTGGCCAACATGCCAAGCGCTTCAAAATCAACGATCTGCATATTTGGATTGCCGATGCTTTCGCAATAGATCATCTTCGTCTTTGGAGAAATCTTTGGCAGTTCATCGGCCTTGTAGAAATTGGCTCGAATACCTAGTCTTGCAGCGGTCTCTTTAAAAAAGGCGTAACTGCCTCCAAAAAGCCCCCCAATGCAAGCAACTTCATCGCCGGACTCCAGCATCGAGGTTACCGTCATCGCGATAGCTCCCATACCACTTGCTGTGACTACCGCTCCCTCGGCTTCATCCATCATTGCTAAAATGCTTTCAAGTTTTGCATTGGTCGGATTTCCCATCCTGGCATACAGAGGCTTTGGAAGATCTCCGCTAAAGATAGCTTCCCCGTTTTGAGGCGAACCGTAGGCAAAAGAAGCTGATCCTACAATGGGAGGCGATATCGCTCCCTCTTTTGAACCGATCATCTGCACAACAGCGGTCTGGAAACGTTCAAACTTATCCATAACGATTTCCTATATTGATTTGGAGCAATTATAGCAAGAAAAAGATTGGCAAAGCCAATCTTATACGTGGTAGTTGGGAGCTTCTTTCGTAATTGTTACATCATGAACATGGGACTCTTTAAGCCCAGCGCTGGTAATCTCTACAAATTCCGCTCTTTCTTGGAAAGTCGGAATATCTTTTGCGCCAAGATATCCCATGGAGCTTCTTAGACCTCCGATAAGTTGATGAACTACATTGGCTATCTTTCCTCTGTAAGGCACCATTCCCTCAATTCCTTCGGGCACAAGTTTGTCCGCAGCTGTTCCTTCTTGAAAATATCGATCGGTACTTCCTTTTGTCATCGCACCGATACTTCCCATGCCTCGGTATGTCTTGTACTGACGCCCTTGATACATGACCACTTCGCCCGGACTCTCTTCTGTGCCTGCAAGTAAGCTTCCTATCATCACACTGCTTGCTCCAACAGCCAAAGCTTTCGCCACATCACCAGAATATTTGATACCGCCGTCAGCGATGATGGGTACGCCATACTCCCTTGCCACCTGGGCACAGGTATCGATCGCGGTGATTTGAGGTACTCCCACACCTGCAACGATTCTTGTTGTACAGATACTCCCTGGTCCTATACCCACTTTCACCGCATCGGCTCCAGCTTTGATCAAATCTTCTGTCGCTTCAGGTGTCGCAACATTACCGGCTACAACATCGATATCAAGCTCATCTTTGATCGCTTTGAGAGTATCGATGATACCTTGAGAGTGCCCGTGAGCACTATCAAGAACCAAAACATCGACACCAGCTTCTACCAAGGCACGTGCACGATCGAGTTGGTTAACACCTATTGCGGCTCCCACACGAAGTCTTCCATACTCATCCTTGTTAGCGTTTGGATACTCTATCTTTTTCTTGATGTCTTTGATTGTCACAAGTCCTTTGAGTCTTCCTTCTGCATCAATGATAGGAAGTTTTTCAATTTTGTGTTCATTCATCTTTTCTGCGGCTTCTTCCAAGGTAATGCCCGGTTTTGCAGTCACAAGCGGCATCTTTGTCATCACTTCTGAAACTTTTTTACTGAAATCTTTCTCAAATCTCAGGTCTCTGTTAGTCAAAATCCCAAGAAGATGCATATCTTCATCCACAACAGGTACACCGCTGATGCGGTATTCGCTCATGATCTTTTCAGCTTCGCCGATGGTAGCATCTGGATGGATGAAAATCGGATCCATTATGACACCGCTCTCACTCTTTTTGACTCTCTTGATCTCAGCAACCTGGGAAGCAATATCCATATTTTTATGGATAATCCCTATACCGCCAAGTCGTGCCATGGCAATGGCAGCTCTATGCTCAGTCACTGTATCCATGGCAGCTGAGACCAAAGGGATGTTTAGCGGTACATTTCTTGTAAGCATCGTTTTGACATTGACCTCTTTTGGAAGTACTTGGGAGTGTTTCGGTACCAAAAGGACATCTTCAAACGTAAGAGCTTTTCCACGTAGTTTCATTCTCTTCTCCTCTATTTCAAAGCGTTTTCAAGGCTCATCGCCCCATCAAAAACTGTCTGCTCATCGAAAGCTTTTCCAATAAGCTGCAATCCTACAGGAAGTCCTTCATGTTCATCAACTGGCAATGAAATGGCCGGCAATCCTGCTAAATTGACCCCTATTGTGTACACATCACTTAGGTACATCTCAAGTGGAGTCTTCATAGCACCAAACTCATAAGCAACATCGGGAGCCACAGGGCTTAAAATGAGATCTACCTTTTCAAACACTTTATTGTATTCATCCTTGATGATATGGCGCGCTTTTTGCGCTTTGATATAGTATGCATCGTAGTATCCGCTGGAAAGAACAAAGGTTCCAAGCAATATTCTTCTTTTTACCTCTTCGCCAAATCCCTCGCTTCTTGTTTTGAGGTACATCTCCTTGAGATTTTTGGCTTCAGCCCGATAGCCGTAACGTACACCATCGTATCGGCTCAAGTTCGTACTTGCTTCTGCCATGGCAGTGATATAGTAAGAGGCGATATCATATTTTGCATCCATTAAAGAAACTTCAACGATTTCATGCCCCTCTTGCTTCAATGCTTCAATCGCCTTATCGTACGCCTTTTGAACTGCACCACTTGCATCTTTGACATAATTTGGAACAACGCCTATTTTTAGTTTTCTTTTTGGGTCTGGTACCACTGGTTTGCATTCAATCCTCGCACTGGTGCTATCTTTGGCATCTGGCCCAGCGATAATGTTGTATAAAATCGCCGCATCTTCCACATTCTGTGTCATGGGACCAATTTGATCGAGGCTGCTTCCGTATGCTGCAAGCCCGTATCGGCTTACTCTTCCATAGGTTGGCTTCATCCCTACAACCCCGCAAAATGCCGCAGGTTGACGGATACTTCCACCAGTATCACTTCCAAGAGCCGCAATGGCGATTCCTGCTGCAACTGCAGCTGCACTTCCTCCACTGCTTCCACCGGGAACCCGTGAAGGATCTTTTGGATTGAGCGTCTTCCCATAGCAGCTGGTCTCCGTGGTACTTCCCATGGCAAACTCATCCATATTGGTTCGCCCAAAAGGAACAAGTCCGTTCGAACGCAGTTTCTGTATGACTGTCGCATCATAAGGGGCTATGTAGCCTTTTAAAATCTTACTGGCACAGGTTACTTCCCATCCAACTACTTGGATGTTGTCTTTGATAGCGATAGGCACGCCCTCGCCGCTCTCATCAAGAGCAATATATGCATTGATTTCACGTTGCTCTAGTGCTCTTTTTTTAAGCTCATCTTTTATATCTTGTAACTCACCTTTTGATTTTGACAGAGCCTCTTTAAGTGTTATCAATCTTTTCTCCTTGCTTTTTGTATCATTATTATACCCGTTGCGGTCAATAGAATGAAAAAGAGTATCGCTATAACGATAGCGCTATCAGGAACCGGCTTGCTCAAGTCCATCGACTACCTTTTGACATCTCTCGCAAAGCGCACCCTCTTCTTTGGCTTTATACTTCCAACATCTTGGACATTTATGCAAAATAGCTTTTTTGATGATGAACTGATCCCCTTCTACTTTGAAATCACCAAGATCTTCGGATTCGATCTGTTCTTCAACGCCACTCACAATAAACCAATCTTCTCTCTCCGTTGCATCCAACGCGAGTACCTTTGACGAAGTGGTTTCAATGACAAGCTCCAAAGAGGATTTGACAATCTTCTCTTTTTTGAGTTGATCCACAATTTCATTGAACTTGCTTCTCGCTTCGATCATATACTCTTCATCAAAATCACTTTGAATCATAGGCAGCGGCTCTATAGAAAAATCAAAAATATCTTCCGCATCGTTTCGAAGGACACTTGGTGCATGTTCCACAATCTCATCGGCTGTATAGGTCAGAACCGGCGCAATGAGCCCGAGCATGCTTTTTGCGATGAGCGCCATGGCGCTCTGACTCGCTCTTCGATGCGGATCGTTTAATGCATCGCAATAGAGTCTATCTTTGCACACATCAAGATAGATTCCGCTAAATTCGTTGACGATAAAGTTATTGAGAGCAGAGAATCCTTTGGCAAACTGATAGTTTTTGAACTGTTTCTCCACCTCTTCAAAAACCGATTTCGCTTTTGCCAAAATCCATCGATCCAGTACTCCAAAATCGCTTTGGATTGTTTCTAGGTCATTGATGTTTGCCAGCATGAAACGGAAAGTGTTTCTCAGTTTTCGGTACTGCTCGGCAATCTGTTTCAAGATGTTGTCACTGATTTTCAGATCGCTTTGATAGTCGCTCATGGCAACCCATAGACGTAAAATCTCAACACCAAATTTTTTGGCAACATCCATAGGCGCTACCACATTGCCTTTGGATTTGCTCATCTTCTCACCCTTCTCATCCACTGTAAAGCCGTGGGTGAGAATCGCTTTGAATGGTGCCCGTTTTTCGATAGCACCACTGACCAGTAAAGAGCTTTGGAACCATCCTCTGTGCTGATCGCTTCCTTCCAGGTATAGATCTGCTGGGTACTCTCCTGCATCATAACGTCTGCTTTTAAGAACCGCATACCATGTGGAACCACTGTCAAACCAGACATCGAGGATATCCATCACTTTTTCAAGATCATTTGGATCGTACCCGCTTCCTGGATACAAAAGTTCTTCGACACTCAAGCTATACCAAGCATCTGTCCCCATTCGCTCAAAAATCATGGCGATATAGTTCAAAACCTTCTCGTCATAAATCACTTCACCCGTTTTTTTGTTTCTAAAAAAGGCGATAGGGACTCCCCAGTCTCTTTGTCTTGAGATACACCAATCGGGCCTGTTTTCGATCATGCTTTTTAGACGGTTTCTTCCCCATTCCGGATAAAAAGTGGTTTTTTCAACTTCTTGCAAAGCGATCTGGCGCAGCGTCTTTTGCAGATCTTTTGGCGCTTTGTCTACTGCGATAAACCACTGCTTTGTTGCACGGAAAATGATCGGTTTATGGGTTCGCCAGCAGTGTGGATAGGAGTGCTTGATATCCTCTTTTTTCAAAAGCGCATCGCCCAATAGTTCGCAAATTTTCTCATTTGCTTCAAAAACGTTCATACCAACAAACTCTTCAGGCAACAGCTTCTCTCGAACGATCGTCTCATCATAGCGCCCAGAATCATCAACTGGCATCAGTACCTCAAGGTCGTACTTCAGCCCTACTCTATAATCGTCTTCTCCATGTCCTGGAGCCGTATGGACAGCCCCTGTTCCACTCTCGGTCGTAACATGCTCACCAAGAACGATGCGGCTTCTTCTACCATTTAATGGATTGATTGCGTGAAGATTTTCCAGCTCTTTTGGCGAAATACTCTTTTCAACATTGCCTTTGACGATACCTTTTTCTTTGAGTTCATCAAGTAAGTCTGCCGCCACGACATAGCCGTCATTTGTCAAAACATACTCGATGTCAGGATTGAGAGCGATTCCAGTATTGGCAGGAAGCGTCCATGGAGTGGTAGTCCAGATGATGATACTTGCATCTTTGCCTATCTCTTGGACAGCTTCTTTATCCAGTTTGAAAGCCACATAAATCGATGGTGAAACTTTGTCTTCATACTCCACTTCCGCTTCAGCGAGTGCCGTTTTTGCAGCCCAGCTCCAGTACACCGGTTTACTTCGCTCAACCAAAAGCCCCTCTTTTGCTATTTCACAAAGGGCTCTATAGATATCGGCTTCAAAGGCGTAGTCCATCGTCAGATAGGGCTTTTCCCAGTCAGCTATGACACCAAGGTTTTTGAACTCCTCTTTTTGAATACCCACAAACTTGGCAGCGTGTTCTCGGCAAAGTTCTCGAATCTTTGTTTTTGGAAGCTCCTCTTTTTTCGCAGTTCCGAGTTTCTTCTCTACCTGCTGCTCAATCGGCAGACCATGACAGTCCCACCCCGGAGTAAAGCGAACCGCTTTACCTTCAAAATAGTTGAATTTGACGATGATATCTTTCAAGATTTTGTTGAGGGCATGACCGATGTGAATGTGTCCGTTTGCATAGGGAGGACCGTCGTGAAGGGTGAAAAGCTCTTTGCCTTCACGATTTTTTTTCATCTTTTCATACACATCTTTTTCAAACCATTTCGCAAACCGTTTTGGCTCGTTTTGAGGGAGATTTCCCCGCATCGGGAATGTGGTCTTGGGTAAAAGCAGCGTCTCTTTATAATCCATGAACCCTCTTTTATTCAATTTTTGGTTAATATTGTATAAAAAATGTGGTTAAAAGCTTCTGAATATTTGCTATAATCATTAGAAATAGCAAGGAACGCCCATGAAAAACGCGATTCTTTTTATCGGTCAAGACTTTTTGATCAATGATGCCTTTGTCGCCTCCATCGAAAGAACGATGTACAAGCAATTCATCAATATCCATGCCAAAGAGTTTTTTCACGACAAAGACAAAGATCTCATTTTGCACGTATCAAAAACGATAGAAAACTTTGACACCATCTTGATAGCCACAACGAGCCAAAGTTTTCCAATAGTAAGCAAAATTTTATCGACACTGTATGAAGACAACCTGATAGCAAAAGAAGGGATGCTCGTCCCATCAAAAGTTTCCGAGATTGAAAAAGACAGTTACATACTTTATGCCCAGGACAAACAGATCAATGTCATTCAAGCAGAAGTCTGTAAAAAAGTACCAAAGATTTTACTTGAAAACGGAATCGAATCGGCCATTTTGCATATTTTCGATCTTGAATATGAAGAGTTTATTGAAAAGCTCTCGCCGCTTGCAAGAACATTCGAAATCGAGATACAAACAACAAAACTGACACACAATCTTTATAAAATTCTTGCCATCAACAAAAAATTTGGCGATTTGCCCATGTTTGTACAAAACGCAAAACTTCTTTTCCCAAACAATATGATCATCGCACACAATCTGTTTGAGTATCTAATAGATCGCTTCACTATCGCTCATAAAAAGATCACATTCGCCGAAAGTTGCACCGGAGGTCTTTTGGCTTCGATGCTTACAAAAATTCCAGGCGCATCCAATATATTCGATGGATCACTGGTCACCTATGCGAATGAAATAAAACACGCTTGGCTTGGCGTTCGAAATGAAACGCTGATGAAATATGGAGCGGTCAGTCATGAAACAGTGGAAGAGATGATTGAAGGTGCACTGAAAAGCAGTGAAAGTGATTATGCTATCGCTATCAGTGGAATCGCAGGACCAGGTGGCGGCAGTAAAGAAAAACCTGTAGGAACGGTTTTTGTGGGTTGCGGTGATACTAATCAATCCATCATCCACAAAATGCACTTTGAAGGGGATCGCAACTACGTCCAGTATCAAGCGGCGATGTATGGTGTAAAACTGCTTTTTGAAATAGCTTCTGATGATCTTTTTTGAAAACTCTTGACAAGCAAAAAAATTTTGCTTATAATTTCACCCACATTCGTTGAGGGAAACAACTAAGAAAGCCCGAAGCGAAGGAAGTTTTGACCCGTTAGCTCAGCTGGTAGAGCAACTCCCTTTTAAGGAGTGGGCCGTTGGTTCGAATCCAACACGGGTCACCACTTCAGACCCCTTCATCTAGTGGCCAAGGATGCCACCCTTTCACGGTGGTCACAGGGGTTCAAATCCCCTAGGGGTCGCCATTTGAAGGTCGCTTAGCTCAGTTGGTAGAGCGCTTGCCTTACAAGCAAGTGGTCAGTGGTTCGAGTCCACTAGCGACCACCATTTGGAGCCGTAGTTCAGTTGGTTAGAATGCCGGCCTGTCACGCCGGAGGTCGCGGGTTCGAGTCCCGTCGGCTCCGCCACTTCTATATCATCTCTCCCATATCACAATCTTGCACAACGTATCAATCCATTGGAACATTTTTGGAACGTTCTTGTATTACAATTGCATTAGACCAATACAAGGGTTGTAATGCAAGAAAATTTGCCGATATATACAATCGAATCAACACGAGAACTCCAGATAGAGCAAATAGGGAAATTTTTCTTTACGCATAACGACTTTGCACCAATACAGCTTCATGAGCAGCATGACAAATACGCTATATGGAAGGTTCTTCCACACTCCAATGCAAAGTTTCTTCAGCAAAACATCTGCAGAACGGTTGTAATTGAAGTGCAATCTACAATCGCCCTTTCTTTCACAGCCAAGATCGAAATGGTCTGGGAGTTTGGTGATATCCGTTATATCCGTTTGCCGCATACAGACACCATAGAATATCTGTATCACAGAAAAACTCCTAGAGTTTTTCTTGGGTCCAAAGGGCTTTTGAAAATACTTTCACAAAATGGCGTTCATCCTATGTACGTCGTGGATATTATCGATATATCCGAAGGTGGAGCAAAAATAAAAATAGATGAACCAATTACAGCAAAGAATATTAATCTCTCATTTCGAGTTTTAGATAAAAAAATATCTTTGGATGGCTACGTTTTAGGCTCCACTACGATAAATGACCATAGATATTACAATATTGCATTTACCAACATACGACAGATGGACAAACTCTTTTTAGAAAAACTAGTATACAGTAGATTGAAAGCAGATACACATGGTGGCTTACCTTCCTGGCTAACTTTATATGAGGTACCGTACCATGAGTTTATACCCAACAAATATTAATACAATACACAATTCGAAAAATATACCCATCAGTACAAAAGCAAAATTTTATTTAGATTCCCATCATTTTATTCCCGTACAACTTTGCAAAAAAAATGAACATCACAATTTTTGGAAAATCTTATATCACAAAGAGAACCACGCTATTGGAATCAATACATTTGGAAGAATAATTATCCACTTATCACCTTTATCGGCTACCGCAATTTCTGCTACTATCAAAAATATATATAAATTGGGAAAAGACAAGATTATAAAAATCCCTCACACTAGTACCATAGAATATCTTTCACAAAGAAGCTATCCCAGAGTCGAAGTGGATATTTCAGCCCTTCTAGAAAGAACGGATAGAGTGCTTAAAACACTCTATTGTGTCACTATCGTAGATATTTCCTATAAAGGAATCAAAATCTTCCTTGATGACTCCATACTGGACGCAAACTATCCAATTTTGTTACGCTTTAAGCTAGATAATTCATCAATCGAATTTACAGGGAAAATCGTTTCACAGGAGAAATTTGAGGATGGGTGTTTCTATAGCGTAGTTATTACAAAAATAGACCCCTACGGGCAATTTTTGATCGACAAGTTTATCCAAACATATATGCATAAAGAGATCAAATCCAACAAATAGATTTTTTTATTCTCTTTTTAAAAATTTTTGCAATATGTCTGCATGATCAAAAACGAGTCTGTCCCAAGGGATCTCTTCCAGCTTCACAATATGGGCCGCTTTTGCATCATCGCCACTTTTTGGCTCTTTATATGCGATACATTCAAATGTAATAGAAACAGTATGAAATCTTGGATCTCGCAACGGATCGCTAAAGACATGAAAAAGTCTGGGGCTTTCCACATCTAGTCCGGTCTCCTCTTTCATCTCTCGGCGTAATGCATCCTCAACCTTTTCTCCAATTTCGACAAACCCCCCAGGCAAAGCAAACCCTTTCGGTTCATTTTTTCTCTCAATGAGGACAATACCTTGAAACTGCTCTTTTATAAAGATTTTGATGATACCATCGACTGCTACATAGGGCGTTTTTGGTTGAAACGGATAGCTGTATTTAACGTTTGAGAAGTTTTCTAAGCTCATCTAAGCTCCTTGTGTTGATGATATCCTCTTTTTCGCACCAACCTCTCCTTGCCTGATTGACGCCATACTGCATATAAAATAGGGAGTAGATATTGTGGGTATCTGTATTGATGGCCATTTTCACTCCCAACTCTTTTGCCATTTTTGCATGGACATCATTCAAATCCAAACGGTCCGGTTGGGCATTGATCTCCATAAACACACCGTTTTCTTTCGCCCTTTGTAAAATCTTTGTCATATCAAGAGCGATTGGCTGACGCATATTGATCATTCTTCCTGTGGGATGGGCGATGATGTTAACATAAGGATTGTCCAATGCTCTTAAAATCCGATCTGTCTGTTTTTTTTGATCAAGATTAAATTTATAATGCACAGCAGCCAATACCACATCCATTTGTGCCAAAACTTCGTCACTCATGTCAAGCGAGCCATCTTCCAGTATATCGACTTCCATCCCTTTCAAAATAGTTATCCCATCGATTGTTTCATTGATTTTATCGATCTCTTCAAACTCTTTGAGCGCTCTTTTCTCATCCAAACCATGCGCTACAGTAAGCCGTTTTGAATGATCTGTAATAGCGATATACTCATATCCCATCTCTTTCGCCGCTTTGGCCATATCTTCAATGGTATGTTTTCCATCGCTATAGACGGTATGCATGTGAAGATCGCCTTTGATATCGGAAAGCTCCACAAGCTTAGGAAGCTTTCCGGCTTTACAAGCTTCGATCTCCCCTCTGTTTTCTCTGAGTTCTGGCTCGATATAACAAAGTCCTACCGCCTTATAGACCTCCTCTTCCGTTTTTCCGGCAATGCGTTCGTTTCCTTTAAAAACACCATACTCATTTACCTTCAAACCAAGTTCAATAGCAAGTTTTCTCACCTCGATATTGTGTGCTTTCGAGCCTGTAAAATAGTGCAGAGCCGATCCGTAACTTTCATCCTCTACGCTTCTTAAATCCACTTGAAGATCATTGTTGAGAATTACGGTCGATCTGGTAGAACCGGCAGAGACCACCTCTTTAATTTTCGGATATTTGACGAAATGGCGGATCACCTTGCTAAAATCTTTCGCAGTTGCCAAAATATCAAGATCTCCTACAGTCTCTTTTTTTCTTCGAAAACTGCCGGCCACCTCCAAATGGGTAAGCTCTATTTGATGCAGATACTCCAACAGATCATCCACGTACTCTTTCGCCTCACTCCATTTAAAGCGGTGACCCGCTTTTTTGGCTAATCTGACTCCTTTCAAAATCTTTTGTACCAATGTTGGACCAAACCCTGGAAGTTTTTCTATCTCCCCACTCTCGGCAGCTCTTCGTAAATCTTCCATAGACTGGATATGGAGTTTCTCATACAATGTTTTGATCCGTTTGGGACCAAGCCCTTCAATGGAGAGCATCTCCACAAGAGTTGGAGGGATCTCCTCTTTGATCTGTTCCAGTTTGGAAAACTTTCCCGTTTTGACAATCTCTTTGATATAGAGCGACAAATCGGTTCCGATTCCCGGAAGCTTTGTCAGGTCATACCCTTCGTTGACGAGCTCTTCCAAGCTCTTTCCAATATTTTCTACCGTTCTTGCCGCATTTCTGTACGCCCTGACTTTAAAAGGATTTTCCCCCTTTATCTCCAAAAGATCCGCATACTCACTAAAAATCTTTGCAATTTCACTGTTGGTTATAGCCATGATCTACCTCGATTTCAAATATGCGCCAAAAATCATGATAGCCGTTCCCGCTATCATCATACCGTATGCTCCGCCACTCGTCAGCTGTACGCATCCGACGGTAAAAGCATTGAAAGCTGTCACCATCAGTCCCCATCCAAACAGATAGAACAGCTCACCTTTTCGACATACTTTACATTTCATTTTCACCCGCTTTTTTGTATTATTATATTGTTAAAGGAGAGGATTTGCAAAAAGCGTCTGTTTTACTGCTCGAAGATGATATCAACCTTGCCGAAACCATCAAAGAGTATCTTGAAGATGAGGGATATAACGTAGATGTGGTTCATACATCGAGTGATGCAATGGACAATATCTATGAAAAACATTATGATATTTTGCTTTTCGATGTCATGGTTCCTGGAATTGACGGTTTTGAGCTTCTAAAAAAGATAAGAGAAAAAGAAGAGACTCCGGCAATCTTCATCACTTCGCTCGACAGTGTGGAAAACCTCGAAAAAGGGTTCGAAAGCGGAGCCGATGACTATATCAGAAAACCTTTTGCTTTGAAAGAGCTGAAAATCAGAATGGAAACACTCTTAAAAAGAAGTTTCGAAACCAAAAACGATCGCATACCAATCGACAAAAACATCTTCTATGATATCAAATCAAATCAACTTTTCATCAACGATCAGTCTGCAAACCTCAACCAAAAGGAACTGCGTTTATTAAAACTTTTTTTGCAACATCCAAATGAAGTACTCAGCCATGATACAATCTATGAACATCTTTGGGATTATGAAGAGACGCCGAGCGACATGGCACTTCGAACCTATATAAAAAATCTTCGAAAATATATAGGAAAAGAGCGGATAGAAAGCATCAAACGACATGGTTACAAATTTATCAAGTGAGAAAAAAAGTCTTTGGAACTTTCTGCTGCTTTATATATTTTTGACTATTATCATTTTGACATTGGCTTCTTTTACCTACTATCGATTTGAAAAAGAGTTGATGCTCAATTCCCATCTTCCCAAACTGCATACCTACGCCAAATATGTCATCACCCGTATCAGACAGATGCACAAAAGTCTTCTGGAGGACAACTACTATCCAAGATACTCCAACTTCAACTCCGCAATCTACGATGCGGATTATGAAAAGATCTTTTCCTTGCTGAAAAATGAATCGATCGATTTCAAACATATGCTTTATAAAAAGGGAAAATATATCTATTTTATAAAAGAGCCAGAACTCTACTATCTTGGAGCAAAATACGTGATTATAGAAATGAAAGATGATGAAGCGTGGCTCTTTTCGGTATATAGGAACATAACGCTGTTTGGTTTACTCTTTCTTCTTTTTATGGCTGGACTCGGATATTATCTGGTAAAACTCTTTTTAAAACCGATGAAAGACTCCATCATGCTTTTAAACAATTTCATCAAAGATACAACACATGAATTGAACACTCCTGTCAGCACCATATTGACCAATATAGAAACACTCAAAGATAGTTCATTTGATCAAAAGATGAAACGCAAGATAGAACGTATTGATATAGCGGCACGGACGATATCCACCATTTATGAAGATCTCTCCTATCTCTTGCTGCGAGATAAAATTCCATCAACAATAGAAAAAATCAATATGAATGAACTGTTACAGCAACGCATCGACTACTTTAAAACATTGGCCGATTCAAAAAAAATTAATATTGTATTTAATCCTGTCCAGCAATGTTTCCTAAATGCAGATAAAAAAAAGATAGCAAGACTGATCGATAATCTGCTCTCCAATGCTATCAAATACAATAAAATAGGTGGAAAAATCTTTATCACTACAACTCCCAACAGTTTTACGATCGAAGATACTGGAATCGGCATACCACCAGACAAACTCCATTATATATTTGAACGTTACAGCAGGCTCCAAAGTAGTGAAGGCGGCTTTGGTCTTGGCCTCAATATCGTTGATATGATCGCCAAAGAGTTTCACCTCACACTCGATATCCAATCAAAACCGGATCAATTTACAAGGATAACCGTACGATGGCAAAAATAGTTTTTATTTTTTTGATACAAATCGCACTTTTTTCACAAACGCTCTTTGATAAACGGTGCATACCTTGTCACCAAAAGAAACACATTGATCTTAAAGCTATTTATTTTAATTATATTTTATATCACTCAAGCAAATCAAGAACCCTAAAAGCCATACGAAAGTTTCTTCTTCATCCAGACCCCAAAAAATCGCTACTTCCTTATGATTATAAAAAAAGAACTAAAGGTGTATACAAGCACAAAATAAAAGAAAAAGAGCTCGAAAAGGCATTAGAAATCTATTGGACTCGATATACTGTTATTGGTAAAATCAGATAGTTCACAATTGACTCACAATTGTGTTTTACAATACCAATACATTCATGAAGGAGGCGAGAATGAAAAAAATCGCAAGCATTATCTTCGCAGCAATGCTCGGAGCAAGCTTTGTCAGTACCGCAGCATTTGCAAGTCCAGAGAAAGGACAGAGAATCTACCAAAAGAAACTTAAAAAAGTGTGTGGATTCAACGGAGCAAAATTTGCTGCAAAACATACGCAAGATGAGTGGGAAGAGATCCACGATGCAGGAAAATTTGAAGATGAGATCCAAAAACTGTGCCCTAAATATAAAAAAGGGTATTTGAAAAAATCTCAACTTGAAAATGTATACGATTTTGCATACGAGTATGCAAGCGACAGCGGTAACGTACCAAGCTGTTAATCAAACCAATCTTAACCAAAGGAGGAAAACATGAAAAAATTGGCAGTACTAGGACTTGCGGCAGCAACAGCAGTAACACTAATGGCAGCAGACGGAGCGGCACTTTATAAAAAATGTGCAGGATGCCATGGAGCACATGGTGAGCGAAAAGCACTTGGTAAATCTGAAGTGATCAAAGGTTGGCCAAAAGCGAAAGTTGTTGAAGCACTTAAAGGCTACAAAGCTGGAACAAGAAACGTTCATGGAATGGGCGGTCTTATGAAAGCTCAAGTTGCTGCGCTCAGCGATGCAGATATCGAAGCTATCGCTGATTATCTCTCTAAGCAGTAAGTAAAAACCGGCTCTTGCCGGTTTTATATAAATCTTTGTACCCACTGTACAATCTGCGGGGCTGACAAAGCGCCTGAGACTCTATCTAACTCTTTCCCATGTAAAAATGCGATCATCGTAGGAATTCCCCGTATACCAAACGGAGCTGCAAGCTGCGGATACTCTTCGGTATTGAGTTTTGCAAATCTGGCTTTCAAAGCAAAATTGCTAGCAGCTGCTTCAAAATTTGGCGCCATCATGCGACAGGGACCACACCAAGGAGCCCAAAAATCCACAATAACGGGAATATCGTTTTTTGTGATCATAGTTTCGAAGTTGGCCTGATTAAGCTCAATTGGGTGGGTGTCTAAAAGATCAAATCCACACTTTCCACATTTTGCTTTATTGTAGTGCTCTTTTTTAGGCAGCCTATTGACACTCAGACAGTTTGGACAAACAACATTTATCGTCTCCATATCTCCTCCTTTTTTTCTTGCATTGTAACTTAAGAAAAAAGATTTATGTGCGACATAAGTCACTTTTGATATGATAAAAACATGAAAAAAATGGTTCTTTTATTACTTCCGATTCTGTTTTTCGCCATAGCGTATAGTCTACGAACCTATAAAAGTAGCGATAAAATCATCGTAAAACGACAGCAAAAAGATACCCATGTACGTATCGATCCAAACTGTACAAGTTGCTTTGAAAAATATATAGAAAAAGTAATCAATGAAGGATCAAACATCTTTCACTACCCTTCAGGCCCTATGCCAGGAGGCACCGTATCTGCTGAAGATGCGAAAAAAATAGCCGCATTTCTAGCAACCCTGCAAGGCTTTAAACCAAGCCATCCCGAATGGGTCCAAGAGGGCAAATACCTTTTCTATGGCAACTGCATCGGGTGCCACAGCAATGGTGGCAAAGGTCAAAAGGGATACTTTCCCGATTTGACCCGAAAACCTCTACTGGGAATCGAGATGCTCAGTCAAAAAGGATATGGTACAATAGAAAAAAGGCAAAGGTAGAGCATGCCTGAAGACTTCAGCGTAGAAGAATCTTTCCCGGTTACACCCCTACGCCCTCATCCTGTGATTCGCATCTGGAAAAAGAGTCAAAAAAATGCAAAAAGAAAGTATGAAACATATAAAAAAAATAGAAAAAATTACAAAAAAAGAGGTAAAAACGGGCATATAGATCTCTACGTATAGCTTTGCTATAATTTTTTCAAAAAAAGGAAACTCTATGGGAAAAGTCCTCATCATAGGAGCCGGTGGCGTTGGAAGAGTCGTGGCACATAAATGCGCTCTCAATCCAGATACCTTTGAGCATATTACACTGGCAAGCAGAACACTCGCAAAATGTGAAGAGATCCAACAAGAGATCAAAAATAGATGGAACCGAGACATCGATGTCGCAAAAGTCGATGCAGATAATGTCAATGAACTCATCGATCTCATTCATCTTGTCAAACCGGATGTAGTGATCAATGTTGCTTTGCCTTACCAAGATCTCTCCATTATGGAAGCCTGTATGGAGACAAAAACAGACTATCTAGATACAGCAAACTATGAGCATCCCGACACTGCAAAATTTGAGTACGGACCGCAATGGGCACTAAATGAACCATTCAAGGAACGAGGCATCATGGGACTCCTTGGAAGCGGATTCGATCCAGGAGTGACTAACGTCTTTTGTGCATATGCCCAAAAACACTATTTTGATGAAATTCATTACATCGATATTCTTGATTGCAATGCAGGTGATCACGGCTATCCTTTTGCTACGAATTTCAATCCCGAGATCAATATCCGTGAAGTAAATTCCAAAGGTCGCTACTGGGAAGAGGGAAAATGGATCGAAACAGAACCTATGGAATATAAAATGGTTTGGGACTATCCCGAAATTGGCCCAAAGGATAGCTACCTGCTTTATCATGAAGAGGAAGAGTCTTTGGTCAAACATATCAAAGGACTGAAACGAATCCGATTTTGGATGACCTTTAGCCAAAGCTACCTGACACATCTGAAAGTTTTGGACAATATCGGACTTACACGAATCGACCCTATAGAAGTGGATGGATGCAAAGTTGTACCACTCCATGTGGTAAAAGCCTTACTTCCAGATCCAGCATCTCTTGGTCCCCGCACAAAAGGAAAAACCAATATTGGTGTCGTTTGTGAAGGCATCAAAGACGGCAAACGCAGAAAAATCTATATCTACAACATTTGCGACCACCAAGAAGCCTATAAAGAAGTTTACAGCCAGTGCGTAAGCTACACTACCGGGGTTCCTGCGATGATCGGAGCCAAAATGATGTTGGAGAAGAAATGGTATCAGCCGGGAGTATGGAATATGGAGCAATTTGATCCCGATCCATTTATGGAGGAACTCAACAAACAAGGACTGCCTTGGCATGTGATGGAGTTGGATCCAGATGAAACAAGAGAAGTTCAATGAGAAAATTTATTTTCAGTGCACTTTGCTGTGCACTCCTGGCACATGCCGGATGGTTGGAAACACTGCAATCATTTACGACTCCCGTAAATAAAAAAAACAGTTCAAAACAAAATATCGATGATGCAAAAGCGCAAAGTGCGATGAAGGATGCCTTAAAAGTTGGTATTCAAGAGGCAATCAAACAGCTTGGAAAAGAGGATGGTTTTTATAAAAACTCTCTCGTAAAAATCCCTATCCCATCCAATATGCAATTGATGAGCAATACCTTAAAAAAAGTAGGATTGGGCAAGTATGTCGATGCATTTGAACGCTCAATGAACCGAGCCGCAGAAGAAGCGATACCTGAAACGGCCTCCATTCTTTACGATACACTCAAAAACATAGACACAAAAAAGGCTAAAGAGCTGATTTTCTCACAAAAAGAGGATGCTATTACAGACTATTTCAAAGAGCATGCCGGTAAACAGCTTGCACAAAAAATTGCTCCAATCATTAAAAAACATGTGGAAAAAGAGCAAGTAACAAAGTATTATCAAACGATTGTCAAGTACTACAATCAATATGGACAAAATAGCTTCATAAACAATGCAATGCAATTTATAGGAAAATCCAATGAGCCAATAAAAGAAAAAGATCTTACCAGCTATGTGACAAACCGAACTTTACAAGGTCTTTTTACTATGCTTGCGCAAAAAGAAAAAGCGATACGCACATCACCAATTGCTCGAACAACAAGAACGCTACAAGAGGTTTTCGGTGCACTACACTAGTCAAATAGAAACAGTTTTAGACAAAATTCCGACTCCCTGTTATGTCTGTGAAGAGGCACTTTTACAAAGAAACCTTGAAATTTTAGATGAGGTACAACAAAAAAGCGGTGCAAAGATTATTTTGGCCCTCAAAGGCTTTGCTATGTGGAGCACCTTTGATCTTGTTAAAAAGTATTTATATGGTGCCACTGCAAGTGGTCTTTGGGAGGCAAAACTCGCTTTCGAAGAATTTGGCAAAGAGGTGCACACCTACTCTCCGGCATTCAAAGCAGATGAGATCGAGCTCATAGCAAAAATGAGCGATCATATCGTTTTTAACTCCATGCATCAACTCAGTACTTTCAAGAATATAGTCAAAAAAACAAATCCAGATATCTCCATTGGAATGCGTGTCAATCCCGAATACTCTGCAGCCCCGGTAGATTTATATAACCCCTGTGGAGCTTTTAGCCGACTGGGGGTGGTGAGGAGCGAGTTTAGCTGGGATGATGCAATAGATGGACTTCATTTTCATGCATTGTGTGAAGAGAGTGCCGAGAGTCTGGAAAGTGTACTCAAAGTATTTGAAGAGCGCTTTGGAGAATTTATACCCAAATGCAAATGGATCAATTTCGGCGGAGGCCACCATATCACAAAAGAGGGCTACAACAAAGAACTCTTGATCAAACTTATCCGAGATTTTAAAAATTGTTACAATGTAGAGGTCTATCTTGAACCGGGAGAAGCTGTCGGCTGGCAAACGGGCGTTTTGGTGGCAACTGTTGTGGATATTGTCCGCAATGGAATGGATATCGCTATTTTGGATACCTCAGCAGAAACCCACATGCCAGATGTCCTCGCAATGCCCTACCGACCGAATGTTAGAGGAGCCGGAAAACCTGGAGAAAAGCTCTACACCTACCGCCTTGGAGGCAACAGCTGCTTAGCAGGTGATATCATAGGCGATTACAGCTTCGATGAACCACTGCAAAGAGGTCAAAAACTCATTTTTGAAGATATGATTCACTATACGTTTGTCAAAAATACTACATTCAACGGCATCAGACTCCCCTCTTTAGCCTTACTGAAAGAGGATGGACGTTTTGAAATCGTAAAAAAGTTTGACTATTGCGACTACAAACACAGACTCTCATGAAACTCCTTCTTCTTATTCTTTTCATCTATAGTGCTTTTGCTCTGTATCTCTATCTTTTTCAAGAAAAAATCATCTTTCGTCCCTATCTTGCTCCTAAAAAAATAGACATTCCAAAAGAAGCAAAAGTCATTATGATTGATGGCCTGGAAGTGGGAATTTTGAATCGAAACAGCGATGTGACGGTATTTTATTTTGGCGGAAATGCGGATAATGCGTTGCAGGCTCTTTCACTTTTTGAAGATCTTCCTATCAACGTGGCGACATACAACTATCCGGGATACGGAAATTCTAAGGGAAAACCTTCCCAGCAAACTCTTTATCAATCAGCATTGATGCTTTTTCAAAAATTTCATACAAAACATAATATCATCGTAGGAAGAAGTCTTGGAACAAGCGTGGCAGCCTATGTGGCTTCCCGTACCAATCCAATAAGCCTCATTCTTGTCACACCGTTTCACTCTATCGAATATCTAGCAAAAATGCGCTATCCCATATTCCCCGTATCTTTCATTTTAAAACATCCATTCCCTACGTACAGATATATCCAAAAAGTCAAAGCACCTATCTATGTCCTTTTGGCCCAACATGACACCTTGACACCTCCAAAAAGTTATGAAGCTTTAAGACCTTTTATGCATAATCTCAAAGAAGAGATTGTTATCCCAGACTCTACACACGCAGATATCTTAGAGCATTCCAGGACAAAAGAGGTATTACGAAAATTTATCCTCCAATCTGTCCAAGAGCTCTCTTCATAAGTTCGATATGATAATCTTCTTGATTATTGATGCAATCAAAAAATTTGCTTAATTCCTCATCTTTTACAGCAGCACTTAATGCCTTGCACTGCTCTTTTGCAGCCAACTCCTCTTCTATACCATCTTTCAAAAACTGCTTCATGTCATCAAATTTATACACTTCTTTCATTACAACTCTCGGAACCGCCAAGATACCAAGTTTTGCAGCGATGACACAAAAAGATTTTAGATGATAAAAAGACTCATAGATAAGATCTTCGAAAATCAAAGAAAGCTCACTTTGTTTAGTATGAATCTGAGAGTAAGTATAGGTCACGATCAGTTCATACTCTTTATAGATCTCTTCAAACAGAAACTGCACAAGACTGGATAGACTCTCTTGGTCAAGACTTTTATAACTGAGATGTCTGTCAAAACTGTGGATATCGATAGGCTCTTGCTTGGAAAACTTTTCCAACATATAGAGCATAAAGGATTCATCACTTTGTATTCTCTCAAACAGTTTGCTTTCTGGATACTCTTTTTGTATTGCTTCGATGGAATCGATGATATCTTTAAATAAAAGAGTAGAGTTGTCAAAACCAAGCTGAATATGTTCCCTGTCCCAGTCAAAATCACTTCCATTTTCAACAATAGCTTTCGCAATCCATTTGAGATGGCGATACTGCATATTTGCAAAATCGAGCAGCGTATCAAACCACTCCCCTTTTGGGAGACTGAAAGCGCCGAACAAAACCTTGAGCCACAATTCATGCTTTTTTCGAAACAGATTGTTCAATTTCTCCTCCTTGGGGTATTGGGCAACTGAGCGTCACATATTCGATGTGCTCTTTCTCTTCCCCTCGTTTTCTTGCTTCATAATCTTGTACTGCAGCCATAAACGCTCTTGCAACCACTTCGCCACACGCAGCATCTTCTGGAGGATTGTCTTTGATCTTTTCAAAAACATCTTCAGTAAATTCGATACCGCTTTGCAATGTTTTGCCTTTATACTCCTCACTGAACAAAGCACCACTGACAAGCGTCGTACCACATCCATTGGTTTGCCACTTGATCTCTTTGATAATCGTACTAATGGGATCGATTTTGAGATAGATCACTACCATCTCCCCTGTCTGGACATTTTTTCCAAATCCTTTTGCATCATACTCTTCCATTTCACCATAATTGGTAGGATTGAGCATAAGTTCAAGATATTTTGGATCAATTGGGATATTAGTTTGCTCCATAATGCTCCTTTTGCTAAAATCTAAATAGATTATATCCAAAGGTGTGGAGTGAAAAAAGAGAAATTCACAAGGAGCAAATATATACGTGAATTGGAACGATTTGTCAACAGAATCGTCGACTTTTTCAACAAAAAGGAACCAACAAAACAGGAGATCGTATCCTTTTTGGATACAATCTTCAAACCATTGGAAACAATAGAGAAAACCTATCTCTCCAGTGAGTACCTCAAATCGTTAGAGAAATTTGTTGAAAAAAACGCCAATATAGGAAGAAGTGACAAAAGCGCACAAGAACTCAGAGAGGATGTTTTGAAAGAGGCAAATCTCTTACGGAAACTCAAAAGAAAAAGAAGATTTACTAAAGAAAAACATAAAAAAGATTGGGAAGAGGCATAAAGCCTCTTAGAAGATCGATAGCAGTACCCCTGCTGCCACAGCAGAACCGATAACTCCAGCAACATTTGGTCCCATTGCATGCATCAAAAGAACATTTGTAGGATCACTCTCCATCCCTACCCTATTGGCTACACGTGCTGCCATAGGTACAGCGCTCACACCTGCTGCACCGATAAGTGGGTTGATCGGTTCTTTGGACATTTTATTCATGATTTTACCCATGATAACGCCAGCAGCAGTACCGATAGAGAAAGCTACAAGACCCAAAAGTAAAATACCAAGTGTTTCAGGAACCAAAAAATATTCTGCAACAAGCTTACTTCCTACAGAAAGTCCCAAAAAGATTGTTACGATGTTGATAAGTTCATTTTGTAATGTTTTTGAAAGTCGTTCTACCACTCCGGATTCCCGTACAAAGTTACCAAAAGTAAGAGCTCCGATAAGTGGAGAAGACTCTGGTAAGATCAAAAGCGTTAAAATCAACACAGTCAAAGGAAAGAGCATTTTTTCAAGTTTACTCACTTTTCGTCTTGTAGTCATTTTGATCTTTCGTTCCTCTTCACTTGTTAAAGCTTTCATGATTGGTGGCTGAATAACTGGAACAAGTGCCATGTAACTATATGCCGCTACAGCCATCGCACCCAAAAGATCAGGAGCGAGTTTACTTGCTATAAAAATGGTTGTCGGACCGTCTGCCCCACCAATGATAGAGATAGCTGCAGCATCCTGCATACTAAAATCAAATATTCCAAGCTGGCTTAATGCTACAGCACCAACGAGTGTTCCAAAGATACCAAACTGTGCAGCCGCACCCAAAAGTGCTGTTTTTGGGTTTGCCAAGAGTGGTCCAAAATCGGTCATTGCTCCAACACCCATGAAGATGAGAATCGGAAAGAGCTCATTGGCGATACCTGCTTTGAAAAGCTCACCAATAAACCCACCGTCACCTATGATGTTAGCAAGAGGAATATTGGCTAAAAGCCCACCAAAACCGATAGGAATCAATAAAAGTGGCTCAAATCCTTTCGCAATAGCCAAGTAAAAAAGAACAAAACAGATGGCAATCATTATAAGACGGCCAAAACTTTGCTGAAATTTACTAACTTCATCACCTTTAGCATTTTTAACACCATCTTTAGGACTTAAAAACGCATAGATCCCAGTCTGTTTATAAAAGTTAAGAAGTAAAGAGCCAAAACTTTTGTTTTCTGTTTGCACCTCTTTGTGCGTCTCATTGGATGCGATATGGTTCACTGTCGCCAAAGCACCCAATGGAATAAGAAAAAACGAGAGTGCCAGAAAAAAGGTAACAAGTCTTTTTTTCATCGCCCTACTCCATCGTTGCCAGAACTTGGCCCTCTTCAACACTATCGTTCACTTTAACAGCGATATGCGCTATGACACCATCTTGAGGAGCTGGGATATCGATCTCCATCTTCATCGATTCCAAAATCATAATCTTATCTCCAGCTTTTACTTTATCACCTGGATTGACAAGAATTTTCCAGACATTTCCAGGAACAGCCGATTTTATCTCGACCATGCCCCCTGCTGCTTCTCCTTTACTCGCCTGTTCTTCAACGATCTCAACCTCTTTTTTCGCTTCCGCTTCCGGTTTTACCTCAACGTTTCCTTCGGCAACTTCAACGACAAATTTCTCACCATCAACGATCACTGTATAGATTCCGCTCGTTTTACCCACTTTTTCTTCCTCCATTTCGCTTATTTTTCTCACCATTAATGGACTTTCGCCTTTTAAGAATGCGATCCCCTTCTCGCCACAAGCAGCCGCTATAAAGATATTCTCTTCTGTCGTTTCGATTTTTTCATCTTCCAGTTTTTTCTTCCAGTATGCGATCGATTTCGTTTCGTCTCTATCCGCAATATCGAGTGGATTCTCTTTTGTTGGTTCAAGTCCAAGCTGCTCGCTTGCTAGTTTTACAACCTCCTGGTCTGGTTCAACTGGCGTTTTTCCAAAATATCCAAGCACCATTCGGCCATATCCCGGAGCTATTTTCTTCCAAGGACCAAACATCACATTATTGAATGCTTGCTGCCAGTAAAATTGGCTCACAGGAGTCACACTCGTTCCAAAACCACCCTTTTCTACTACTTCTCGCATCGCCTTGATAACTTCCGGATATTTATGCAATATTTTATTGTCTCGCATCATCTGGGTATTGGCTGTCAATGCACCGCCAGGCATTGGAGAGAATGGAATAAGTGGACTCACTTGCGTTGCTTCTGGTGGGATAAAATAGTCTGCCAAGCACTCTTTGAGTACCTCTTCATAATCTAATACTTTTTCCATATCGAGTCCACCTAGGTCATACGGTTTGCCTTTGACAGCATGAAGCATCGTGATGATATCTGGTTGGCTCGTTCCGCCACTTACAGGAGCAGCTGCCAAATCTATACCATCAACTCCCGCTTCAAGAGCCGCTAGATAACATGCCACGCTTACACCGGCAGTCTCGTGGGTATGAAGACGGATATGTACATCTTTTCCCAAAAGTTTTCGAGCCATTTTGATAGTCTGATACACTTTCTCCGGACTGCTGGTACCGCTTGCGTCTTTGAAAGCGAGACTGTCAAACTCGATACCTCTATCTAAAATTTCTCGTAACTTTTTTTCATAAAACTCTGGAGTATGTGCACCGGTGCAGCCAGGAGGAAGATCCATGATAGTAATAACCGCTTCATGCTTCATGCCATATTTTTTGATGCATTTTGCGGAGTATTCAAGATTGTCCACATCATTGAGTGCATCGAAATTTCGTACTGTCGTCGTTCCATGCTTAGCAAACATTTTCGCAAAGAGATCAATCAACTCTCGGCTTCCCGTATCAAGCATCACTGTGTTGATCCCGCGAGCCAAAATCTGGAGATTTGCTTCAGGTCCGACCTTTTCCCTAAAAGCATCCATCATATCAAATGCATTTTCTCGTAAATAGAAAAAGAGGCTTTGAAATCTCGCTCCTCCACCAAACTCGAAATGGGTAATGCCAACCTCTTTTGCCGCATCAAGTGCCGGCAAAAAATCTTTCATCAAAACTCGTCCACCAAAAACGGATTGAAACCCGTCTCTGAAGGTGGTATCCATCACATCAATATACTTCTTTTTTGCCATGTTCCCCTCTTTTTATGAGTTTTTCATATGATGTAAAGCAGCGGTTATGGCAGCTACTTTTTTCAATTTTTCTCGTTTTGAAGTAACGCTTTCCTCGGCTTTGGGTTCTTCAAAACTTTCAGGAAAGTATTTCAACAAAAGCTTGTGCTGCCAATCCAACACCCATATCATCAACATTAAAAATAGATACACGACCCCCATTCCAAGGATCATATACTTTACGGCTTCCAATATCATGATCGCTCCAATATTAGGATTTGGTTTATTGTAATAAAATGTAGCTTACAAAAGCTTATAATTATATTTTGAATAAATTTTTCTTTCCATTTTGTTACAAATGTAATAGAATATCCAAAAAACAGGAGGTTCTTGTGGACAAAGAGAAAGCAATGGCGGAATTCAAAACATACGAAAAGATGAGACTTGAAATGTATGACTTTTTGGAGCGCTATATTCCAAAAGATGAAAACGGTCAGCTCGATTTTTCAAAAGCCGGATGTATCCCAGCCAATGAAGTTTTTGACAGATGGTTTGCGCTCGATTACCAAGCGAGAAAGATCCGTGGTATTGCAGTCAACTGTCTAGGACTCAAAGGTGAGTAGTTTCGACGAGAGGGCAAAAGAGTGGGATAAGAACAGCCGAAGAGTCCAGACTGCACAAAAGGTTGCGAAAGCTATCAAAGAGTGCGTGCGAAAAAAGAGTTTGGATATTCTCGATTTTGGCTGTGGAACCGGGCTGGTCAGTTATGAACTCACAGATATTGCCAATTCCATCACCGGTGTCGACACTGCACCGAAAATGGTGGAGATGTTCAATGCAAAATCCCCATCCCCTTCCATCAAAGCATATTGCAAAGATATCGATGCAATTGAACCCCCATTCGATCTTATTGTCAGTTCTATGACATTTCATCACATCGAGGATATCCACGAAATCATCGGTAAACTCTATGCAAAACTAAAATCTGATGGGATTATATGCATCGCAGATTTGGTCACAGAAGATGGAACATTTCATAGTGATAACAGAGGAGTTCATCATTTTGGCTTCGATCCAAAGTGGCTTGAAGACCAGTTGCAAAAGCAAGGGTTTACGAAAGTTTGTCAAAAGATTGTTCACACAATTCAAAAACATAAAGCGTTTGATGTTTTTCTACTCTGCATGCAAAAAGGATAGTAATCTTTTTGCATCCTGTACCGCAGCTCCTCCAAAGTCGTTATTGAAATAGGCATATACGTCACTGTTATTATGCAAAAAACTTTCTATTCTTTTTGCCCACCAAAGAAGTGTCGCATCATCATATGAACCCACATACCTTCCATTGGTTCCGTGAAAGCGAATATAGACAAAATGAGCAGTTTGAACAATAGGGGTACTCTTTTTCCCAAAGTCATGTATGCAAAAAGCGACTCCATATCTTCGTAGCAACTCAAACAACTCCTCTTCATACCAACTGTTATGCCGAAATTCAAAAGCGTACCGATACCCATGCGGCAAAATATGTAAAAAGGAGGCCAAAAGTTCAAGATCTTTGTGCAAAGATGGTGGCAATTGAAAAAGAATGACACCAAGATGGGCCTTGAGCGGTTTAATCAAATGCATAAAACGAAAGAGTTCATCTTTTGCATCTTTGAGTTTTTTATAATGCGTAATGCCTCTGTAAGCTTTGATGGTGTAGTAAAATCCTTCTTGTGCCACCTCCAGCCAATGCTGGACGGTCTTTGCTTTTGGAAGATGATAGAAGGTGGCATTCATTTCAACTGTATTGAAATGGTGCATATAAAACCGCAAATACTCTTTTTTCGGTAGCTCCTCGGGATAAAACACCCCTTTCCAGTGTTCATAGTAAAATCCGCTTGTGCCGATATAGGCCTCAGCGCTCATAAACGCCCATCAATATTGCTTCATCGATCACAAAAGGCTTTATTATCTCCAAAAGATCCTGTTTTGAAAGTCCTGGTTGTACATTAAGAACCCGATCGAGGGCATAGAGTTTTATAAAGTATCTATGAGCCCCGTTTGGTGGGCATGGTCCTCCATAGCCGATTTTGCCAAAGTCGTTGATACCCTGTTTGATCCCATATTCAAGTTCTGGTGCATTTGGGATTCCTTCAGGCAAACCTTCAATGGTAGATGGAATGTCATAGATTACCCAGTGAACGAAAACGCCCATTGGAGCATCTGGATCATCCATGATAATCGCTAGACTCTTTGCCTCTTGCGGAACATTGCGAAAAATAAGAGGCACTGAAATATCGGCTCCGTCACAGGTATACTTAGCAGGAATCAATCCCCCATTTTCAAAAGCTGGCGACAGTAATTGCATTTTTTCTCCTTTCGCTGCAATAAGCGCAGTAACAATCATACACAAAATAACCACTCTTTTTATAAGATTACTCTGCATACTCTAAAACCAAACGAAGATCTTTTTGATCAACAATCACATTTGCTTCTTTTTTCAGAACCTCTTTGGCGCAAAAAGCGATTTTTGTTTTTGCATGGGCAAACATACTTCTGTCATTGGCCCCGTCACCTACAACAACCGTATCGTCAGGAGAAATATTTAAAATTGTCTGCAAACGCTGCAGCATGTCCCCTTTACTGAAATCAAACATCATCTCTCCACCAACAAGTCCAGTCAAATAGCCATTTTTGGCGTGCAAGATGTTACTAAAATCTCCATCCAATCCCAATACATCTTTTGCATAGCTTGTGGCATTGCGAAAACCGCCGCTAAAAACCACGACTCGATACCCTCTTTTTTTGAGCGTATCAATCGTCTCTTTTGCCCCTGGCATAAAAGGGAGGCTGTGACAAATCTCATTCACCTTTTTCTCTTCCAGACCCTCAAGGAGTTTCACCCGTGTAATAAGACTTTCAAAAAAATCGAGCTCTCCCCGCATAGCCATTTCGGTAATTTCAGCTACCTTTTCCTGTAAACCTAAAGCTCCGGCCAAAAAATCGATCGTTTCACCATCCATCAATGTAGAATCAAAATCAAAAACACAAAGCTTCATCACTCTCCTTTTTACATTAGTTTAACCAAGATTAGATTAAAATAGAACAAAAAGGGTATGGATGTTCGAAGCGCTCGTTGAAAAGCTGCGAAATGGTCGCTACATCTCTCTTGAGACAACGCCTGGCCATCTGCCAACGGTAGAAAATATCATCCAAAAAATTGGACAATACCATCTACATGAAAAAGTAGACGCTTTTACAACAACAGATAATCCTCTTGCAAAACTTAAATATAACGCGATCTTGGCGGCTATCCGCTTGCAAACGAAGTTTCATAAACCAGTGATCGCCACTATGAGTATGCGCGATCGCAATAAAATCGCTTTGCAATCCGATCTTTTGGGAGCCAATGATTTTGATATACGAGCCATTTTGGCCCTCACTGGTGATCCGGCAAAAATCAGTGATCAGCCGAATACCAAAGGATGCTTTGAAGGAGACAGTACACTGCTTCTGGATATCATCAAATGTTTCAATGCAGGTATCGATTATGCGGGCAAAGAGTTTTCCATAAAACCAAAAAAGATCTACCCGTTTGCCGTATCCAATTCTTACGCCAAAAATTCAAAAACGTTGCAACGAAAATTTGCTAAAAAAATTGAACACGGTGCAATTGCCATCATCACCCAGCCGGTTTTCGACAAGGAAAATATCACTTTGCTTCTGGAACTTTTTGAAGAGACACGATCACACTTTCAAAATGACAAAGCAAAATCGCAGCTTATTCTTGGCCTTTTTCCTATCACAAAACTCAAAACCGCCCAGTTTCTTGCTTCTCATGTTCCAGGAATCAATGTCCCAAGATTCTGGATCGATGAACTCTATAAAGCCCATAAAGATGGAGAGAAAAAAGAGTATGAAGTGGGTATGGCATTGAGCCGGGATCTTTTCGAAACGATGCTAAAAATGCATCCCAAAGTCCATATTATGACAGCCAACAGATTTGAGGTTGCACATGAAATACTTACTTAGCTTTATCTTTACTGTATCGGTTTTATATGCAGGCGTTTTAGATACATGGCATAAAAAAATAGAAGATTTTTTTGGAAACACCATAGAAAAATTGGACAAATTTTTAAGTGAAAGCAACGCATCTGTTCCTCAAAAGTACAGTCTTGAAACATCCCTGAGAGTCTTTACAGAATCAAAAAAGATAGGGAGTGGATACAAATTCAATATCACATCCAAAATCCCCCTGCCAAGAACACAAAAAAGACTCTATCTTTTCTTGCAAGATTTCAAACGTACCACCTCCATCGATGAACAATCGGGAAACAATATCCGTGATTCGATAGACAACAACTCCTATCTGCTCGGTCTCTTTTACAACACAAAATCAAAGCTGAAATTTCGAGCGGGGGTTCGCTTTCACACAATCACACCGGATCCGTTTGTAGGAGCGACGTTTACTCATACCTATCCATTTGATCAAAAAAATCGTATCGAGTTTGGAAATAGTTTGTACTACTACCTTGACAGAAAACTGGACAATACTTTTTATGCCAACTACATTCATCAGTTCAATGCTACACAAAATTTTGCCTTTGAAAACAGTTATCGCTATATACAAGACCAAGAGAATGAACATCAAATTCTCAATAGCTTCAAGCTTTATACTGTTTTAGACGCAAATAGATTTACTATTCCAAGTTTTCAGTTCTACTCCACGACAAATCAAAAACGGTCCTATCATGTCGACTACCTCTATCTGGGCATTAAATATCACGATACGATCTGGAGAAAATGGATTTTTTATGAGTTGACACCTGCTGTACTTTTTAGAGAAATCAACAATTTTCAAGCAAGTTACAGAGTTGATTTTACAGTAGGTATCACATTTTCAAAGTGATGAACGCACCGTTTTTATACTGCATAAACTCTTTGGAACAGGCAAAAGAGGGCAGATTGATATATCGTTTTTTGTCGCACTCTATATCGAGATTTTGATGATAGTGCCCTTCTATAACAGTGTCGCATTGATATAAAAGCACTCTTTTGCAAGCGATTGTTTCAAAATCTTCTATTTTTTTGCACAATTTTTTTGCTCTGTTATATGTTTGAATCTTGTTTGAGAGCCAATTGCCGACATTGATGGCATTTAATATTGTGATGACAATGGGATTGCGAATTATTTTTGCATAGTATGCATACGTTCCGGCTATGAAGGTATCTCCATGAGACAGGGCAATGCATCCCTTTGGGCTTTGGAGATACAAAGGCTGCAAGGAAAGAGGTATAACTTTCATGAAAGGGAAAACTTCGTTCAAGTGAAAATCGTGGTTCCCTTCAAGGTAGATGCATTCAATCTTTTTTGAAACAGCATTCAACAAAGCAATAACATCTCGGTTTTCCTCCAATGTAGCTTTTATTCCACCTACCAACAGATCGAAGATATCCCCCATCAAAAAGAGTTGGGGGGTATCGATTTGTTGGACAAATTGAATAAACTCTTCACGAATCCCACGATGGTAATGGGCATCTGCGATGAAAACAGCACCTTCTTTAAGGAACATAGGCAATTGTTGGTAATCCGGTAGATTCAGGTAAGCCCATCATGATATTCGCATTGGCGACTGCCTGGGAAGAGGCGCCACGTAAGAGATTATCTATTGCGCTGCTTACAAAAAGCGCATTTTCATGACACTGGGCGTAAATGTCGCAAAAATGGGTTCCCGCAACACTCTTTACATCGACCGGTATCTCTTTGATTCGAACAAATGGCTCATCTGCATAAAAATCACGTAGAACCTCTATCGGATCAATCGACTTTTTCAAGGTCACATAACTGCTGACAAGCATTCCCCTAGTTATCGGCAAGAGATGAGGAACAAAATTGATATGGTAGATCTCTTTTCCAAACAGTTCAAGCTTTTCTTTTATTTCAACAGAGTGTCGGTGTCTGATGGGATTGTAGGCGAAGATATTCTCATTGATAGTAATATAATGGGTTTTGGATGAGCATTTCTTCCCTGCCCCGCTCACACCGCTTTTCGCATCGATGAAAATTGGAGCATCTGCATCGATAAAAGGCAAAAATGGAATAAGTGATAGAAGGGTAGCTGTTGGGTAGCATCCCGGATTTGCTATGAGCTGGGCATGCTCTATTTTGTCTCGAAAGATTTCTGGTAAACCGTATACTGCATTTTTAAGATGCTCTGTATCGGTATGTTTTGTATAGTAGGCTTCATAGTTTTCCAAATGCAACCGATAATCTGCTGAAAGATCGACCACGCGTACGCCTGCTTCCAAGAGCGGTTTTGCAACTTCCATTGCTGTTTTATGCGGAAGTGCCAAAAAAGCAAGGCTGCAGTTATCGGCTATTGTTTTAATATCTGTTTTTTCAAGCTCTTTTTCATATACTCCTTGCAGTGCTGGATAGAGCTCTTCAATCCGTTCTCCCCCTTCACTACTGGAAAGATATGTCAATTCAAAATGGGGATGATTCAACAATATTTTGATAAGCTCCAGCCCCGTATAACCGGTTGCTCCAACAATTGCACACTGAATCATTCTTCAAACTTTATCGGTTTATAATAGACTTCTAAAACCTCAAAATCGATCTCCCCTTTTGGAAGTTTCACCGTTATCTCATCTCCCTCCTCTTTGCCGATGAGCTGTCTTGCAAGAGGTGTATTGTAAGAGATGAGACCATGTTCGGGGTTGCTTTCTGTTGAACCGACAATCGTGTATTCAATCTCTTCTTCTTCCTCAATGTCAAGAAGCTTCACCGTTGATCCAAATCCCACTTTGTCGTGAGGAAGTTTGCTTGGATCGATCACTTGCGCTCTTGCCAACAGGTCTGAAAGCTCCGTCAACCTTGCATCGATAAACGCGAGTCGCTCTTTTGCAGCATGATATTCGGCATTTTCTCGTAAATCTCCATGCTCTTTTGCCCGTTCTATCTCTTCGACAACCTTTGGACGCTCCTCTTTCAACGCTTCAAACTCTTTTTGAATTTTCTCATATCCATATTGCGTCATCGGCTCTTTTTGTTCCATCAAATTACCCTTTTTTGCTATAATTATACCAATTTTCAAGGGAGCAGATGAAACTACTTGTCAGTGTTTTAGAGCGTTCCGCAAATATCCATTTGGCCTCGCTTCTTCCTCATCTCGACGATGTAGAGATCCAAGGGATTTTCGATAAAGAGCTTGGAAATCCAGTAATGGATTTGCAATCTTTGGCTGTTATGGGTTTTGTGGATGCTGTCAAAAAAATTTCTCTTTTTCAAAACTTGCAAAAAGACCTGGTCACAATGGCAGCAGATGCCGACAAAGTCCTGCTTATGGATTCATCAGGATTCAATATTCCTCTTGCAAAAAAAATCAAAAAAGCCTATCCAAATAAACCGATCATCTACTACATACTTCCTCAAGTTTGGGCATGGAGGCCAAAAAGAGCAGAGGTGCTTGAAAAATATATCGATCAACTGTGTGCCATATGGCCATTTGAGTCAAAATTTTACTCCTGCGATGCACCTATTCGCTTTGCCGGGCATCCTCTCCTTGATCAAATCAAAGAGTTCAAAAAAGAGCCTATCCAAAGCGATATCATTGCATTTTTACCCGGTAGCAGACGCAGTGAAATCAAAAGATTGATGCCTGTATTTCAAGAGGTTCGAAAAAGGCTGAGTAACAAAGAGGCTCTTTTAGTGGTACCGAAACATTTTGCCAAAGAAAATTTGCATGAGTTGTATGGTGATACAAGAAGCTTTACAATCGTCCATAATACGCACAAAGCGTTATACAAAGCAGAATTTGCTTTCATATGCAGCGGCACAGCGACACTCGAAAGCACTCTTATCGGCACACCCTTTATCCTCTCCTATATCGCCAACAGTATTGACTTTGCCATTGCAAAGCTTTTTGTTCATTTGCGATATGCCGGTATAGCCAATATTCTTGCCGAATCTATCACAATAGATCCCATTCATCCAGAATATTTACAAAATGAGGTGACCCCTCAAAACCTTCTCAAAGCCTATAATGAGTATAATACGATACGTTTTTATGAAAAATCTTCACAAATCCGCTCACTGTTAAAATATGGCAGCGCCAAAAATGTAGCGGAAATTATCCAAAAGGTATAATATATGAAAATTGATTTTATCGACCTCAAAACCCAGTACAAACAATATCAAAATGAAATTGATCAGGCTGTCTTGAGTGTGATGGCATCGGCCCAGTTTATTGGTGGGCCGGAAGTGAGTTCGCTTGAAAAGGAATTGGCCCAATATAGTGGCTCGGCCCATGCCATTGGGTGTAGCAGCGGTACGGATGCTTTGCTCCTAGCACTCATGGCGATTGATGTGAAACCGGGTGATGAGGTTATCACTACACCATTCACGTTCATCGCTACTGCAGAAGTTATCGCATTTTTGGGTGCAATTCCTGTTTTTGTCGATATCGATGAAAAGACATACAATATCGATCCCACAAAAATCGAAGAAAAAATTACCTCAAAAACAAAAGCGATCATTCCAGTCAGTCTCTACGGCCAACCGGCCGATATGGACGAAATCAACAAAATAGCCCAAAGATATGGTTTGATCGTTATAGAAGATGGGGCACAAAGTTTCGGTGCTGAGTACAAAGGAAAAAAGAGCTGCAATCTCTCGCACATAGGATGTACCAGTTTTTTTCCTTCCAAGCCTTTGGGATGCTATGGAGATGGAGGCGCTGTTTTTACAAATGATGAAAGAATCGCCAAGAAAATAGATATCTTAAAAAATCATGGCCAAACAAAGCGATACGAACATGAGCTCATAGGTCTCAATGCCAGACTCGATGCAATTCAAGCGGCAATTCTTCGTATCAAACTCAAACATTTCCCTCAAGAAATCGAAGATAGAATCACAATTGCCACCAGATACACGAAAGCTTTACAAGAATACGTCGTCACACCATTGGTCAAAGCGGATAGAACAAGTGTGTATGCCCAGTACTCCATCCAGGTGCAAAACAGAGATGAGGTTTGTAAAAAACTCAATGAAAAAGGGATTCCGACAGCCATCCACTACCCCAAACCGCTACATTTGCAAAAAGCTTTTTCCAATCTTGGCTACAAACTCGGAGATTTTCCCGTCGCGGAAAAGGTGAGTCAACATATTATGAGTTTGCCTATGAGCCCTTTTCTGCAAAAAGAGCAACAAGACTATATTATCGATTCTCTCATTGAAATTGTAAAGGAAGCTCGATGAATTTAGCGATTGTTGGACTTGGATCCATGGGAAAAAATCACTATAGAGTTCTCAAACGCATGGATAATGTCACTGTTACTGCGCTGTGCGATATTCAAAAAAATGAAGATTTTTACGAACCTTTTTACACTGATTTGGATACAATGCTCAAAAACGAACCTATCGATGCGCTTATCATTGCAGTGCCCACTTTTTTACACAAAGAGATAGCTCTCAAAGCCATTGAATACGGCAAAGATGTTTTTATAGAAAAACCTGCTGCATCGACTATCGAAGATGCATATGAAATTTTACACGCTGCTAATCAAAAAGGCGTCAAAAGCTGCGTTGGGCATGTGGAGCGATTTAATCCGGCAATTACGCACCTCAAAAATGAACTCAAAAACAAAATTATCTATACTATAGAGATCACGAGGATTGGTCCGTTTCCTCCCCGCATCAGCGATGTTGGAGTTTTAACAGATCTTGCCGTACACGATATCGACCTCATTCGGTTCATTACAGGCAAAGATATTTTGCAAACTTCCATCTACAAATCGAGAAAAATCCATAATCACCATGAAGACAATGCGGTATTGAGCCTGTTATTAGAAGATGAAATTGTCGCAAATATAACAACAAACTGGCTCACACCATTTAAGCGTAGAAAAGTGGAAGTTGCCTGCAAAGAAGTGTACTATGAAGCAGACTTGATTGGTCAAACCTTGCATGCCTATAGCGATTTTCAAACAGACAACTCCTACCGGACACGAGACATCCATATCAAAAAAGATGAGCCTCTCTATAAGGAGTTAGAAGCCTTTATTCATTATCTTCAATCAGGTGACAGAGGAAATCTCGCTTCTATCGAAGATAGTATCGAAACGCTCCGTATCACACAGGCCAAATGATTGCAACACTGGTTTCTATCGGCGCTATCTATATCTTTATCCTTTTAGGATATTTTGCAAAATACTTTTTCAAAGAGAAAATTCACGATAAAACCCTCGTGATTTTTTCTGTCTATATTTTCCAGCCTTTCCTCGCCCTATGGGGGATATTGCAAAAACCGATCGATTTTGACTTGGCAATGGCACCTGTTCTCTTTTTTACCATCTCTTTAGGTATCATTTTCTTTAATACGCTTTTAGCAAAAAAGCTCTTCCAATCTTTGCAAGACCGATCGATCTTCACAGTAGCAAGTGTCATAGGAAATACAGGCAACCTTGGAGTTCCTCTTGGTATTGCCATATTTGGCGAGGCTTCCGTCCCTTATACAACACTCATAAATCTTGCCAATGTGATCATTGTCTACACCTTTGGAGTCTACTTCTATTCACGAGGAAATTTTAGTGTCAAAGACTCCATTCTCAATATCATTAAACTTCCTGTGCTTTGGTTTACTCTCCTTGCTATCATACTCAACCTTTTGCATTATCAACCATCTCCATCAATCGATAAATCTTTGCAAATGGGAGCATATACGAGTATGGTCGTACAGCTTCTCATTTTTGGGATCTATCTTTATTCTGTACATCTCAAAGCCATTGATGCAAAACTGATAGGCTCTATTGCTTTGATCAAATTCGTTTTCATTCCACTGATAGCCTTTCTCATTTTGTCATCATTATCTATCGAACCGTTTACCAAAGCAGTGCTTTTTATGGAACTTATGATGCCTTTGGCAGTTGCCAATGTCAATCTGGCAGCTCTTTATGAATGTAAACCGACTCAAGTCACTGCAGCCGTTTTCGTAACATCACTGCTCTTTTTACTTCTGATCTTTTTCTATTTGCCCCTTTTGCACCATTTATGGCAACAGTGAGTGTGTTATAATTGCCCAAAAAGTTGAGAGGAAATGAAAAGGATTTTAATCACCAACGATGATGGATTCGAATCTCTCGGACTTCGTGCACTCATAGAAGCCCTGCAAGATATCGCGCAACTTACCATCGTTGTACCAGCGAATGAAAAGAGTGCATGTGGTCACAGTTTGACACTCACTAAACCCCTTCGATTTGTTGAAATCGAGGACAATTTTTATAAACTTGAAGATGGCACTCCTACCGATTGCGTCTATTTAGCTCTGAGTGCACTCTATCCTGAAAATGAAAAACCGGATATTATCGTAAGCGGCATCAACAGAGGCGCCAATATGGGAGAAGATATCACCTATTCCGGAACTGTGGCTGGTGCAATGGAAGGCGCGATTTACGATATTCCTTCGATTGCTATCTCTCAAGTGTGCAACTCCAACTGCGAAGAGACAGAAATGGAAGTAGGATATGAACAGGCAAAACATGTCGCTCGCGATCTTGTTCAAAAAATTTTCCAAGAAGGATGGCCTGCAGGTCATAGAAAATGTCTTAATGTCAATGTCCCCTCAACAAAAGAGTTTAAAGGGTACAAAATTACAAGAGCAGGATATCGAGTCTACTTCAATCAGGCTCACCTGCACAGAAACCCTAGAGGGATCGAGTACTGGTGGCTGGGACTTCATCCGTTGGATTGGATACCAGGAAAAAAGAGAGATTGTGACTTTGAAGCAGTGAAAAATGGTTATGTCTCTATCACGCCGATCAAAGCCGATCTCACAGCATATGAAGAGATTCCAAAATTAAAGAGTTGGCTATGAGATTTGAGCGATGCCGCATGCTTTTTGGCAAAGATTTTGAAAAACTACAAAAAGCAAAAATACTCATTTTAGGTGTTGGAGGCGTAGGAAGTTTCGCGCTCGATTGTCTTTATCGAAGTGGCGTACATGATATAACAATAGTTGATTTTGACCGATATGACCCTACCAATCAAAATAGACAAATAGGCTCTGAACATGTTGGAGAAGTCAAAGTAGATGTTCTTAAAAAACTCTATCCTGGAATCAAAGCGATAGAAGCAAAAATTGATCAAAAGTGGATCGAAGATTTTGATTTTGAGCCATATGATCTTGTGATCGATGCGATCGATGATAGACATGCAAAAGTGGCACTGGCTCTAAAGGTATGGCCAAAACTCATCTCATCCATGGGAAGTGCCAAAAGAAGCGATCCCACCAAAATAGAAGCAACGTCTATATGGAAGACACATGGAGACCCTTTTGCAAGAAAAATTCGTTATGAATTAAAAAAAGCAGGATTCAAAGGAAACTATCCAGTCATTTTCAGCTCAGAAGAGCCGAAATGCAAAGAGAAAGGAAGTTTTGTCGGTGTTACCGGAAGCTTCGGCCTTACGATATGTTCAAAAGCAATAGAAAAAATCATCGATTCAAAAAAATAATCTTTTTTACATCGTTCCCTTCTATCTCTTTGCATCTTCGTAAATAGGCTGTGGGATAATAGTGCCTGGTTTGATGTAGAAACTTTTTTGCTTCTTGAAGATTTTCATAGGGACCTGAAACAAATCGATACCATTTTTTATTTTTATAAATCACACCCAACGGAAAATGCTCGAAAAAAACTTTATCCTCATTGCCATGAATTTTTTTCTGCGTAGAGTGGACAATACACCACCCTCCCCAACTTTCTAATAACAACAAACAAATGATAATGATAAAACGCATCTAACCTCACCTTATTTTGTATCTTAAGTATATTTTGGCTATATTTAAATTATGATTAAAAGAGATGCATTTACGTTGTACGAACTTATTATCGTCATTGTAACAATTGGCATATTGGCTGCAGTGGCACTTCCAAGACTTAAGACAAACACTTTGCAAGAAGAAACATTGAAAGTTGTGGATTATATCCGATACACACAGCATTTGGCTATGGTTGATGACAAATATGACCCTAAAAGTGCCAACTGGCAACAAAATGCCTGGTGCGTACAGATCAATGAAAATAATCTCTCAATTTTTAGTGGAAGTACTTATGCAAAGGATCCGTTAGACCAATCTAATATTCAAGAAAAAAAATTCAAAATTACTTTGTCTCCAACCAAAACAATCTGCTTTGATGAACTTGGTAGGCCTTATGACAGCAGTTTCAGTTACTCAAATCTATTACATAACGAACTCAATATTACGGCAAGTTTTGAAGGAGAAGAATTAAATATCTCTATCCATCCTGAAACAGGATTTGTCTCTTTTCAATAATATGCTACTAATCTGCTTTACCACATAAAACTAAACAAAACTTTTTAAGAATAATGAAAAAGCAGCTTTGCGTTTTGGACTACATAAAATTAAAAGAACTGATAATGATTACTGCAAATGAGCTGTAAGTCAAAGAAATTAAAGCAATTGAAAGTGAGCTGCAAGCCAAAGATGAAACAGTTATCACATTTAGAGAGAAGCCAAAGTATATCGTTGTGGATTTTGAGAGATATTATCAGATGAGAGCAGCTGAGCTGGACGCTGCATATCAAGAGCTTATGGAAAAAAGAAAAGCTGGAAAAGTCCATGTAAGCAGTGTAGATAAACTAATGGAAAGAATCGAAAATGAGCTATAAATTTATTTACGATGATGCATTCATCAAAAAGGCTGCAAAAGTCATAAAGAATAACCCTTCTATGAAGGATAAAATCGACAAAACTCTTCATCTATGAGAAGATAACCCCTGCCACCTAAGCCTAAGACTTCACAAATTCAAAGGCAAACGTAAAGAATACTGCTCCGTTTCAATTTTCATAAGCTATAAATCCTTATTAAATTTAGTTATCACCGATAAAGAGATAATCTTGCTTGATATCGGAAGTCTTGATAAGATGTATTGAAAAAGATTTATGTAAAATGACAGGATTCCGTGGTGCGGCAGAGAGGACTCGAACCTCCACGGGATAACTCCCACAAGGCCCTCAACCTTGCGCGTCTACCAGTTCCGCCACTGCCGCGTTTGAAGTGGTGAAAGTATATCAAAAAAGTTTGCCGAAGGCAAGACCTCCGGCTTTGCAATTAACCCAAGAAAGGATTTGCGTAAAGTGCAATAAGAGCAATAACAAGTGTATAGATAACTTGCGCTTCAATCATCGCCAATGCGATGAACATTGTAGTCATAAGTTTACCACCAAGTCCTGGGTTTCTAGCAGTACCAGCGATTGTAGCAGCTGCAGTATGTCCCATACCGATACCACCACCTGCTGCAGCAATACCAAGACCAACACCAGCAGCAAGTACACTGTATGCTTGAATCATGCTTTCACCATCTCCAGCGAAAGCGAATCCTGCGAATGCAACCAACAAAAGCATCAACTTTTTCATAAAATCCTCCTAATATATTTTGCAAAGTCCGTTCGGCTTGCGTGTCCCTACTTGTCACTTTGCAGTGCAATTGTACAAAATTAATTTTTAAATTACGCTTTTTTGATCACTTGCCGCAAAGCAAGTTCTATTTTGTGTCCTTTTTGACTGAGTACCTCTACTTCTACTTCATCTCCCACATTGACAACATCTTCTACTCTTTCTACTCTACCATTGGAGAGTTTCGAAATGTGTAATAGCCCGTCCACTCCTCCAGGAAGTTCCACAAAAGCTCCAAAATTGGTTGTTCTCTTGACTTTACCTTGAATAATCTCACCCTCTTGGAATTTGATAGGTTCTGGTTTTGGTTTGTTCGTAATCTCATGTATGTAGTCACAGGCAGCTATGACTTTTGGTCTATTTTTACCGGTAACTTTCACTTTTCCTTTATCTCTATCTATATCGATACTTACTTCAAATTTCTCTATGATTTCTTTTATTGTTTTTCCTGCTTGACCAATAATATCAACTATTTTACTTGGATGTACGGTAATAGTGTGAGAGGATGGAAGATTTTCTTCATTAATTTCGATCTTTTCAGCAGCCTCTTCCATAATTTTTAAAATATGTAATCGTGCCTCTTTTGCTTGCTGCAATGCTTGTTCCAAAATCTCATGCCGAACACCACCAAGTTTGATATCCATCTGCATTGCTGTTACCCCATCATGGGTACCGGCCACTTTGAAATCCATATCCCCGTCATGATCTTCTAGTCCCATGATATCTGTGAGAATTGCATATTTGTCCTCCTCCACAACCAGTCCCATAGCAACTCCCGCAACTAAATCAGCTAGTTCTATATTTGCAGCTTTGAGGGCCAAAGCACCTCCGCATACAGTAGCCATGGAGGATGAACCGTTGGATTCCAAGATTTCTGACACGAGTCTATAAGTTTTGTCTTCTGGAACATCTACCACTGGTTCTAATGCCCTTCGGGCCAAATTCCCGTGACCGAGCTCTCTTCTTCCTGGAGCACTGATAGGTTTCGCTTCTCCTACACTGAATGGTGGAAAATTGTAATGAACCATAAAATGCTCATACTCTGGACCCTTGCTTGTGAGCATCTCATACATCTGGGCATCTGTCTTCTCACCGATGGTACACACAACCAGTGCCTGGGTTTCACCTCTTGTAAAAAGACACGATCCGTGAGCCGAAGGCAAGATATTCGTTTTGATGTCGATAGGTCGAACATCTTTTAATCCCCTTCCATCGGCCCTTTTCTTCTCATTCAATATCATCTCGCGAACAATTTTTCTTTTATATTTTTCAACGACTTTATAGATGGTTTCATACTCCCATCCCTGCTCTTTGGCAACGGTATCTTCACTGATTTTTTTGGCAATCTCTTTTAAAAGTTCGTTTCGCTCACTTTTCGCCATAGCTTGCACCGCTTCTTTGATATCGGATGCATAAATCTCTTCTACATAGGTCCAGATATCTTCATCAATTGTTTGCGGGAGCAGTTCCAGTTCCAAATGCTCTTTTGCACTCTCGATAAAATATTTCTCATACTCGTTGCATGCTATCTGAATAACATCTTTCCCCTGAGCGATGATAGAAGCAAGTTCCTCCTCTTTCATAGCATTGGGCTCTTTTATGGTGATCACTTCTTCAGCGAGTGTCGGGTCCATCAATGGATCAACTGTCGTTGGCACTACCTCTGTTTTGTAGCTTCCGATCGCAGCCATTTCGATCATCAACAGCTCTTCTTTCGTTCCTGCCAAATAGAGATCCAATGTACTCTCTTTGAGTTTTGACAATGGAGGATTGAAAATAATTTCTCCATCGATTTTTGCAACTCGAAGTCCACTAACCGCTTTTCGAACAGGGATGTCACTCACAAAGAGTGCCGCACTAGCGGCATTCAAGGCCAAAACTTGGAGGTCGCTCTCTGGATCTGCACTAAGAACCATAACAGTAATGACCGTTGGGTAGAGATAACCTTTTGGGAAAAGTGGCCGCAATGCTCTATCAACGATTCTTGCTGTCAATGTTTCAAAATCACCGGGTTTTTGCTCTCTTTTGACAAATCCTCCGGGAATCTTCCCCGCTGCATAGCTTTTTTCTATATACTGTACCGTCAATGGCAAAAAATCCTCATCAACCATCTCTTTTTCCATTACTACGGTAGCCAGCATAACCGTTTTTCCACTTTTTAGGAGCACCGAACCATTTGTCTGTTTCGCGACTTCACCAAATTCATAGATCTCTTTAAGATTGTTCATCTCAAATTCAAATCGACACTTCATTCATACCCTTTCAAAACCGAAATTTTTTTATATACTCTTTATGAGGAAACTGCTTTAAAATCTCCTCCTCCGTAAATGAAAAACGGTAGTTTTCGATATAGTTTTTTAATATAGTATAGGCTCTATTGATTTTCGCCATTTCCTCCTCATCGCCACCCTTGTCTGGATGAAATCTTTTCGAGAGCATTCTATAACGATCTTTGATCTCTTTATATGAAACCATCGTAGGAAGACCCAAAGTTTCCAAGGCTTCATGAATCAATTGTACAGGATCTTCACTCATTTGATATATGTCCCAGCTCCAGAAGCTGTCCCTAAAAGATACTTCATATCTTGATCAATAAATTGCAAACCAAGCCCGAAAAAGAAATTCCTCGCTTCATCGTTCAAGATATTATCCGCTCCTATATAAGCATCCAAATGTTTCAAAAATCGTTGTCTGTAGGTAATAGTTAAATGGGCTTTATCTCCACGGACATCATTAACTGCATTGAAATCATACAAATCCACACTCACTTTTCCCTGATCATTGAAAAGATAATAGTCGGCTCCCAATCCCCCCGTACTTTCGATTAAACCAAGGCGGTATCGAAAATTTCCGTAGCGTTTTGCATATTCTGCACTTACTAGATATTTTGCATCTTCATGATCAGATGGGGGAACAAACTTTCTATTTGCATCCGTTTTACTATAATCATCCATTGATGTTATTTCTAAAATATACGCTTTACTTGGAACCGGCAGATATTGAATACCAAACGTACTTTTCATATAGTTATCATCACTCATATAGTACGACCTAAAATTGACACCAATTTGACTTTTTCCGATACTTGAGAGATACTTGTCCAACTTTTGGAATGAGTTGCCTCCACTTGTAAAAAACTTGTCTGCTGAACGGATGGCCCGACTAAGAGGTTTTTTGTTATTTTGAACCACTTCATGCAAATCGTTTTCCAATGCGGCAAACTTATCCATAAGTGTGGGGAGTTTTTTGTCCAGCTCTTTGCTCGAAGATCGGAGATATTTCGTAATATCATCGATTCTATCCATAATTTGAGGAAGCTTAGTATTGATATTATCTGCGGTAAACGCAAACTTGTCACTCATACGTCCAAGCTTCTCGCCAGCCAATGCCAATTTTTCACCCATAATGCGAATATTTTCAATACTTTTGTTGATATTTTCTTTATTACTTTGAACCAACTCTTTAAGATTTGCAGTGAGTTGTTGTAGATTTTCGATACTCTTTTTCAAATCTTCACCGCTACTTCCTGCAATCGATCGACGTAATTCTTTTATGAATGCTTTAAATTCACCGGCTGCTTCATTGATTGTCGTCGTTGTTTGGTCCAAAGAGGCATATGGAAGTTCTTTTTGGATCGTTTCACCAGGTTTTAAGTATTCTTTAGCGTTTCCAGGCTCAATTTCAAGATATTTGCCTCCCAGCATACTCTCTTGTCTTAGTGCGACAGAAGAATCTTTTGGTATTTTGGCATTTTGATAGATATAGAGTTTCAGTTTTACTCGGTTGCCTTCCAAAGCTTTGGACTGTACATAGCCTATATCGACACCTTTCTCTTTGACTTTGGAATTGTTCTCAAGGCCTGAAGCATTGTCTACGATCGCATAGACAGTATACCCTTTTTTACCGATATGAGAAAATTTGTTTACCTGTGTGCTGAGTAAAAAAAGAAACAGCAATCCAATTGCTACAAAAATCCCTACTTTCGTTTCCGTTTTCATTAGATATTTCCTTTCAGATCCGACTGCGTAAACCTTTGGGAAAACCCTCCCAAAGGATACAACATAAACTGTATATAAAACGAGTTGATATGATAATAATCGACACCTTTGTTACTTAAAAGAGGCAACGTCTCCCTTTTATAGGAAAGCTTCATATTCCAACAGTTTTTCTGCATCAGCCAACCAAGGCTCCAACTGTTGGTTACACTTTTTTTGATATCATAGTTTATTGTAGCAAAGAGTTGATGTTTTTTTGATAAATGTTTGCTGCCCGAAAATTGAATATAATTTGATTCATCCCTATTTTCTCGCCCCTTTTTGTAAAGATGCGAAAGGAAAAGCCGATACTTCTCATCTTGATAAGAAACAGTCGATGAGATAGAATCAAGATCAGAATATTGATGAGAATAAAAAATATCTGTATATAAATACCAGTTCTTCCGGATATGGAGTCCAATCTCATTTTCTAGATTTTGTAGTTTTTGGGGTTCGTTATAATTGATAGGCTGGGAAATATAGTGATAGAGTATTTCAGAACCCTCTAAATCGTAAAAATACTCTTTCATACTCAATTCAAGCCGTTTATGTGTCTGACCTATATTGATAAAATCGGCTTTTGTTCCACCGTTTTTCTCAAAACTCGGCAAATACAAAGAAGCATTGAAATGCAGTGTATGAGTACCTGTACTGTATGGTTTGATAAGATCACTAAACACAGAAATTTTGTGTTCATTGCGAAATGTGTAGCTTTTATCATAATCTTGCGTGGCTGATTCATTGGTATAGAATGTGTAATTTCCAAACAGTTGCTCACTGACCGATATTCCAAAATAGTCATCCCAAAAACGTGTATACCATGTAATTGGAAAATTTAACTGCATTTCAGTGGCATTAAGTCCCTCTTGCCTGTAAAAATTGTTGATCCTGAAATTGGCATTATAATAGATATGCGGAATCAAAGAAGTTGTATAATGATGATAGTGGAGTGCCGGTAACAACTGCAACGTATCAGCATTGGACACTTTGGTATTGTCTTTGAAATATTTCGCATAGATACCGAAATAGTGGTTGTCTAGATTGTAATAGTAGTTTAACCTTGAAATCACGAGTGTTGAAACACTTACATATTGGTTTTGTTGCTCTTTAAGGTTAAAATAGTCTACATCATTATACGCTTTCCAATCGATAAAGAGACCATCTTTATGGGAATCATCCGGCTGTACGAATAAGGACTCGTCTTTATAAAACAGTTCCAGACCATAATGTTTGTCATTTTTAAGATTGTTTTGAATCCGGTAGGACTTCTTCTCTTGGAAAATTCCCGCAGTAACTTCACCATACGCATCTTTGTCATTTGCCACTCTGTAGGTTGTATACAGACCATACCCTCTTTTTGTTCGTATTTGGGGATCGAACTCTATATCCCACCATTTTTGGGGTGCTATATAAATAGGTTGAATATAGGTGAAACCCTGTTCTTTCGAAATGCCAAAGACAGGGCGGAGCAGTCCCGAACGCCTTTTTTTATTCGTTGAAAAACTGAGATAGGGAGTATAGAGAATAGGAAAATTTCCGATATAAAGCTTGGCATGATACAGATCAACCCAGTCTTTTTCCTTATCGTAAATACCTTTTTCAAAATAGATTTTCCAATCACTACATCTTGAATCACAACTGGAAGTAAAAGCGTTTTTTGCGACTATCTTTTTCCTATCCGCAGAGTATTCGCTTCCCTTAATCCAGATATTCGTTCCATTTTCGGAAAAGAAAAAAGGTTTCGCATAGATATGATCCGTTTTGAGATCAAGAATAGCAAAATCACTTAATGCGCTATATTTCTCGCCGTCCAACATAAAAATATGGCCATACAGTTTCACAAAACCGTTTTTTTTGTCATATACAATTTTATCCGCTTCCAAATAGTAGTTTTTATATTCAACTGCAGACCTGGACTGGAGTTTGAAACTGTTTTGTGATGCAGTGGCTTCGAGGGTATATATTTTGACATGAGCCGAGGAAGCCATCACCAGCGAAGCCGCTAAGGATGGCAGAATGATCTTACGCAGACTCATCTATTTGCAATGCCTGATATGCAATATCTTTACGAAACTTTTTACCGGCAAAATGGACTTGACCGGTCAACATATAGGCATAATCTCTCGCTTCTTTGATCGTATCACCGAGACCCACGCATACCAGTACCCGGCCACCGGTTGCAAAGAGCTTCCCTTCTATGAGACTCACTCCTGCATAACAGATCAAAGAGTGTTCTTTGAGTTCACTGTGGACAATATCATCAACGATAATTTCACTCGGCTTCGATTTTCCGTAAGGATAGTTCTCACTGGCTAAAACTACCCCAACTGCATATTTATCGTAAAATTCTACCTTCAATTCATCTAAACGCTTCGTAGCCGCTTTATAAAACAGTTCAGATGCCGGAGTTTTGAGAAGTGGCATCAGCACTTCGCACTCTGGATCCCCGAAGCGAACATTAAATTCTAAAACATACGGTTCTCCATCCACAATCATAAGACCCGCGAACAGAACCCCTTCAAACGGTGTCCCATCCTTTGCCATACCAGCAATCGTAGGGGCAATGATTCGATCCTCTATTTTTTTGGAAAGTTCATCATTGATAAGGGGAGTTGGTGCGTAAGCTCCCATTCCACCTGTATTGGGCCCTTTATCTCCATCAAGAAGTCTTTTATGATCCTGTGCGGCCGGTAAAATGACGTAGTTTTCTCCATCACTGATAGCAAAGATGCTGAGTTCATAACCATCGAGGTACTCTTCAATCACCACTCGCTGACCAGCCGGACCAAAAGCTTCCCCACTGAGCATGTTCGCCGCAGCCTCTTTTGCTTCTTCGCGAGATTGGGCGATGATAACACCCTTTCCTGCACATAAACCGTCAGCCTTTACCACAATAGGCGGTTCAAGTTCATCTATAAATTCCGCGGCCTCATCCATTATCTCCGTTTCAATGTATCGTGCCGTGGGAATATTGTACCGTTTGAGAAAATTTTTCATATAGATTTTTGAACCCTCAAGCAAAGCCGCTTTTTGAGAAGGTCCAAAAATAGTAAGCCCTTCTTCTTTAAAAACATCGACGATTCCTTCCACCAGTGGGGCCTCTGGACCGACAATCGTAAGATCAATACCCTGCTCTTTTGCAAAAGCTGCAAGTTCACGAAAATCAGAAATCTCGACATTTTTCCCGAGTTGTAGTGTAGCACCGTTACCCGGAGCAAAATAGATATTTTCAACGTTTGGATCTTTTTTGAGGGCATACCCTATAGCGTATTCTCTCCCCCCGCTTCCGACAACCATTACATTCATACCAGTTTCCTTCTCTATTTATCTTTGAAAAAGAGACATCCTTTTCAAAAACAAATAAAAAAGCCCGAGCGGGCGTTCGCGCAATGCCATGGTCCCTAAGACCATAAGAAGAGGGAGCGAGTTTTGGATTAGGCGGCGGCTCCTCGCCAGGCGTCCCTGGCTCAAACGGAGTCACCGACACACACCAAAATCTACAGGCCTCCCTCAACGGATTATTGTCGGACCCCCATACTGCGGGTAGCGCACCGCTCAGGCTTTCAATGAATTATACACCAAACGACTCGAAAATACAATAAAAGAGCTTTCCTATGAAAGAAGAGTTTTTGCAGTCTCCACACAAGAAACCAAACTCTTTTTTTCAGCCATTACATATGAGATCTCTTTTGGCAAAGCCTGGGCCGTCTGCTTGCCAATTACCACTGCTTTATAGCTATCATCCCATGCAAAACAGCGAAAAAAACACTCTACCGTCGAAGGAGAAGAGAAGATGATGACAGAACCGGGTTCCGGTTTTTGCACAGTATCACATGCCCGACATACAGTTTCATACGCTATAACCTCATCAATCTCAAACCCATTTTGCCGCAAAATGGGCACAAGATTAGATACAACTTTTTTAGGCCTTATGTAAAGATACTTTTTGTCGTTTGAAAAATGTGCGACAATCTCATTGGCAAGGGTATCGCCATATCCCTCGCTTCCTTGCCATACCACTTTACCACCCTTTTTCTTTATAGCTTTTGTCGTGGCCGAACCGATCGAGATAACAGGTTTCAAGCGCCACGTATGAGAAATTTGTTCGATTGCGCGGACCCCATTTTTGGATGTAAAGATGAGATAGTCATATAAAGAAAAGTCGATGGAGATGGGTAAAAATTTTTGTTCTATGAGAGGGAGCGTCTTCGCTCCCTCAATCTTCGTATTTGAGAGAATATAGATGGGCATTATTCCCACTCAATGGTTCCTGGTGGTTTGGAAGTGATGTCATACACAACTCTGTTAATCCCGTCAACTTCATTGATGATTCTATTGGAAATGAGCTCCAATAAATCGTGAGGGATATGGGCAAATGTTGCCGTCATACCGTCACTACTTTCTACGATACGAAGTGCAACGGTATTTTCGTAAGTTCTTTTATCTCCCATGACGCCGACACTTTTGACATTGAGCAGCACAGCAAAACTCTGCCACAATTTTTCATAAAGGCCATGGGCTTTGATCTCTTCAAGTAAAATCGTATCTGCTTTTCGAACAAGCTCCAAAGCCTCTTCGTTCACCTCTCCTAGAATTCTGATCGCAAGTCCTGGTCCAGGGAATGGATGACGATAGACCATCTCTCTTGGAAGACCCAGTTCAAGACCAAGTTTTCGAACCTCGTCTTTGAACAGTTCTCTCAAAGGCTCAATAAGTTCAAATTGCATCCATTCCGGAAGTCCCCCGACATTATGATGCGATTTTATTGTTTCACTTGGACCTTTAACCGAAACAGATTCGATCACGTCTGGATACAACGTTCCTTGAGCAAGATATTTTACGTCGGTATGCTTTTTTGCCTCTTCTTCGAAGACTTCGATAAATGTATGACCGATAATCTTTCGCTTCTGCTCCGGATCTGTTACACCTTGTAAAGCATTTAAAAACCGTTCCTTGGCATCAACAACAATGAGCGGGACTTTGAGCATATTTTTGAACACATACTCCACTTTCTCTCTCTCACCCTCTCGCAACAGTCCGTTGTCTACAAAAACGGGAATGAGTTTCTCTCCTATCGCTTCATACAAAAGAGCTGTAACAACAGAACTGTCCACTCCACCGCTTAAAGCACAAAGTACTTTATCTTCTCCCACTCTTTGGCGTATTTTCTCAATCTGCTCTTTTGCAAAATGGCCCATATCCCATTTGTTTGTGACGCCACATATCTTTCTTGCAAAATTTTCCAAGATTTTCTGTCCCTCTTGGGAGTGAGACACCTCCGGATGAAACTGCAATGCATAGATTTTTTTCTCTTCATTTGCAATGGCAGCATATGGAGAGTTATCGGTATGAGCAACTCGTACAAACCCTTGCGGTAGTTCTATTACTTTATCCCCGTGACTCATCCAGACAATCTGCCCGTCCTTTGTCCCTTCAAAAAGTGGACAGATTTTGCCATGTACAGGATCAAAGTAGAGTTTTGCTTTCCCGTACTCGTGTTCCAAAGCCCGTACCACCTGACCGCCAAAGTCAACTGTAATAAGCTGCATCCCATAGCATATTCCAAGTACAGGAACGCCCAATTCATAAATCTTTTTGTCTACCCTCGGAGCTTCCGGTTCATAAACACTTGCCGGTCCGCCGCTGAGAATGATACCTTGAGGCTTTTTTGCCCGGATGTTTTCAATCGGTTCAAAAAAAGGATATATTTCACAATATACCCCAACCTCTCTCAGGCGTCTTGCTATAAGTTGTGTATATTGACTCCCGAAATCTAATATAACTATTGGTACTTCTTGCATCGTCTATCCTTAATATAATCCCAAAATTTCAAACTGAATATACCATAATACGATGGAAAGAATGTATCCTGCCAATACAGTCCATGCATATTTCATATGGGCACCGAATGTATATACACCTCTCATTCTTCCCATTACACCCACACCGGCTGCGCTTCCGAAACTGATCAAGCTTCCACCAATTCCAGCAGTCATGGTGACAAGAAGCCACTGATCAATGCCCATTGGCGGATTTGCTTTCAAGATTGCACTCATAACAGGAACGTTGTCAATGATAGCAGAGATAAAGCCGACGCCGATATTTCCTGCTGTCGGACCAATATGGTCATAGAGTTTGACAATGTACTCCAAAAATCCCATAAAATGAAGGGCTCCTACAGCACTCAAAATACCAAAAAAGAAAAGAAGCGTATCATTTTCCACATTTTTCATATTCACATAGACATCAAAATGGTCGTGTTGATTTTTTCTTTTATGCAAATAAGAATACATTTTTAGCAAAGCCAAACCAAACATCATACCCCACATCGCAGGAAAATGAAAAAACTGGTGCCCGACAACTGCTATGAAAATCGTAAAGGCACCGAGCCATATAACCACTTTTGCTCCTGGTTTGAGTTCAGCTTTTGGCAAAGAAGCATCGAAATGGGGTTCGCCTTTCGGTACAAAAAGGGACAAAAGCCAAGCAGTAAGCACCCATCCAGCAAAAGAAGGCACGAAAAGATAAAGAAAGTCAACAAACTCACCTTTTCCAGCGGTCCACGCCATAAGTGTCGTAATATCACCAAACGGGCTCCAAGCACCACCTGCATTTGCAGCTACAACGATGTTGATTGCACCCGGAACCAAAAACTGCGTTTTCGTCTTATCAATCGTATAAAGAACCGTAGAAAGGATCAAAGCTGTTGTCAGGTTGTCAGCAACCGGTGATATCCAAAAAGCCAAGGTTCCTGTAATCCAAAAAAGTTTCTTGTAGCTATATCCTTTGGATGTGAGCTTATATTTCAATACATCAAATACTTTTCGTTCTATGAGCGTCTCTATATAGGTCATCGCTACAAAAAGGAAAAAGAAAATCTCTGCAATCTCTAAAATGAGCTTCTCCATCTCATCATGAAGCGGAGTCGGATCGAGATGATTGAACGCAAAATAGACTCCAAGCAGCATGAACATCAGTGTCCCAATCAACAAAGCAGGCTTCGCTTTGTTCATATGAAATTTCTCTTCAGCTGCTATAAAGTAATAACCGACAATAAAAATTACCAGATTTATCCACCCTATCCAAGAGTGGGTCAAATCGATACCATGCATTTATTCTCCTTCTTCAATATAATGGGCTCCAACACTTTTTCGCCTTGCCAAAGCGGCATCCACTATCGCTTCGGCACAACTGATTCGCAAACGAAGCAGATAGCCAATATCTTTTTGCTTCATCGAGTCAATCTGCTCTTTCGCCTCTTGCAACTCTTTTCGTTTTCGTATAATCCCAACATTATGCCACATCAAATGTCGCAACTGCTGCTTTATCTCTTTGTCATTGGATTGGACTAAAATATCTGAGAAGACGGGAAACTCTTTGTGTGCAAATACCTGTTCTCGAAAAAGTGTATCTTCGATAGCCCTTTTGGAAAAGACCAATCCCTCAAGCAAAGAATTCGACGCCAATCTGTTTGCACCATGAACTCCCGTACATGCAACTTCGCCAACTGCATACAGGTTTTCATACCCCTTCACTTTTCCCCAGGTATCTGTCTCGATACCGCCCATCATAAAATGAAAGGCTGGTGAGATAGGAACTCTGTCATACGGTACATTATAACCGATATTGCGAAAAACTCGATAGATATTTGGAAATCTTTTTTGGAAAAATTTTTCCGTGAAATTGGAAAAATCCAAATAGACAGAGTGCCCCTCTTTTTGATGGCGATAGATGGCTCTGCTGACAATGTCCCTTGGGGCAAGTTCTCCTCGTTCGTCATATTCAAACAAAAAGCGTCTGCCCGTTTCATCCACAACGGTAGCGCCTTCTCCCCGTAACGCTTCAGTCAAGAGCAGTTTCCTCGCCCGCACGTTGTATACAAATACTGTCGGATGAAACTGGGTAAACTCCATATCTTTCAAAGGCAAGCCCTTGAGTGATGCAAGCCCCTGTATATCGGCACTTATTCTTTTCGCATTCGTGTGATATTCATAGAGTGACCCTATGCCACCACTCGCTATGATGATGTTTTTCGCATAGATGTTATGTCGATTTTCTCCATTTTGTACTGTAACACCATAAACAATATTATCTTCTATCAATAGATCCAGTACAAAAACACCTTCCAACACTTTTGCTTGAACTTGCGAAAGTAAAAATCGATGCAGTTCTCTTCCCGTTGCATCGCCTCCGGCATGTAAAATTCTTGCTCTTGAGTGGGCAGCTTCTTTGGTAAAAAGGAGATTTCCATGTTCATCTGTATCAAAGGCAAAACCTCTGGCTATCAAATCTTCGATCACCAGCATGGAGTTGCGGCTCAAAATCTCAACAGCCTCTTCATTGCAAAGCCCTGCCCCTGATTGCAACGTATCTTGTATATGTAACGGGATATCCTCTTCGTTGACCGCAGTTGCCACGCCGCCTTGGGCATAGAAGGTATTACACTCCCAGATGGGATCTTTCGACAAAATTAGAACAGAACACTCTTTTGGAACATTCAATGCGGCATACAACCCGGCAATACCCGCTCCAACAATCAGATAATCGTAACGTTTCAAGAGCGGACCTCTTTCTCTTCATATTGTGGAGGTGCTTTATATCCGCATCCCTGAAAAAGAACTGCAAGAAGTGCTATAATAATAAAATGAAACAGCCAAATTCTCTTATTCCACATCTTTTTTCCAATTCCAACAAACTTCAAGAGCAGCAGTGTTTTGAAAAACTGAGAAAACTGCTGCCAAAACGGTTTCAAGACACCCTGATATACATCTATAAAAAGGGAGATACCCTCTATTTCGTTTTCAATCATCAGGGCATTGTAATGGAGTTCAATTATATTAAAAAAGATATAAATGCACTATTAAATATGATCCGAACACATCAAAGTTTATGCCAAGATATCCATTTTCGAACCATAAAATCCTATGCAAAGTTTTTTCCAAAAAGAGAGCCAAAAATCAAACCGATACAGCAATACCAAGAGCGTGCCAAAGGAATATTTGAAATCAAAATAGAAAATCCAGAACTTCAAAAAATACTCGCTGAGATCCAAAAAAAGATACAAGAACATGCAAGAACTCGCTAAAAAATTACGTTCTTTACCGGATGCTCCCGGTGTGTATCAATATTTTGATCAAAATGGAAGGCTGCTGTATGTCGGAAAGGCGAAAAGTCTCAAAAAAAGGGTCAAAAGCTACTTTCGATTTTCGCCTACGCTAACCCCTGCGCCAAATCTCTCTCCAAGAATCTTTAAAATGATACATGAAACAAAAAATTTGGAGTATATTGTCGTAGAGAGTGAGAACGATGCACTCATTTTGGAAAACTCGCTTATCAAACAACTCAAACCAAAATACAATATTCTACTTCGAGACGATAAAACATATCCCTACCTGTATGTAGATTTCAACGAAATATTTCCAAGAATCAAACTGACAAGAAAAGTTGTCCAAGGAAGCAATATCAGATATTTTGGCCCTTTTCCATCTGCAGCAAAAGAGATTTTGGACTCTTTGTACGAACTTTTTCCTCTCGTTCAAAAAGAGAGCTGTATCAAAGGAAAAAAAGCATGCCTTTTTTATCAGATGAAAAGGTGTTTGGCACCTTGTGAAGGCTATGTCACTCCAAAGGAGTATGCACAAATCTTAGATAAAGCGATTTTTCATCTCAAGGATAAACAAAGACTCATCGAAAAACTGCAAAATAAGATGCACGAATATGCCGAACAGCTCCGTTTTGAAGAAGCAGCCAGTCTTAGAGACAGAATAAAAAAAATCGAATCCGTACAGATTCAAAGCGGTATCGATTTTGCAAAAATGGAAAATCTCGATATTTTTGCGATCGAAGAGAATGAAAAGCAGGCGGTACTTGTACGGCTTTTTATGCGGGAAGGAAAAGTCATTTCAAGCAGTTCGACACTCTACCGTATCGACAAAGAGAAAGGATTTGATAAATCCGAAGCGTACAAAAGAGCTCTTTTGGAGTTTTATCAAACCCAAACACCTCTCACAGCATCTCGGATCATTGTGGCGCACGATTTTAGCGAAAGAGACTCTATCCAAAACTATTTAAGTGAAAAATTTGGTAAAAAAATCACTGTTCAACACCCATTGCGAGGAGAAAAACGAAAAATAGCCAATTTGGCGCTGCTCAACGCTCAAGAATTATTGAAAAAGAGTACCACACAAAACCAAATTGAAGATGTGATCAAAACCTATTTTCAGCTTCGACATTCTCCATACAGAATCGAAGCATTTGACAACTCTCACATCAGCGGATCCAATCCTGTCGGTGCAATGGTAGTATACGAAAACGGGAAATTTGTAAAATCCGATTATAGGCACTATTCGCTCCACCACAAAGATGAGTATGCACAGATGAAAGAACTGCTGACACGAAGATGTGAGAGTTTTGCAAGCAATCCTCCACCCGATCTATGGCTGATTGACGGCGGCGAAACACTGCGTCAGCTTGCCGAAGATATTCTGCAAAGCCACGGTGTCGTTATTGACGTTATTGCAATAGCAAAAGAAAAATCGGATGCGAAGACACACCGTGCCAAAGGAAAAGCAAAAGATATTCTCTATAGCAGTAAAGGAATCCACAAGCTTTCACCTGCCGATGAAAAGTTGCTCTTTTTTCAAAAAATCAGAGACGAAGTCCACCGTTTTGCTCTAAATTTTCATAGAAAAAAACGACAAAAAGAGTCGATGATTGTTGAACTGTTAAAAGTGAAAGGTATTGGTGAGGGGAAACTGAAAAAGTTGCTTCGTTTTTATGGTTCATTCGAAAAGATCAAAGAAGGCAGCTTTGAAGAATTGCAACATCTTGTCGGGGAAAAAGCAGCCCAAAAGATTTTGGAACATCTATCTAAGCATGATTTAAATTTGTTATGATAAAGTTTGTTGAATATTTGCATCAAGTAACCCAATAATGACATCTCATGCGGTTTCATAAAACATTTTAAAGGATTGTACGTGCTTTTGTACGACAGCAAAAGGCAATTGGTAGCAATTGATGAAAAAATATTGGAAGTAACCGGCTTTGAATCAACAAAAGATCTTTTCAACAGAGTTGACGATATTGCAGAACTTTTTGTGAATAGGCCAGGATATGTTTACAAGTTTCAAAATTTTTCATGGATCGACTATGTACTGTACAATCCTGCTAAAACTCATCTTGCAATCATCGAAACCAACAGAGGCGGAATCGAAGTAAAAATAGAAATCCATACCCTCGTCAGTAAATCAGGTGATATAGCTTTTTTTTGCGTCGATTTGATTCCTGAACAGTTCAGTGAAGAATTTGGAGATTTTCATACGCCACAATCCAGTATTGCTGCATTTCCTGCACAAATGAGTCTTGAAAACGAGACGACAGTGGATTCGATTGAAGCGATGGCAACTCTTGAGCCACAAGAGTTTGACAAAGATGAATCCTCTTTACTCGAAACCGAGGATATTTTTGGTACAAAAATCGAACCTGCACCTATTCAAGAAGAGAAAATCGAACTTTTGAGTGAAGATGAGGATGAGCATTTTCACATTCTCTCCAACGAAGATCTCATCCATGCAACGGCTCCAAAACCATCTCCTGCTGAAAGCGAAACACGCATCGACAAAGATGAACAACCAATTTTGCATCCATCTATGGAAGAGCACTATACTCTTTTGGATGAAGAGGCAGAGAAAACCCAAAAGGAAGAAGAACATATAGAGCTTGTCCCATCCCCAAAAGATAAGACTTTTCAAGCATATAATATCCACAATATCGCCAATGAATTAGAGATTGATGAAGCTTTATTGAAAGAATTGATCGATGAGTTTATCGAACAGGCATATGAACTCCGTTTGGAAATCTATAAATCTATTCAAAATTACGATTTTGAAAAACTCTCACAACTGCTTCATAAAATAAGAGGCGCTGCAAACAATTTGCGTATACGTGAAGCTGCTCAGTATCTCCAATATACAAAAGATGATGAAGATATTGAAAAGATCACCGAACAAATCGACAACTTTTATGCATTTTTGGATAAATTCGCGCAACAATTCAATCCTGCAATTTACAAAAAATTCAATGAACCTGAAGTTCTGCATGAAAATACGCAACAAAACCTTCTTACGAGGGAAGAGAGCAAAAACGAAGAGGTGGCTTCTACAGTTCAAAAATCCATTGAAGCACAGAATCTAACAATTGAAGATGATGATGTGGATTTAGAAATAGCCATTGCAGCAGCTGACCTCGGTCTTGATAAAGAGGAAGTACAACAGTTTATCGAAGAGTATATCCAAGAGGTCATCCGGCAAGAAGCCACACTTTACAACCTTTTAAAAAGCAATACCGAAGAGTTCAAAAAAAATATCCACAAACTCAAAGGCACTGCAGCCAATTTGAGATTGCAAAAGATAGAAAAATTACTCGCCAAACTCATGCAAGAAGAAAATATTGACTCAATGAAACAGCTTTTAATAGATTTTTTTGACAGAGTTGCAACAATAGGAAAAAAACTTGGCATGAATATATCTAAACTAATCGTGAAAATAAACGCAGACACTCTTGGCCTAGACATAGAGACATATAAAGAACTTTTAACAGATTTCTACAACGAATTCCAAGACCTGCACAATCACCCTCATAACGAAGCGCTCAATAAACTAAAAAGATTACAGAAGATAGCCAAACAGCTCTATTTACCCTCTATCGAATATCAAATCGAACAGATGATACAAACACAGAGTATCAGTCCCGAAAAGATTGATCATATACGTACGCAAATTCATAGTCTTTTGAAGGATGAACAGTGAGAAAGGAATTTTTTGGTTTAATGATAGCATTGTCGTTAGCGTATGCTTCGAGTTTTTCCGAAGGTATTCAGGCATTCAAACAGCAAAACTATCAAGAAGCACTCGAACTTTTGAAAGAGGCTTACTATGATGATGACGCTGTTAATGCTGGATATTTTTTGGGAAAAATATATCTCAATGGCCTGGGAGGAATCAAACCAGATATCAACATGGCAGAAACATTCTTAAAAGCTGCAGCCGATTCGGGCAATGTTCGCGCCCAGTGCCTCATGGCACAAGTGTATGCAGAAAAATACAACAATTTGGAAAAAGCTGAAAAGATTATCAAAGGAAACAGCGTGCCTGACTGCAAAGAAGTAGCCCAGAGGCTTCAAAACATGAAAAAAAATAAAAACAATGAATAAAGGATAATGGTATGGGATTGAAAAACAGACTCAGACTGATCAGTTTGATACCAATCTTGCTTCTTTTGATTCTATCATCGTATGTCGTATACACTTCATATGAACAATACAATCAAACAAAGCAGCTAAAAACTCGCATCACCATCAATAAATCGCTCGAATCATTAATGAAAGAGATTGCAAAAGAACGTGGTATGACTTCCATTTTTTTGGGAAGCAACGGGAAAAAGCTCAAATCCTCGCTCAAAGCACAGCGAAAAGTTGTTGATAAAAAATTTGCAGAACTCCATACCGTTGCAGCAGCTTACCCTCAATTGTCAAAAGAACTCAAACCTATATTTGCAGCTGCAAAAATGTTGCCACACATTAGAAAACAGATAGATTCTCTTAAAATCGATTACAAGAAAGCCTTTTTTGATTTTTATACCAAAACGCTCAATCAATCTATCTACTATCTGATTTCTAAAGTAAACAACTATTCATTGAATCCAGAGATAACTTCATATATCTCCAATTATCTTCTATTTGTAAATTCCAAAGAGTATTCGGGTTTAGAACGCGGATTTCTTTCCTATGTACTCACCAAATACATTCCAATGAATGACGAGTATCTGAAAGAGTGGATGAAACTGTTGGGGAAAGCGGATGGATTTCTCAGTTTCAACGTTGCAAATCAGAATGTGCAGAAGCAGCTGGAAAAGATAGTACGATCCGAAGATGTACAAGAGATTTTGGATGATGTTATGCAAAGTCGTGTTGAAATCGACAGAGCCGTAAACGACGGTCTCTATCCTGTTGACCCGACATTATGGTTCAACCTTTTATCAGAAAAAATCGATACGATCCAGCAGTTAGAAAACATTCTCAAAAAACATATGTATGCAACTATAGAAAATGTTTCCGAACAAAATCTCTTAACCCTTCTTATTGCCGCCGGAGTCTGGATACTTTCACTCATCTTGGCAATCATTGGATTTTTGTTTGCTAGAGACATCACCGGAAACATCAAACGGCTCGAATCCATTTTGCGAAAAGTTGCTGAAGCAGAAACCATCAAAGATGAAAACTCCGATGTCGAATCAAAAATCAACCTCGACACGACTCAGGGTATCAATGCTGCTTACGAACTTTTGGAAACAGCACTCAAGAAAGCGCAAGACGCAAAAACGGCAGCAGAAGAGGCAAGCCATGCAAAAAGTATGTTTCTTGCCAATATGTCGCATGAAATCAGAACACCTTTAAATGGTATCATAGGTTTCACCGACCTTTTGAAAAATACAGAACTGACTCCGGAACAACGAGAGTTTGTCAATATTATTGAGAAAAGTTCTGAAAACTTACTTGAGATCATCAATGCAATCTTGGATCTCTCAAAAATTGAAAGCAAAAAAATTGAAATCGAAAATATTGTCTTTAACCCGATTGAAGAGTTTGAAAACGCGATCGAAGTATATGCTCCAAGAGCCGCGGAAAAAGATATCAACTTCGCACTTTTTGTCGATCCTCATCTAAACAAACCTCTCAAAGGAGATCCGACAAAAATCAAAGAGGTTTTGATCAACCTCATCAGTAACGCCATCAAGTTTACCGATCGTGGCGGCAACGTTACAGTAGAGATACGAAAACTCAAAGAGTACAATGAACGTGCCGAGATCTATTTTGAAGTACGCGATACAGGAATAGGTATTCCTGAAGAGAAACAAAAACAGATATTCGAAGCGTTTTCACAAGCCGATTCAAGTGTGACAAGGAAATTTGGTGGAACGGGGCTTGGTCTCACTATCTCCAGTGAGTTTGTCAAACTTATGGGGGGACAGCTCAATCTTGAAAGTGAAGTTGGAAAAGGAACTAAATTCTTCTTCACGCTTGTCCTTGAGGAGGTCCCCGCACTGACAGAGTCGTTGGAAAACAGATTCAATGGAGTACGAGTAGCATACTATATCAAAAACAGCATGCCAAAAGATCATGATCTTTTCATCAAAGAGTATTTGCAATACCTTGGAGCGAAATTTGTTGTGTTTGAAAATCTTAAAGAGTTGATCAACCACAAAACAAATTATGATTTTACAATGATCGATTTTGACTATATCAATGAAAATAGTCTGAAAAATTTCTTTGTACGAGACATACCTGTCGCTTTGGTCACGAAGGTAACATACAAGAAAAAAGTGGAAAGTTTCGAGAATCAGCTTATGAAGTTGCTGTTTGAACCGGTCAACTACACAAAAACGGTTCAGACTTTGAAAGAATATATCGAAAACTATAAGTCCAAACTGCAATCTGGTGAGCAAGAGACTCTAGAATTTACCGGCAATGAAAAATTTGCGGCAAAAGCACTTGTAGCCGAGGATAACACCATCAATCAAAAGCTCATCAAAAAAACATTGGAAGATCTCGGTTTGACAGTGGATCTGGCAAATAACGGGCTGGAAGCATTTGAAAAAAGAAAAAATGGAAACTACGACATCATCTTCATGGATATCCAAATGCCTATCATGGATGGAGTAGAGGCAACACATGAAATTTTGGAATATGAAGAGGAGAGCAATCAACCACATATTCCGATCATAGCACTTACTGCCCACGCACTCAAAGGGGATCGCGAACGCTATATCAATGAAGGTATGGACGAATACATCACAAAACCTCTCATTAAAAATGAACTGGTGGCTATTTTGAAAAAATTTCTCAAAGACAAAATCGTAACCGAGAAAAAACCAGAACAAAAGCCAAAGTCCCAAACAGCTCCCAAAGAAGAGAAGTTAGAAATCGTCCAAGCAGAAAAACAACCGATTCTTGTATGCAAAAAGACAAATCTCGAAGCAAAACTTCTTAGCAAATTTGTTGAAGACCTAGATTTTGAAGCTGTCACTGCATCTGACTTTGAGAGTTGCTATGAAAAGATGCAAAGTGGAGACTTTGCCGTTGCAATGATCGATTATGATTTTGAAAATTTCGATTATGAAAAACTGAAATCATTGAAAAACCAAACCGGCATCAAGCTTGTCCTTTTTGCCGAGGATCATGAGGCAGTACAGGATCCAGAACAGATTTTTGATATCATTTACGATGATATCGTCAATAAAGCAAAAGTTGCTAATATTTTAGAAAAACTTGATCTGATCAAAGGTGTAACTGCATGAAAAAGATAAAAATACTCGTTGTTGATGATGACTTCATCAACTTAAAACTTTTGAAAACCATGATGATGAAACAAGATTTCGTTGAAGAGGTGTATGAAGCAAAAAATGGTATCGAAGCGATTGATACATTACGAGACAAAAAAGATATCGACATCGTTTTGCTCGATATCATTATGCCGATGATGGACGGCTTGGAAACATTGAAAATCATGCGTTCAGACGAGGAACTAAAACATATTCCCGTCATCGTTCTGACAACAGACGAAACGAAAAAAAGCGAAGCGTTGAGTTTAGGCGCAAACGACTTTTTGAACAAACCTATACGGGAAAATCAGCTTGTTGAAAAGATAAAAACATTTACCCAGCTTTAAAAAGAGGCATTTAAATAATCGCCTCTTTTAAAACCTCTTCTATATTTGAAACAGGAACTATATCCATGCTGCTCAGAACTTCAGCCGGAATCTCATCTAAATCTCTATCGTAATTTTTTCTTGGAATCAAAACTTTTTTGATTTTCGCTTTATAGGCAGCAATCAACTTTTCCTTAAGCCCTCCGATAGGGAGAACTTTTCCTGTCAATGTAAGCTCACCTGTCATTGCCACATCGTTTCTTACTCTTCTTTCACTCAAAAGTGAAGCAATCGAAGTAGCCATGGTAATGCCGGCACTTGGTCCATCTTTTGGCGTTGCACCCTCTGGAATATGAAGATGGATATCATAGCGTCTGTACACTTCGCTTGGATCGACTTTTACCTTCTCTTCTCTCTCTTTTGCCGTTTTTGGTATCACTTCTTGATCAATCTCGATTTTCCCCTGATCGATGAGCACTTTGACAACGCTATAGGCAATACGAGCCGACTCTTTCATCACATCACCCAAGCTCCCTGTGAGCTGCAGACCGCCTTTGCCTTTTATTTTTATGGATTCTATTTTCAAAACATCGCCTCCGACAGCGGTCCATGCAAGACCGTTGACAACACCGATTTGCGGTTCTTTTTCTATCGCTTCGATTTCAAAAACCGGTTTTTCCAGATATTTATTGAGATTTTTCAATGAGACCGAAACCTTATGGAGATCCGGATTTTCCAACAACTCTTTTGCCGCTTTACGAACGATATCGGCTATTCTTCTTCGCAAGTTCCTCACTCCGGCTTCTCTTGTATATTTTTCTATGATCGCTTCAAGAGCCGGCTTGGAAATGGAAAGTTCACTTCGCTTCAGACCATGTTTTTTGATCTCTTGAGGTATGAGATATCTTTTTGCGATTTCTAGTTTCTCATTTGGCGTATAGGAACTAAGAAAAATGAACTCCATTCTGTCTCGAAGCGGCGCCGGTATATAGCCGATATCATTGGCCGTCGCGATAAATATGACATTGCTTAGATCAATACTGAAATTGAGATAATAGTCTCTAAAGTGCGTATTTTGTTCGGGGTCCAAAATCTCAAGAAGAACCGATGTGGGATCTCCTCTCATACTGCGCCCCACTTTGTCGATCTCATCGAGAACCATCACCGGATCCATCTCTTTTGCATCGATCAATCCTTGTACAATCCGTCCGGGCATTGCACCGATATATGTCCTCCTATGTCCTCGAAGTTCGCTCACATCTTCCAAACCACCAAGGGCGATTCGAACCAATGGACGTTTCAATGCAGTTGCAATGGAATTCGCAAGACTTGTTTTCCCAATCCCAGGAGGTCCCGCAAAACAAAGAATCGCACCGCTGCCCTTCTCTTTCTTTATCCCTCTTAGTTCCATAAGCTCTTTAACAGCAAAATATTCTACAATCCGTTCTTTCGGTTTTTCAAGCCCGTAATGGTCTTTATCAAGCTCTCGCTCCACATCTTTGATATCGAGTTTTTTCTTGGAGTACTTTCCAAAAGGAACTTCCAATACCCAGTCCAGATAGGTCTGAATTACGACAGCTTCGGCACTGTCCGGATGCATCCTGGCATATCTGTCAATCTGCTTTTTGATCTCTTTAAAGGCTTCTTGAGTCAAAAAATCTTTTATTTTTTCCAGCTTTTTGCGATACTCCTCGACCTCTTCCTCTTTTTGCGTATCTACACCCAGCTCTTTTTGAATCTGCTTGAGCTGCTCCTTCAAAAAATATTCTCTGTTGGCCTGCTCGAGTCGTGAACTCACTTTGCTTTTAATTTCACGCTGCAACTTACTCTGTTCGATCTCTTCTGTGATAGCATCGATAAGAAGCATCAAACGCTTCTCCACATCCTCTTCCACAAACATCTCGTATGCACGCTCTTTTTTCAGTTTCAAAACAGAACTCACAAGATCGGCGATACGGTTTGGTTCATGATTCTCTTCAATGGTTTTTACAAGATCTTGCGGGAAAGAGCTATTAACATGAGCCAATGTCTTAATCTTTTCTCGAAGAACCTCAAGAAGCGCATCTACCTTGATTTCGTTGTAGGGTTTTGATTCGATGATATCTACAACGGCTTGCATAGGAGCTTTGGAAACAGGTTCTAAAATTTTCCCTCTTGCAAGTCCTTGAAAAAGAAGTTTCACTCTGCCATCAGGCAAACTCACTTTTCTCATAATGGATCCGATAACCCCTACCGGGTAGATCGCATCGAAATTTCTTTCTCCTTCGTGTCCCTCTTTTGAGGGTGCGACAAGAATCAAGCTATTCTCTTGCAGCGCTTTTTCGGCTGCAGCTATGTTTGCTTCGTCATTAATAAATATCGGTGAAATCATGAATGGATATAAAAAGATATCATCTTCGACTATAATAGGAAGAGTTGTCGGAAAAGAGCTGTAATCACTTAAATTCATTTCTACCCTCCCCTTACCAGTTTATGAGATAATCATACCAGTTTGTCGGCACGTCAATCTCATCTTTTTTCAACCATGAGTGTTTAACCCGTTCTCGGTATATTTTCGCTGCTTTCATTTTCCCTCTTCTTTCATAAAGCGCCGCAATCTCTTCATTCAAAACATATTGGGCCATATAAAGTTTTGTTAGCATGGTATCCACCATCGGCATATACTCGTTTTGTATATACTCTTTTTTGTAGCTTTCGGCTTCAGCTATGGTATCTTGAAGAAGTTTTTGGTCACGATTTATGTTTTTAAAGGCCAAAAAAGAGGCTTTGATTTTCAAAAACTTAGCAAACGCAACATTTCTATCATTGCCGTAACGTTTGATGAACTCATCAAGATAGTATTTCGCCATCAGATATTCTTCATTATCCATATGAGCCTGCGCCATAATAAGCATCGCTTCTTTGAGAAGCGGAGAGGAAAAGTGTTCGCTTTGCAGTGACGTAAAATACTCATCTGCTTTGTCAAGGTCAGAACTGCTGACATAACGAACCATCTTTTGATACCAGTAGATATCTGGTTTATTATATTCACTTATATTTTTAGATGAACACCCAGCGAAAAGAAGCGCCAATGTAGCAATGCAAACAACTTGTTTCTTCATAAACCCTCTTTTTTGCCCCAATTATAACAAAAAAGTAAGAGTATGTTACAATATATTTAAAGGAGTCTGTATGGTTTCGATCATCGGTTATGGGGCTATGGCAAAAGCTATTTTGCAAGGCCTCTTGCGTCATGGCATCGAAGTTGAAGTAGTAGGAAGAGATGAAGAGAAACTACAAAAAATACAAAAAGAGTTTCATATATCCGTACAATCTCTTCAAAACTACGATATCACTGACAAAACAATCATCCTAGCCGTCAAACCGTATGCTTTGAAAGATGTGGCAAACCAAGTGAAAGGAAAAGCGGAACTTCTTATATCCATACTCGCTGGTATATCTTTAAACAAACTCTATAAAATCCCGGCGCAAAAATATGTTCGGGCTATGCCAAATCTTGCGGCAATCAAACAAGCCTCCATTACGGCAATTACAGGAGACAGAGACAAAAGAGCTATTGAACTCATCGAAAAAATAGGAAAAGTCGTCTGGGTTGAAAATGAAAAGGAACTTGATATCGCTACAGCAATTGCCGGAAGCGGCCCGGCATTTTTGGCTCTTGCAGCTGAAGCCATGGCGGATGGAGGGGTTCTGTGCGGACTCAAGCGAGATATCGCTTATGAACTGGTCTCTGGACTTTTTCAAAGTTATGCTGCTATCAGCGAAAAGCATCCAGCTTTGATCAAAGACAAGGTCATGAGTCCAGCCGGCACAACTGCAGCTGGATACAAAGCGTTGGAGGAAAATGGAGTGAGAAATGGGTTTATGGAAGCCATTCTTCAAGCATTTAAGAGGACTCAGCAATGAAAAAGATATTTTTTCTTTTACTCCTACCACTAATGATATGGGCTGAGAGCACCAACTACCATGAAGGTAAAAGAGAATTTACAATCGTCAATCCAGAAGATACAAGAAATATTACAGGAGATTTTTTAGTAACAGGAAATACCATAGAGTGTGTCACAACTGAAACTTGGAATTTTGATGGCACTTGCACTGATAACCATGATTATAATGATAATAATTTTATGGTTAAGTATATCGATATAGATGGTAACGAGTCTACTTTCAACTCTTCAAGCGCTTATCTGCAACTTCCAAATGATTATCAAGAGATACTATGGGCCGGGCTCTTTTGGCAGGGAAATGTCAATGGAGTAGCAAATGGTAGATACTACAGACATCAAAGGCGGGCAGTCAAAATTAGCGATACAAGCTGGCGATATATCTATAACAGCTACTATTATAATTACCTTGTAGACATACCTTCAACAGATGCAAACAGAATATTGTTTAAAATTGATGGAATTAGCAATTATGAAGAAATAGTTGCACAAAATCTTGATTATTACAAATGGTATGGTGATTATGGTGCAGTCTATTCAGCATTTGCCGATATCACCCAACTTTTAAAAGAAAAGTTCAGTCAATTTCAGCCTGGAGAAAAACTAACTATTACCGTTGCTAATGTAACAACCAATGAAGGTTTAGAGTATTCCCTAGGAGACTATGGGGCATGGACTTTGGTGGTTGTCTACAAAGGTGGCTCTCAAAGTACATTTAAACGAGTGCTGGTTTATAATGGGTATGATTATATTGCATATCCAGGAAATTCAAAGAAATCTATTGATATTACCAATCTATATCTTCCCCCTTCTGGTGAAGTAAAAGCATCTTTTGCCTCATTCGCAGGCGAAGGTGAAGAGCCTTACTCTCCTGACCATATGAAACTTGAAAATCAAAACATGCCAGGGGCGAGGGATCCGGACAATATATTTGACGCCAGACTTGCAAATGTAGAAAGACCAAATATTGGTAACAATGCTGTCAGCAACACCAACGGTATCGATATTGACGTATATGATGTCTCAACTATTATGACCAAAGTCAGAAACAGTGATCCTTCAACGAATACAGTAACACTTTCGCTCGATACCAAATGGGATGCATATTTTCCAAGCATGATAGCATTTTCCGTCCAACTCTATCAACCAAAAATCTGCTATGAAGACACATTGTATGACGAAAATGGGAATGAATTAGGCACCAATGTCCAGCTTCAAGTTGGTCAGACAATAAGAACCCATCTCGTGATTCGAAATGATGATAATGAAACGGCACAAAATGTTATGGTCTATAGAAAATTTGACAACAACACAACTGCATATGTTCCAAATTCCACACTTTTAAAAGATGTCGATGACACAGATCTCACTCCAAGAACAGACTATGCAGTTGACAACGACCAGGTATTTTATGATGATGCTAATAAAACGTTAGCGATAGGATATCTAGGAGAAGGCAACGATCCTGCTCTTTTCAAACCATATTCTGAAGACAATAGTATTGCTGAAATAGAATACAATATGACAGTTCAAAATGAGGGAAACATCACATTTGAATATGAAACAAAATATATTTTCAATATTGCAGGACAAACTTTCCTTGTCGATAGTATAATGCCAAGGTGTAGTGATCTTACAAGAACGATTTCTGCATATTTACCACATCTGGGAAGCTTTAATGTTGTCAATGAAAACTACACTGAAGATACTACTGAAATACCATGGGAAACCAATTCCAGTATCAACTCTTTATATACGCAAATAGCAAATAAAGAATTCAATATAACAGTTGTTAAATTGGGCAGCGACTTCAAAACACCTGAAAAATTCACAGGACTGGTACGACTTGATCTTATAGAAACTCCAGATTTTTCATCGACAAGTAGCGACAGTGAAAAACAAGAAATATGTACAAATGCAACTCCATTGTCTAGCAAAATCATCTCATTTAGTGGAAGTGAATATAATAAAACAAATTTCACTTACTCATCAGCGATCAAAGATGCAACCTTCAAAATAACCTATGTCAAAGACCCCAATAGCAATGGACCAGTTGAGTGGACTTGTGCAAATAATACATTAGAATGTATCTGGGGTATGCTAGAAAGTACTGTATATGAGAGCAATCAATGCAACAAAGGCAATAAGAACGGAATGCATGGAAACAATGGAATGGGAAGAACGCGGAACTTTAATTCCAATTGTCCATGTGCTGATGTATGCCGTCCAGGAAATGGAACAGGGGATAATCAAGCAAGCCAAGAATGTCTTGATTGTATTTTTGATAGTAATCTATCCACTTCTGTATGTGCAAGAGACCGGTTTGCTATACGACCGGACCATTATGTAGCTGATACAAATGAGTCTATTTTGAGAGGTGGAAGATGGTATATGATGGATATTAATGCAACAACCATCGATGGAAATATTACCCATGATTATAATCAATCCATACCTTTGGTGGGTATAGATAAAAATATTACAGTGGCACTCAATCTCCCATCAGATTGTAATGCATCTCAAATCCGTAATAAAAACATGGATCTATCATCTTCATCTTCAATCTCTTTCAATGATGGACAAGCACCAAATATTCTCTTTAGCTATCCAGACGTTGGAGAAGTTAATATCACTATAACCGATAATGAATGGACAAAAGTGGACCAGGAACCCAAAAGTGATGGTTCGATCGACTGCATCCCAAACAGTGACACGAATATACCAAATAGCGGAAAAATAGGCTGTGTTCTTAAAACGACGATCCAAAAACGTTTCATTCCGGAAAAATTCGATATCGATTTTACAGTGAATAATTTTGATACAAACTTTACATATCTCTCCAATGAACAAAATATGAGTGCAAAAATCAATCTGACTTTCACCGCTGCTTTGGCAAATGGAGAACGAGCTTATAACTATACGGCAGGATGTTTTGCAAGAGATATCAACTTTACGCTTGAGATGAACAATACCAACCAACTTACTGATGGCATAAAGACACTTGGAACAATCATGAGTAAAATCCGCTATTTTTCAACGAGCGATGCCAACATGACAAATAGTAATGACGGCTCCGGTATTGGAAAGTTTGATTCAAATGAATCCGTTTTCGCAAACGGAATAGCCAACGTAACCGTCGATTTCAATTTTGAACGAAACGTTTCACAACCCGTTAGTCCATTCCAGATCAAAAATACCGATTTTAATATCTCGGTACAAGAATCCAATGGCTGGGATGTCAATGTTACAGGAGCTGATTTCAATAGGTCTATAGAATCTAATGCTACATTTTATTATGGCAGAGTCTTTGCACCAGATTATATTACTGATAAAAAATCCATAACCGCTTCAATATATTTTGAAGTATACGATTATAATAATAGTGATCCTAATAATATTGAAGGAAATGAAAGTATAGCTACTCCTCATTGGTATATCAATAATCAACACAATAAAAAAGTGACAGGAGAAGTAAATAAACTAAAATTATTTGGTAATCCAAGTAAAAATCTGACCAATTTACCAATTGATAATAAAAATATCATTCCTATTCCCAATAAAGGTAAAATTGAAATACCTATATTTTATTCTGGTAATATTTTTCCATATCATGTTTTGATTAATATTTATGCTTCTCCTTGGCTTATTTATAAAAAATTTTATAATAGTTTTGATAACAATGATACAGTTTCTTTTGAAATTACTTTCATAGGTAAAACAGATTGGCAAGGTATTGGTAATTGGCAAGGTAATGATGACAATGAAGAAAATAGATTAAATAAAGAACCTCTGCAAAGGATCGAGTGGTGAGACAAGGGTTTACGCTCCTAGAACTCATTTTTGCCCTTGTCGTCATTTCCATTGTGATGCTTGGCATTCCCGGACTCTTTAAACAGACGGCAAATCAGGCGCAAGAAACATTGAAACTCGAAGCCGTTACGCAAGCCTATCGAAGTATCGGAACGGCCCTTAGCTATCCGTGGGACGAACACAGCCGTGACGAGAATCTCTCTCGATCACTCATTTTGGATGTGAGCAATTTTGCAGATCCAGAACTTGCAAGAGAGACCAACACCTCCCGGTATAGAAGAGGGAACTTCAATGAAAAAGTCACAAGAATTTTTTATCCTACAAAAACATATGCCACGTTAGGTAAAGAAATTGGAGAGAGTAAAATAGATGATCTGGATGACTATAACGGACATCTTGAACAAATCTCTAAGGTATCGAATAGAATGGGAATGATTTTAAATATCGATCTTAATTATAGTGTTTATTATATCAGAGATTCAGCTAATTATTCGACAAGATCTCTTTCAATAACTATCTCTCCTCTATCAATAGAAAATAACTCAACAAATATCAAACTTATTGAGGTTAATGCTTCTTTACCCGATGTTAATAACGAATATATTATTCTCCGCGCTTTTAGTTGTAATATTGGTGAGCCAAAGATTGCTTATAAGGATTTAACACATTGAAAAAAGCTTTCACTCTCATTGAACTCATTCTTGTACTTGTAATTGTCGGTATCATAGCCTCGATAGGTTCAGATATTGTTTTTAAGGCATATGAAAACTATATCCTTTCAAAAGAGATTTCAGCAGCAACCTATAAAACGGATGTTGCATTGGAACAGATTGCCAAAAGACTTGAGCACCGCATACCATTTAGCGGAGTTGCTATAAAAGATGAAACCCATAGTAACGATATCATTTCATTAACAAGCGATACAAATATGTCTTTAAAATATCAAATCCTTGCCTGGATAGGAAAAGCGTATGAAGCAAGACGTGGCTCATGGAATGGATACATAAACAAGCCCGGATGGAGCGGCTTTATTGATTTAAAAGATAGCAATGAAACAAAACTTTTTACAAAAGGCGATAATCTTATACAGGCAACAAATATTATTTTTGATCTTTCTAATGGGGATGTAAATCTTTCAAAAGATTACAATGGTGGCATAATTTTTCCTACAATACCATACAATGTAGATATAGTTACTGCTTATGGTTGGAAAATGCCACAAGGAGAAAATCCTACACATATTTTTCCTGTCAACGTCACAGGAATGAATGAATTTACTTTTTATCCTTATGGGCCAAAACGAGATAGAATCTATGAGCACTACTATCTTGCATGGAGTGCCTATGCAGTGGTTCCTGAAGATAACGGAGATGGCACCTATACTGTAAGACTCTACTACAATTTCCGTCCGTGGAAAGGAGAAACCTATCAGGATGGAGACAGTTCGGTTTTAATCGACAAAGCAACTATTTTCAATTTTCGCCGAGACGGAAAGGCTATAGAGCTTCGACTTTGCGCGCATTCTGATCTCAATACCTCTGAAATCGAAGCAAATATCTGTGGGAAAAAGGTTGTCTTTTGAGAAAAGCTATATCAATGTTAACGGCTATTATATTTATGCTACTCATCGCTGTACTGATGAGCCTAGCTATCTCTTTACTAGGAACGACGAAAGCAAAAGTCGCTAACAGATATCTGTATGAACAGGCCGAACTTTTGGCAAAAAGTGGAACGGAGTATGCCATTTTAGCAATTCAAGGACATGAAATCAATTCCACAACCGGATGTTTGAATCAGATCAATCTCAATTATAACGATACATTCGATATCAACATCACGCTTCACTATATCGGGAACGGATTACCCACCGCCAATTGTAATATCCTTGACAATAGCGTAGCGTTCGATGAGAGCAATGCATCCGTCCTCGTTGACACCATCGTCCAACTAAAAGATCCCAATTTAAACAATGGAGTGCCTATTCGATATGTCAAACGAACATTGCAAAAGCTCTAATTTAAGTTAACTGTTATATAATTTCGAAAAATTCCAAAAGGAAGTAACAATGGACTATTTGCATATCTATGGCAAAAATTTTGATCTCACCGATCCTATCAAAACATACATTCAAGACGCAGCAGATTCATTGATGAAGCTCAATCTCGATATTACAGGCATCAATGCAACCGTTTCGGCTGACGAGCGAAACGGGAAAAAAGGCTTTACCTTTGAATTTGACATTCATGTGGCAAAAAAAGGAAATGTAGTTATCACACAAAAAGACAAAGATGTCTACGCTGCTATCGACCTTGCTCTTGCACGTGCAAAAAAAGTACTTCGACGATACGCAGACAAAATCAAAAACCACAAAAATATCTCCTTGGAAGAGATCATGGCAGCGCCTATGATTGAAGAAGAGATTCAAGAAGCGCTCAACTACACTGATGAAATCGTTCCGACACCGTTTGATATCGATAAACCTGTTACCATCGAAGAAGCGGCTGAGATTTTGAAAAACTCTAACAAACATTTCATTGTTTTTGAGGACAAATCCGGAAAGACAAGAGTCCTTTATAAACGAACAGACGGAAAACTAGGTCTATACTAAGAGGATGAGGATAACTCCTCCAGCCTCTTTTTCGCCTCTTCTACTATCGCCTTATCCAAGGCCATATGGAGCCATTTGAAGGTTTTTCCACTCTGCTCGCGTCCATGAATGATATCTCCGCTTTTTCGATACATCAGATCAAGTTCTGCAATCTCAAAACCATTCGTGATCGAAGCAAATTTTTGAAGCCTCTCATTCTTAGCATCGTTTGTGTATAAAAAGCAGTAGCCTTTGAGTCCGGTTCGTGATACACGGCCACGAAGCTGATGAAGCGTCGCAAGTCCAAGATTTTCAGCTCCAACAATCACAATGGTACTCAGTCTTGGCAGAGATATCCCCACCTCTATCACTGTTGTCGCTAAAAGAATGTTCCCATGTTCTCTAAATTCTTTCAACACCTCCTCTTTCTCTTTATCTTTTCCATGCGTCACATAAACTCCATCGAAATAGCGCATCCAAAAATCTTTTGCCTCTTGCAATGATTTATACCCGTACTTTTCACTCTCTTCTACCAGTGGATATACAACAAGTACTTGATGCCCTTTTTGCACTTCAGACTTGATATGTCCTAAAAGCTCTTTAAAAGAGTCTTTGGAAATCACTTTTGTTGTGATTTCCTTTTGAAAAGGCATCTCTTTGATCAAAGAATAATCCACCAAAGCGCTTTGCATCATCGCTTTTGTTCGAGGAATAGGCGTAGCAGAAAACTGGAAAAAGTGTGGTGATCCCTCATTGCATTCCACCATCTTTTTTAAAAGATTTCTCTGATTTGTGCCAAATCGATGCTGTTCATCCACCATTACCACTGTTGCCTGTGGCAAATCGGTATACAAAAGTGCGTGAGTACCGATAAAAAAATGGGCATTGTGATCAAAATCCTTGTTCGTTGAAGTGACCAATGCTATGTTCATCTCTTTTGGCAAAAACTTTTTGGCTTCCTGGTAGAGCTGATCTGCCAAAATCGTCGTAGGGGCCATAAGAAAGGTTTTGTTGGGATAGTTCATAAAAGCCGTCGCAAACATCACTAGACTTTTTCCACTGCCCACATCACCTACTATAACTCTTCTAGCAGCTACCTCTTTTTTCAAATCGTTATAGATATCATATATAGCTTTTTTTTGATCGTTTGTCGGCTCAAATGGCAAAGTAGATAAAAAAGGTTCAGGATCTTGAGCATATTGCGCGATACTTTTTTGATAAACTCTTTTTTGTTTGAGATTTTTCATGTAGGAAAAACTCTCGGCATATTTTAATGCATCGAGATATTTTCCAGTTATAGTTCCTTCTTGTCTCCAAGCCTCATAAAATGCTGCGTCTGGATAGTGAATCTGTAAAAGCAGTTGAACGATCTCTTCAGGCAATCCTTCTTGCAAAAGATTCTCTTTAATAAGATACTTCTCTTTCAATTTTTCAAAGATATCACCACGTATTGCAATCCGATACTGAGGAAAAATCCTGCCTATTTTGTAATTTGCCACTTTTTTGGGTTGGATGATTTGAAGTTTTCCGTAACTCTTTTGCACTTTGCCTTCGATATATAATCTGTTTCCACTCTGAAACGTCTGCTTATGATAGGAAGTTGTGTGAAAAAAGATGAGTTCAATGTCTTGATTACGATTATGCGCATACGCTATCATTTTTACAAACTTTGGATGTTTTTGCCAAGAGCGTATCGTCACATCAAAAAGATTTTCTAATCTATAGTCACGATAGGAAAAAGGGGCCTGCAAAGCGAAAGAGATGGCATCATAGATGCCAACTTTACGGAGTCGCTCTTCATGTATGGTCATTTGGTTACAATGGAAAAGCTGAGTTTTTCTATCTCTGGATGGTTGTGGATAAAGGTATTGAGGGTTTTAAGATCAAGATTTTTGATTTTTTCAAGATCTTCTTGGGAACTTCCAAGGGGTTTGCCTGCATAAAATTCGCCAAAGGCTCTAGAGAGTCTTTGTGAGAGTGTCTCATTGCGCAAAGGCTCGCTTCCTAAAATAAACTTTTTTGCACTCTCTAACTCTTTTTGAGTGACACCTTTTTCAACAAAATCTTTTACGACCTCTTTGACAAGTTCCTTGGCTTCACCGGCACTTTCGAGCTTAGTTTGCAAATATCCTGTAAAGTAGCTGTTGCTTTTGTTGATTCTGGCCAAAGAGTATGCCGAATACGCCAAGCCTCTTTTCACACGAATCTCTTCCATCATACGACTGCCAAAACCGCCACTTCCCAAAATAAACATAGCCACTTTGCTGATATAAAGATCTTTGCTGTCTATTTTTTCATGATATGGAGCTCCAAAATAGATATAGGCTTGCTGAATCTCTTTTTCATGCTGGATTTTCTCTTTTTGCTTATCACTTGCTTCATAAAATGGCAAAGGCTCAATCGATCCCGTTGGAAGCACTTTCAAAAGCGTTTGCAACTCTTTTTGCAACTTCTCAAACTCGATATCTCCACCCGCAACAATAATCACTCGCTTCAATACAAGATGTTTTTGTATGAATTGCTCAATATCGGCTAATTGCATCTTCTGTATACTCTCTTCGGTGCCGTCACTGGGATTTTGCAAAGGGGTACCCTCAAAAAGAAGTTTTTTGAGATTGACGCTGGCAATGTAGTCGTAATCACTCTTTTTTCGCGCAAGATAGCCAAGTGTATTTGTCTTGACTTTAGCAAGTGTCTCTTCTGTAAGATTTGGCTCGCTCAAAAGCTTTTGAGCCAAGTTCAAGCCATAACCCAGCTGCTCTTTGAGACCACTGAGTTCCATCACAAGCGTTTCCGTACCGGCATGGACACCAAATCGAAGGGCTCTATTTTCCAACTTTTGTGCAAAGCCAACATTGCCAAGTGTTTTTGTCCCTTGAGAGAGCATTCTTGCACTCATTTTGGAAAGACCTGGTAAATCACCATCTTCAATGCTTCCGCTTTTTAAAAAAACAATCTGCATCGATGCTATCGGCAAACTTGTATCTTTTTCAAAAATCACTGGAATTTGAACATTGTTTACTTCTATATGGCGAAGTTCTGCACTCATCAATACCCCTTGTAGTAATAAAATCACAAATAAAACAGTTCTCATTCATAGACCTCCAAAATCTCGTAGGCCGTATTTCTTTTTGCAGGAATCTCCCCTACATCTTTGATAAGTCGAATCATTTCTTCCTGGTTCATTCGATTTTGTGCACCTGCAGCTTTGACCACATTCTCTTCCATCATCGTGGATCCTAAATCATTCGCCCCATATAACAGAGCTAATTGACCGATGTAGCTTCCTTGCGTTACCCAGGAAGACTGAATATTTTTAAAATTATCCAAAAAGAGTCTACTGACTGCAAGAAGTCTCAGATAACGGTTTGAACTTGTTTTATGCGTTACAACGCCACTTTTTTGCAAAGCGGTATTATAAGGTTGAAAACTCCACATGATAAAGGCACGAAATCCGCCCGTCTCATCTTGAAGATCACGTATCTTCTCCCAGTGTTCAACTATCTCTTCATCGCTTTCCACCGTTCCATACATCATCGTTGCCGTTGTTTTCATCCCAACTTCATGAGCAGCCTTATGGATATCGAGCCACTCTTGGCTGGAGAGTTTTTTTGGACTGATAATCTCTCTGACGCGATCGCTTAAAATTTCGGCTCCTGCTCCAGGAATGGAGCTCAGTCCCTTTGCCTTGAGACGCTCTAAAACCTCTTTGTAACTGAGCCTGCTTACTTTGGCAATGTAGCTAATCTCCACTGCGCTAAATCCATGAATGGTAATTTGTGGATACTTTGTATGAATATGCTCAACCAAATCTTCATAATAATCAATTTTGAGTTTTGGATGGACACCTCCCTGAAACAAAATCTGCGTTCCTCCAATCTCCAAAAGCTCCTCTATTTTTTGATCAATCTCATCATAACTCAAAACATATGCATCCTCATCTTTTGGCTTTCTGTAAAATGCACAAAAATCGCAATCTACCCAGCAGATATTGGTATAGTTGATATTGCGATCGACGATAAATGTTGTAATTTTTTTTGGATGCAGTTCTCTTTTTTTTGCTAAAGCCATCTGCCCTAGCTCAATCAAATCAGCATTTTTGATGAGATCCAACGCCTCACGTTTACTCAGTCTCATTCCACTCCTTCGAAAAATGCACTTACATCCACCTCTTTGCCGATACATTCAACCTTCATTTGCATATTTTCAGCATAGTTTCCAGCAAATTGATACTTTTTCCCCTTCAAAACAAACCGCTCCACTACCTTATACTCAGGCTCAACGATAAAATACTCCTTTATCCTGGCACACTCATATAAAGCTAGTTTGTCAGTTTTGTCTTTGGATGCGGTTGATGGACTTAAAACTTCAAAAATCGCGCATGGAAGCTTCTCATCTTCACAAAAGAGCATGACATCGGGCTGCACTACATTCACCGATTCTACACTTGGATCGAAACTGCATCGAAGTTTCAAATCGTATGGTGCAACTCTTGGCTTACATTGGCTCTCATTTTTAAGAGTAATAGCTATATTCAAAACTACATCTTGATGCTTGGCACTAGCTCCTGCCATCATATAGATGCGGCCAAAGATAAGCTCAACACGCTCTTTTGTCGTTTTGTCAATCTCCAAATAGTCTTGGTAGGTATAGTTTTCAAGCTTCCTGGCTTCCACGTTTCACCTCTTTTGCGATTGCATCCAAAACGCCGTTGATAAATTTTGGACTTTGGTCAGTCCCCAGTTGTTTGGCAAGTTCTACCGCTTCGTTTATAACGATAGCGGGATCAAGGTCGGTATAAAGCAGCTCATATACCCCCAAACGCAAAATTGCTCGTTCTATATGCCCTACTCTTTCCATATCCCACGATTCAAGATGTTTTTTGATCGCTTGATCTATCGTTTCAAGATGCTCAACTGTTCCTTTAAAAAGCCCTAAAGCAAATTCTCGTTGCTTGTTTCGAATCTTTTTTTCTTCCAAAATATCTTCGGCAAATTTTTTGATCTCAGGATTGCCCAAATCATAAGCATATAAAAGTCCAATAACCGCTTCTCGTGCCTGATGTCGTGTTGCCATTACAACCCTTTATATAGATCAATCAGCTCAATAAGCCCCGTCATCGCTTCAAACCCTTTGTTACCGGCTTTGCTCCCGGCTCGCTCAATGGCCTGTTCGATCGTATCGGTTGTCAAGACACCAAACGTCACCGGTTTTTGATATTTTAAAGTGGTATTCGCTATTCCTTTTGTTGCTTCAGCCGCCACATAGTCAAAATGAGGCGTCGAGCCTCGTATAATCGCCCCCAAACAGCAGACACCGTCATATTTTTGTGCTGAAAGTACCTTATCCAATGCAAAAGGAAGCTCGAAAGCTCCAGGAACCAAAATAAGATCTAAATTCTCTTCATTGCCACCATGCCGTAAAAAGGCATCTTTTGCCCCTTCAACGAGTCTGTCGGTAATAATATGATTGAATCTGCTAGCTATGATCGCAACTTTCTCACTACCATCAAGTTTTAATTTTCCTTCTATGATTCGCATCTACACTCCTATTTTGTGTTCTATTTGCTCAAGAAATATTTTCACATCATCAAGATTTTCTTTCATCGCTTCACAAACTCTGATTTTATCAACCTCTTCATATTGAGGAGCAAGAAAATTTCTAAATTTTGCAATAGCAGCAAATTTATAGGCGAACTCCTTTTCAAGAACGCCAATATCACCAAGACGATAAATAAAACCGCTGTAACTATCTGGATATCCAGCATTTTTATATCTGCATACTACTTCAGCCAATCGCAATACTCTATCACTTAGTAAATAGAGATTATACAACAAGGCATCACCTATAATTTTACTTTGCATTGCTTCATGACATCTCTCTTTATATTCTTCTAAAAATTTCAGATTTTCTCTGATTTTATAGATTCGTTCACTAATATTTTGTAGATCAATACCCATAAATCACTTTCGTATGATTGATAAAATCGAGAGCCTGGTGATATTTTTGTAGTTCCCATTCTTCTCTTGTTGGACTATCTTTCAATACTATCCCTTTTTGAATAATCTCTTTGATCAATCTAAGATTATGTGTTTGTGACAAATCCACAACTTCAACCTCATCGAACTTCAAAAGATAACTCAATTGTGCCATGAGTTCCATGACATTACACTTTTTTGAACACATCACAGCAATATCTATATCACTCAATGAAAATGCTTTATCGCTAGCAACAGATCCAAAAAGGTATGCAAATTTGATTTCTTGTTTTGTCGAAAAATAGCTTTTCAATTTTTCTACAATTGTACTCTTATCAAACATGCAATGCTCTTTGTATTTTGAAAATATCATCTACTATTGCTTCAAGCTCATTTGGCGTTACCATATTTGGTCCATCACTCAAAGCGCAGCTTGGATCATAGTGCGTCTCAAAGAAAAACCCATCCACTCCCACTGCAGCTGCTGCTCGTGAAAGTGGAGCAACAAACTCCTTGTTACCGCTGCTTTTACCACCTGCGCCTCCTGGCATCTGCACCGCATGGGTTGCGTCAAAAATCACTGGAGCAAAATCTCTCATGATGACCAAACTTCGCATATCAACTACCAAATTTCTATACCCAAAACTGGTTCCCCTCTCAGTCAACCATACACCGGCCTCTTTACTTGTTTCATAATCAGCAGTTTCTACCCCTCTTGTTTTTAAAACTTTCAAAACACTATATTTCATATCTTCAGGATGCATAAACTGCCCCTTTTTAATGTTTACAATTTTATCTGTTTTTGCAGCCGCTACAAGCAGATCCGTTTGGCGACATAAAAAGGCTGGGATCTGAATCACATCGGCCACCTCAGCCACTGCCTCTACCTGATAGCTCTCATGCACATCTGTTAGGATCTTATATCCAAAATCGGCCTTGATTTTGGCTAACATCTCTAGCCCCTTTTCCAGACCTGGCCCCCGATAGCTATCAAGACTTGTTCTGTTGGCCTTATCGAAACTGGCTTTAAAATAAAAATCAATCTGCTTTGATTTATGATATTTTTTCAAATCTGCTGCAATGATCTCCAGCTGCTCCTGACTCTCTATAACGCACGGTCCCGCTATCAAAATCATGTAAACACCCTTTTAAAATCAATTGAAGCTTCACACCCATTCCACTGCATATCCACTTTCCCTTCCTTCTCAAAATATCCCAAAAGCTCAAATTTTTTGCCTTTGTTGTAAAACACTTCTGCAACCTCTCGTTTCGGATTGATCACCACATAATAGTGCACACCGGTTCTTTCATACAACTCAAACTTGGTCGTCAAATCTTTATATGCTGTCGCTTCACTGAGCACTTCTACTGCCACCGGAGGTGTTTTCGTAAAGTACTGTTCTTGCGTCTCTTCGCAAAAGATAGCGACATCGGGCTGCACAACAGTATCTTCATTCACCTTCCAATCGATAGGAGAAATAAAAACCTCACACTCCTTACACTCCATCGTTTCCATCAACTCTTTTGCTGTTCTAAGTAATAACCGTTGATGCTTTGGATACGGCGCTGGACTCATCGCATACGGGATACCATCAATCAGTTCCCATCGTCCCTCCCACTTTTTATAATCTTCATAAGTGTATCTATCCAAAAGCTCCAATGCCGCCATCCTATTTCCTTGCTACAAGTATTCCACTGATAACTATCAAGATTATACCCAAAATCTTGACAAACTCTGGGATCGGATCCCCTAAAAACAACAGGCCAAACAGGATAGAAAAAGCGATGTTGCTATAACTCACCGCCCCAACAATACCGGCTTTTGTCACACCATAAGCTTTGGTCATGAAAATTTGTGCAAACGTTGCCAAAACTCCCATTGCAACGATCTGGATCCAAAGCACTCCTTTTGGCATCACAAATGAAGCAAACATAAAATCGAGTTCTTGACTCTCAATATATGGAGCTAACAGCATCAGTACCACGGGACCTATCGTCCCAACTCCCATAAAGGAAAGAACGATAGCCCGTGTGTCATAGTAGCGTTTGAGTTCACGCACACTCGTATACGCCAAAGCCGCACCCATGCCACTCAAAATTCCTAAAAGATCATATTTATCAAAGGGGGTACGAAAAGGATCGGTAATGAAAACAATGCCAAAAAAACCTAAAAAAACCGCTGCCCACTGACGTGGGCTCAATGCTTCATGCAAAAAGATAAACGCAAAGATAGCTGTCCAGATAGGAGAAGTTTTTGAATAGGTCATCGCTTCACCCAAAGGAATATGGGCAATATCGTAAAAAAACATCAAAAGCGCCAAAAAACCGATAAATCCACGAAAAAAAAGCAGCCATGGCCTCCCACCTTCATGCGTCATCGGTGTATGAAGCAGCGAAGCACCGACCAACAATACTCCAAAAACGTTCCTGAAAAACACCACTTCAAGGCTTGGAAGATTTTGGCTCAGAAGCTTTGCAAAGACCCCCATCCCCGCAAACAACACAGAGGCGATGAGCATATACAAAACACCTTTGTCGAGTCTACTCACGCACCTCCTTTTTGACTAAAATACCTTTTACATCTCCAAAAAAGATCACATCTTTCAAAAGTCCTCGTTTTGCGATGCCATCTTTGTTCAAAACGATATACAAAAGCCCCTCTTTACTCGCGAATATTTTTTGATAGAGTTTCACCGCAAGATAGAGCCCGTCAACCTTTAAAAGCTTTTCTATTTTTCTTTTTGATTTGCCCTGCAAGATATCGACGTCGATTTTCCCTTCCTGTTCTGAACCCCCTACCGCTTGAAATTTGTAATGGAGTTGATTTGGCTTGAGATATTTTTGCAGATTGAAATAGAGTGTCAGCACATCATTGTCCGTAAAATAAGGCAGTAATTCTTTATGTTTAACATGAAATTTGCCGTACTTGTTTTTATCGGTATAAAGAACGATTTTCTTGTTTTTGTAATCAAATGTATATTTCTTATAGTCTCTTCTTTTTGTTGTCTGTCTGATGCGATAAAAGATTTTTGGTCGAAGAAGTCCATTTTGCACAATAGTTCCTTCACTTCCATACTCTTCCACTCTTTTGTGAGAAAAGAGCTTGGCCATACCGACAGCTTTGGCTTTGATCAAAATCTTATAATTAGTGGCATTGCTTTCATAATGGGCATACACTTTTCCCACAGTTCCAAACAGACCAAAAGTCACTTTATATTCGGCATCGATTGTTTTTGCAAAGAGTATGACAGTGCAAAAAAGAACGGTATAAAAATAACGCATATCCCCAGCTTTTTTTGATAAAATTGTAACAAAACTTTTGAAAGAGCAGCGATGCCGAAAATTATCTTCATATGCCTTCTTTTTTTTGTTCATCTTTTTGCTTTGGACATCAATGCTTCTTTGGAACAGCAAAACAATCCAAAAGTTTTTGAAACTCTTTTGAAAGATCTCAATCAATCATCACCAGATTACAAACTGCAGCAAACTCTTATCAAAAAAATCATCGATACACTCCAATCCAAACCGACTCTGGTCCATGAAAAAGATTTTTCCATAAAAAACGATACACAATTTATCGCTACCTATCAAAAGATTAACGATCTTTTAGCAAAAGCATATGAAAAAAAGGATGCAATAAAGCATCTTAAGGACCAACTTGACGATATTGAAGAAAACATACAAAAAGATCCTACAAATGTCACGTTAAAACTGGAAAAGATCTATTACAAAAAACTGCTCTTGGCCCATCAAGCTTTTATCGACGCCGTTTTCAAGCACTATCCCCAGTGGCTCGACAGACTTCTTGCAAAACTGCGATTCATCGATTTCAAGCTTCCACCTAAAAAAGCGGTAGAAAAAATCGAAAAAAAGATCGCATATTTAGAAAAAAAGATCAAAAAGCTCTCCATTGAAAAAGAGCGCTGGGAAATCTTGGAAAACAGCAACAAAGTATCGTATCTCCAAAAACTTCTTTTGGCGCAATTCAAAAAGAAAGAGAAACTCATTCACGATTGGCTCAGATTAGAGTTTGAAACGTTTTTTTCCTATTTGAAAAAGCGCTCTTCAAAAGCACTGCACATATCACAAACGATCAAAAGCTATGTCCAAAAACACTCTTCCAATCCCTATATACCGGTTTCCCTTGATACATCTATGCTGTATATGCTCAACAAACAGATAGGCAACTGGAAAATACAGTTCGCTCAGATCAAAAAGGAGGTCACTCTCTTTGCTACTACCAACACATTTTTAGGTATGCCTCTGTATAAATTTGCCGAAGGCTTGGGAATTTTCCTGCTTTTTTTGCTTCTTAGAAAAGTCTTTACCTTTTTTGTTCTCAAAATTATCCACAAAATCGCCAAACTCACTACAACAACCTTCGATGACAAACTCTTGGAAATTATTGAAGGACCACTCAAGTTTGCTTTCATCATTCTTGGTTTGTACTTTGCCTTCTTGGTTATGGATATAGAAAATGAAGTTTTCGATAAGACACTTAAATCTTTAATCATTTTTGAAATTTTTTGGATTTTTTACAATATGGTACATGTCCTGGATGAAACAATCTATAAATTCGCCAAGCGGTTCGGAAGAGAACTCTATCGTGAAATCGGCGCATTTTTTATAAAAACATTGAAAATTTTCATCCTTGCCATTGGCTTGGTCTCCATTTTACAGGTTTGGAATATCAACGTCAGTGCATTCTTGGCTTCACTCGGACTTGGTGGTTTGGCATTTGCACTAGCAGCCAAAGATACGGCAGCCAATCTCTTTGGAGGCCTTAGCATCTTGGCCGATCGAGCTTTAAAAATCGATGATTGGATCAAAGTAGGCGACGTGGAAGGAACGGTAGAAGATATTGGCCTGCGCACCACAAAAGTAAGAACCTTTGAAAAATCCCTGGTAACCGTTCCAAACCAGATGATTGCCAACAACCCGATAGAAAACTTTTCAAGGCGCAATATCAGACGCATCAAAATGCGAATAGGCCTTGTCTACTCTACAACACACGAGCAGATGCATAATATTTTAACAGATATTCGAAATATGCTAAAATCCCATCCAGGAATTGCAAAAAAAGCTACTTTGCTTGTCAATTTTGACGAATTTGAAGATAGCAGTCTGAGCATCTTCATCTACTGTTTTACCAATACGGCTGATTGGGCAAAATATTTAGAAATCAAAGAAGATATCAACCTAAAAATCATGGAAATCGTTCAACGAAACGGTAGCGACTTTGCATTTCCGAGCGAATCGATATACATAGAAAAGATAGCGGAAAAAGAATGAAAAAAATAGCAATCATAGGAAAACCAAACGTTGGCAAAAGCAGCCTTTTTAATAGAATCCTCAAGCAGCGTGACGCCATTGTAAGCGAAACGGAAGGCACTACAAGAGACGTAAAAAGGCGTATTGCGCAAATTGGTGAAAAAGAGGCTGAAATTTTGGATACTGGGGGAATCGAAGATAGGGATGAGCTGTTTGAAAAGGTGAAGCAAAAAAGCCTTGAAGCTGCCAAAGATGCCGATATCATCCTGTACATGGTTGATGGGAAGAAACTCCCTGATGAAGAAGATAAGCAAATTTTTAGATCCTTGCAAAAACTTGGCAAAACAATTGCCCTTGTTGTCAATAAAATAGACAATGACAAAGAAGAAGAGAATGTCTGGAATTTTTACGAGTTTGGCACGCAAGAGATTTTCCCTATTTCAGTCAGTCACAATAGAAAAGTAAAAAGACTTCTTGAGTGGGTGGAAAAGCAGCTTCCTAAAAAAGAGACTATTGAGTTACAAATCGATGAAGAGCCGGATTTTGATGAGCTTTTAGCCATCAATGAGGGAGAAAAAAAGCAAGAAGAATCGAATGAAATCAATGTAGCGATTCTTGGACGCGTCAATGTTGGAAAAAGTTCTTTGCTAAATGCTTTACTCAAAGAAGAACGTTCTATCGTGAGTGATATTGCCGGTACAACCATCGATACCATCGATGAAAGTACGATTTATAACGATAAAGTGATCACTTTTATCGATACTGCAGGAATTAGAAGAAGAGGCAAGATTGTTGGCATCGAAAAGTATGCCCTGAACCGAACCCAGAAGATGCTAGAACGAGCCGATGTGGCACTTTTGGTACTGGATGCGAGTGAAGGAATAACAGAACAGGACGAAAGAATTGCAGGCTATATCGATAAATATAAACTTGCGTGCATCATCGTTCTCAATAAATGGGATATTGCAAAAAAGAGCTATGAAGAAGCTGTCAAAGAGGTTCGCGACAGATTCAAGTTTTTAAGCTATGCACCCATCATTACGCTCAGCGCCAAAACAAGGAAACGGGTAGACAGATTGTATGATTTAATTGTAAAAGTCTACCAAAACTACTCCACATGGATTCCAACAGGACAACTCAACCGAGTTATCAAAGAAGCCCAGATTCGCCATCAAATTCCATCATACAAAGGAAAACCGGTTAAGATTTTATACGCTACGCAGTATGACACAAAACCACCCAAAATCGCCCTCATTATGAATAGACCGGAGGGTCTGCATTTTAGCTACAAACGCTATTTGGCAAATGTTTTGAGAGAGAATTTCGATCTTGAAGGCACCCCGATTATCCTTCGTCCAAGAAAACGGGGTGAACGAGAAGAATATGAAGAAGAAAGCTACTAAAGGAGACTATTTTGCGAATTGTCAGTGGAATGAGACCGACTGGGAAACTGCACCTCGGACACTATCTAGGTGTTTTAAAAAACTGGGTAAAATTGCAAAAGAAAAATGAATGTTTCTTTTTTGTTGCAGATTGGCATGCCCTTTCTACCAGTTATGAGGATAAATTGAATCTAAAACATTTAAGTATAGAACTGGTAAGAGACTGGATAGCAGCTGGGATCGACCCGCAAAAAAGCATTATCTTTATCCAAAGTGCAATCAAAGAACATGCTGAGCTGTATGTACTGCTCAATATGATCACACCCCTTGGATGGCTAGAGCGAAATCCAACCTACAAAGACCAACTTGCCCAGATCAAAAACAAAGATATTCATACAGCAGGATTTTTGACCTACCCAGTTCTACAAACGGCAGATATCATCCTTTATGATGCCCAGGCGGTTCCCATCGGAGAGGATCAAAGACCACATCTTGAAATCGCTAGAGAAATCGTACGACGTTTTCATCACCTTTTTGAATGTAAGGTTTTTACTGAACCAAAAGAGCTTTTAAGCCCTACTCCAAGACTCCCTGGACTTGATGGCAGAAAAATGAGCAAAAGCTACAATAACGCCATCTTTTTAAGCGATACACCAGATGAAGTATGGAGCAAACTAAGAGTTGCAAAAACTGATCCACAACGAGTCAAACGAACTGACCCAGGAAATCCTGAAGTCTGCCTCATTTACGATTATCATAAAGCCTTCAGCGATGAAGAAACGATAAAAAAAGTGGAAGAAGGGTGCAAAACTGCAGGTATTGGCTGCGTGGAGTGCAAAAAATGGTGCGCTGCAGCGATCGAAAAGGTACTAGAACCGATGCGCGAGCGAAGGGAGAGTATCAGTGATGAAGATATCGCTATAATACTTCAAAAAGGTGAGCAAAAAGCCAAAGAAGAAGCAGCAAAAAAGATGCAAGCAGTCAACAAAGCTATTTTTGAGGTACGTTGTGAACAAAATAGTTAAACAAATTGTACAAAGATTACAAAAGGATACCGTACTAATCATCCTTTTTGGTTCATACGCAACCAACACTCAACATTCACATAGCGATATTGATCTTTATATCGTAACAAATGATAAACAATTTCCAACAACTTGGCAGGAAAAAAGTAAGATATATTTGCAAGTTGCCAAGAAAGTAAGCGATCTTCAAAAAATTGTTCCAATAGATCTGATTGTCCATACACAACCAATGTATAAAAAATTTGTCGAACTTCAAAGCTCTTTTAGCAAAAAAATATTGAATGAAGGCATTGTTTTATGGGACAAAATGTCGCTCAGGAATGGCTAAATGCTGCACAAGATGATATCTTAGTGATAGAAGAGATCATCAGCAATCCACATTTAACTCATATGGTGGCATTCCATGCACAACAAGCTATCGAAAAGTGTCTCAAGGCTTATTTAGAAGCGAAAAAAATGGAAGTCCCTAAAATACATAAACTTGAAACTCTTTTCCAAAGAACTGATATACCCTATGACCAAGAGACAATAGAACTTTTAGACGCATTATACATAGAAGCTAGATATCCAGGAGATCTGGGACTATTGCCTACCGGAAAACCATCTTTGGAAGAAGCAAAAAGATTTTATCAGTATGCTAAAAATACCCTTCAAACAATTTCACAAAGGATTCATTCATGAAGCGCTATCTTGGAAACAGAAAAGTACTGAAAATCTACATCGATAATGATGACAGACTTGACGGAAAGCCTTTATGGGAAATGCTCCTTAAAGATGCCAAAGAGTATGGCCTTGCCGGTGCCACGGTGTATAAAGCAGCAGCTGGAATGGGAGCACATAGTGAACTCCACTCTTTCAATGTCTGGAGTATGAGCCAAACTCTTCCGTTGATCATCGAATGTATCGATACAGAAGCGAAAATAAGAGGTTTTTTGACTTCGATAGAGCCTCATTTGCAAGAAGCACTCGTCACGCTGCAAGATGTAGAAGTGCTTCTTTATAAACATCCAAAGTTTGAGCAATGAACTTCTCAGTCATTTTTGCGGTGGGCATAGGAGGCTTTTTTGGAGCAATTTCCAGGTTTCTCATTGCCACCTGGATGCAAAAAATCACCCATTCTCTTTTTCCAGTTGGCACCCTTACTGTCAATGTTCTCGGAAGTTTTATCATCGGTTTTTTGTATATGTACTTTGAACAATCCATCAATCCGCTCTATAAAGCAATGCTCATCACTGGATTTTTAGGAGCACTAACAACATTTAGTACCTTTAGTTTAGAAACCTTTTTGATGATCCAAGATGGGCTATGGATTAGGGCTTTACTCAATATTCTTTTAAATGTAACATTGACAATATCAAGTACATTTGCTGCTATAATACTTTTCAAAAAAATATACGGAGGATTGTAATGTATAAAATCGTTATGGATAAGATGTGTGGATGTGCGAAAAAAGATGAGACGTTACATGAAAAGTGGCTTGATAAGAGCTTTGCGACAAAAGAGGAAGCTGAGTTAGAAGCGCTGAGACTTGCAAATCACGCCAATGCCAACTGGTGCAAAAAGCACAGATTTTATGCCTATGAAGAGGGAGATGAGATTAGAATCTCAGTGGAGATGAGCTGTCCCAAAGAGATTTGATGTTTCAACTGCCTCCCATTGTAAAAACATCTGATGGAAATATCAGAAGAGCCGGGTTTGAGATTGAATATACCGGTCTCAAACCGGTCCAAACGGCACACATCATCCAAAAGCTTTTTGACGGTAAAATAGAGGTAATCGATGAATATGAAACCCGTATCAAAGAGACAAAATTTGGCAACTTTTCTATCTATCTCGATTCTATCTATTTGAGAAAAACAAGCAGTCACTATCTTTTCAAAGATTTCGATCTTTTCAAAGAGTTGATCTATTCCCTTTCAGAATTGGTCATTCCTTATGAAATTGTTACTCCTCCTATCCCTTTTGACAAGTTACGTTCTATGGAAGAGCTCAAAGAGTCTCTTCGAAAGAACGGGGCATTAGGAACGAGTGCCTCCGCACTCTATGCTTTTGGCATGCATATCAATATCGAAACACCCTCTTTTGAAGTGGTATCCATTTTAAACATTTTACGAAGTTTTGTTTTGCTTCAAGATTACATCATGCAAACAATCGATGTAGATCTGACCAGAAAACTTACCTGGTTTATCGAGCCGTTTGACAAAGAGTATATCGATCTTATTCTTGATTTTGCATACAATCCCTCTTTAGAAGAATTTATCCAAGATTACATCTTCTACAATCCTACAAGAAATAGAGCTTTGGATCTTTTGCCGCTGCTTGTATATATCAATCCTGATATCAAAAAGCAGCTTCCTGAACAAAAGCTGGATCCAAGACCCGCTTTTCACTACCGTTTGCCCAATTCAAAAGTAGATGAACCGAACTGGAGTATTGCATTTGAGTTCAATCAGTGGAGTCTTGTGGAAAATGTAGCATTTGAAAAACAAAAATTGTATGATCTGATGCACGAATATTGGGAGTTTCAACACACACCACTGTGGTTTATTACAGATCTATGGATTGAGAAAGTACGAAATTGGCTCGCAAAAAACAGATTGTCGTAACAGGAAGCAGATATAAAAACCGAAACAGCTGGCTTTTTATCCATTTTTTACTCAAACTCTTCCATGCAAAACCAATCTTTATCCATCCAGATAGTACTCTACCAAAAGATTTCGATGCTCTATTGATTGGCGGCGGAACGGATATCTGCCCAAAAGAGTACGGCCTTCACCAAGAATGGCCATGTGAAGAAAAAAGAGACAAAATAGAACTGGAGCTGTTTCACCAGGCCTTTGATAAAAAGCTACCAATCTTTGGAATATGTAGAGGAATGCAACTCATCAATGTCGCGCTGGGAGGTTCGCTTCATCCAAATGTTGAGGACCTGGATCTAGAGTATCAACACCCTTATACACCATTTCCTTTACAAACTATCACGATACTTCCTCATACAAAACTCTATTCCATTCTACAAACCTCCACTATAAAAGCCAATGCTTTGCATCATCAGGCCATCAACGTCCTTGGCAAGGATCTTCGTATAGCTGCAAAAGATCGAAACGGCATCATCCAAGCAATTGAGCATGAAAAACTTCCGATTTTAGGAATACAGTGGCATCCAGAATATCTTCCTTATATGCATCCACATAGAAAGTTTTTTAAGTATATTGTTAATACTTTAAAATAAAGACTATCAATGTACAATTTTTGCCTATTTTTTACTTCACTATCTTTTCAATCAAAGCTATAAAATTTGGATTAAACAGAGTCAATGCGAATATCGATATACCTATAAGTACTTTTAAAAGCAGAGTGTTTTGTCTAATCTCGGCACGAACTTCATTGATCTCGGCCCGGACTTCATTAATCTCAGCTCTGACCTCATTAATCTCCGCTCGAACAAACTCTTTTGTAGCAAGTTCATTTCTTAATTCATTATAGAGTTCAGCCTTAAGACTCTCTTTTTTTTGTGTTATCTCTTTTTGACTTTCTTGTTGGATAATATCTAAAAACTTCTCGATGGTATTGACTAACTTTTCTGCACTCTCTTTTCCCACATTTTTCGCTAACTCCTCAAAAAGCTCTCTTGGTATAGTGTAGTGCATTTTTGCCTCTTTTAAGATAATTTCAATTTATTATAGCAAAATCAAAATTCTGAATTTTTTATGATTCTAGTTCAAACCTTTAAAAGCATATTTGCACTATAATTACAAAAACAGTTTTGGAGGCGATTTTGATCGATCTAAAAGCATTGGAAAAAGATTTTGACACGATTGCAAAAAGACTGCAGACAAAAGGTGTAGAAGAGAAAGTTTTGGCTGAACTCAAAGAACTTTTTGAAGAGTACAAAAAAGAAAAAACTTTCCTGCAAGAGCTTCAAACCAAACAAAACTCTCTTTCTAAAATGTTTGGCCAGTATAAAAGAGAGGGTAAAGATATCAATGAACTGAAAAATGAACTTGAGATCAATAAAGGCAAAATTGCAGCACATCAAGAAGTAGTAAGAGATCTTGAAGAAAAACTCAAAAATATCGCTCTTACCATACCAAATCCTCCCGATCCCGATGTTCCTGTTGGCGAAGATGAAGAGGACAATGTGGTTCTCAAAAAGATTCTTGAGCCAAAAAAATTTGATTTTGAACCAAAAGAGCACTGGGAGCTAGGTGAAAAGCTCGGATGGATCGATTTTGAAAGAGGCGTAAAACTTGCTAAAAGCCGCTTTAGCGTACTGAAAAAAGAGGCAGCTAGATTGGAGCGAGCCCTGATCAATTTCATGCTTGATCATAACAAAGAATATGGCTTTGAAGAGGTCTGCGTCCCTTTTATGGCAAACAGTGCAACCCTTCTTGGAACGGGCCAACTTCCGAAATTTGAAGAGGATCTTTTCAAAATTTGCGATGAAGATCTCTACATGATTCCAACAGCTGAGGTCCCGCTGACAAATCTCTATAGAGATGAGATCATCAAGGATTTGGAAGATCCTATCAAGCTCACAGCCTATACGCCATGTTTTCGAAAAGAGGCTGGAAGCGGCGGACGCGATGTGCGGGGAATGATACGTCAACACCAATTTGACAAAGTGGAACTCGTTGCCATAACAAGACCTGAAGAGAGCGACAAAGTCTTTGAGGAGATGGTAGAATGCGCAAGTAGTTTACTTACAAAACTTGGGCTTCCGCACCGCCATGTAATGCTTTGTACAGGTGATCTTGGTTTTAGCGCGGCCAAAACGATCGATCTTGAAGTGTGGCTACCAGGACAAGGAAAATATCGAGAAATCAGTTCTATCTCAAATACACGAGATTTTCAAGCTCGCCGGGCACAGATCCGTTTTAAAGATGGCAAAAAAAACAGACTCGTCCATACCCTCAACGGTTCAAGCCTTGCAGTTGGCCGGACACTCATCGCCATTATGGAAAATTATCAACAAAAAGATGGTACTATTGCAGTGCCAAAAGTTCTTCAAGCGTATCTATAGGAGAAAGTGTGCATAACATCATTTTATGTGGCGGGAGCGGGACAAGACTGTGGCCATTAAGCAGGAAATTGATGCCAAAACAGTTTGTCAAACTGTTTGACAATCACTCACTGTTTCAAAAAACGCTTCAAAGAAATGCACCTTTTTGCAAAGAGGCACATATCATTACAAACAAAGAGCACTATTTTATCGCTTTGGATCAGATAGAAGAGATAGACTTTTTACATAAGAAACATAGATTCATCCTCGAGCCTTTTGGAAAAAACACTGCTCCCGCTATTGCATTTGCCTGTTTCGATCTAGACCCAGAAGAGTTGGTATTTGTTACACCATCAGATCATCTGATCAAAGATGTACACTCATATAAAAAGACAATTGAGACGGCCAAAAAACTTGCCAAAGATGGAAAACTCGTTACTTTCGGTATCGTTCCCGATGAAGCCAATACAGGATACGGCTACATAGAAGCAGATGGAAACAGTGTTAAGCGATTTCATGAAAAACCGGACATGGCAACAGCACAAAGATATCTTGAAACAAATAAACAGAACTTGCGATATTTTTGGAATGCCGGGATGTTTCTCTTTCAAGCAGGCACTTATCTCAGTGAACTTCAACAATATGCTCCAAAAGTATATGAAAATGCTCTCAAAGCGTATGAAAATGCTATAAATCAGCACAATATGCTTTCCATAAAAGAGCACTTTATGAATACAATCCCAGACATTTCTATAGACTATGCAGTGATGGAAAAAAGTGATAATATTGCAATGGTTCCAGCCGATATTGGATGGAATGATGTAGGGAGTTTCGATGCTCTTTCCCAAGAGCTTTCGGGAAGCGAAACAATCGAACTACAAAGCAAAAACAATTTTGCTCTTGCAGATAAACCTGTAGCGTTGGTGGACGTGGAAGATCTGATTATCATCGATACAAAAGATGCTTTACTTGTGACAAAAAAAGGCTCGAGCCAAAAAATCAAAGAACTTATTCCCAAAATACAAAAAAACTTCCCCCATCTCGCTTCCCACCACATCGAAGTACACAGGCCATGGGGTACATATGAGGTGCTTATCGAAGAGGACAACTACAAACTCAAAAAAATCATCGTCAAACCTGGGAAAAGGCTCTCATTGCAAAAGCATTACCATAGGAGCGAACACTGGATCGTAGTTAGCGGCACTGCTGAAGTCACTGTTGGTGACAAAACATACCTTGTGCGTTCAAACGAATCAACCTATATCAAACTTGGTGAAGTCCATAGACTTGCCAATCCCGGGAAAATTCCTGTTATACTCATTGAAGCACAGGTTGGCGAATATACGGGAGAGGATGATATTGTAAGAATTGAAGATGATTTTAGGAGAGCCTGATTGATACGAGCTGTCGCTCATAACTTCAAATTGAGCATAGAATTTGCCAGAAGAGATCTTAAAGAGCGCTATGCAGGAACCAGCTTTGGTCAGCTGTGGCTGCTTATCTCTCCTTTGATCAGCATATTTATCTATACCATCATCTTTTCAGATTTTATGAAAATGAAACTTGGCATCATAGAGAGTAAATATGCATACAGTATCTATCTCATTCCAGGACTTCTGACATGGAATTTTTTTTCTGCACTTGTGGCACGACTTTCCAACTCTATCTTTGAAAAAGCCCATATCATCAAAAAAATACCAATCCCCATGTATGTTTTTTATCTTTCTATTACACTGACAGAATTTATCATCTATGCCATATCCATGGTTTTGGGGATCCTTTTTTTACTCCTCGTCCATCAACCTATTACCTGGCAGTTTTTCACCCTTTTACCTTGTATGATGATTTTAGTATCTCTGTTTGGAATGAGTCTCGGAATCATTTTTTCTCTTTTCAATCCTTTTTTCAAAGATCTCAAAGAGGTCATTCCAATCATTTTGCAGCTTTGGTTCTGGATGACACCTATCATCTATGTTAAAGAAATGATCTATAATAAATATCCCTTTTTGGTGGATTACAACCCCATATACTATTTTATAGAACCGATGCAAAATATATTTTTGTTCGGAGATCTAAAAAGAGATATTGATGTAGCAATTGCTCTATCTTCTGTTTTCATGACATCTTTGTTGGCTATGTGGTTATACAAGAAGATGATTAAAGAGATAAAAGATATCATCTAAAAGCATGCGAGGCAAAAGCCTCACACTGGATTAACTGTGTAACATATCATCATTAATATTGAGTGAATCAACTTGATCTACTGTTTCATCAGTATCTGTTTGATCTTGATGAAGATATACATTTTCCTCCGTATCTTGCGAAACGACGATAACTCCACTCAAGCTCTCTTCAAAATGAACCATATCACTTGAGGAACCATGAAAATCATAATCATTCGAAGCATTTGCACTTGTAAGAATATCTATTCCCAATGCATCCTCTTTTTCATCCATCTCTTGGATTAAAGCAAAAACTGGATGAAAACTTTCCACATCGTAAACATTTACTGAATTTAATGCTTGAGCCGATTTTTGGAGATAACTTTTTTCAATATTGAAATATTCCTGAGCCAATTGAGGGTTATTGAGAATATCATAATTTGGTAAAAAGGTCTCATTATCATAATCATACGGAATATGATATTTTTGATATAGCTGTTTTTCCTGGAGATCAAAACTTGTTTCAAGATTTGCCAATTGTTGAAGCATCTGTGCATCATAGTTTGAATGGGTATTGTATAGAGCCAAATGATCTTGAACAGCTTGCTTAAGAAAATTGAGATACTCCTGTCTCATTGGAACTGGCATTTTTTCAAGTTCCGCTTTATCTTCTGCCCACCAATCATAGGATTGGGATGATCCATTATTTTGTTGCTGGTTGTTATCGCTGTGATCTTCTACTTCATTTTTCATATATTGTGCCATATTTTTAACAATTGAAACATCTGCTTCAGATGCCACACTTTTAATCAAGTCTTGCATTTTTTTGAGCGTATTTTCATCCACTTTTACATTTTCTATGGTATTTGCAACTTCCATAGCTGCATCTACTTTTGCCTCAAACGCTTTTGCTGCATGAAAAGCGTTATTAAAATCTATATCTGTTTTAAAAAACGCTCTATAGTCATCTGGTTTTGTTGCAATTCCTTCTCCAATAATTTTAATTGAAGCTATTGCTTCACCAATAGATTGTTGCCCACTAATAACTTGATTAACCCAAGTATCAATTCCATTTGGATCATCTTGATATGATTTGTTAAAAAGAGTCTCATACACAGTAGAAATTATGTTTCGTACACTCTCTGGATTTGTAGGATCAACATTTATATATTGAGGATACATCTTTTGCAATCCAAAACCATTAACAGCTAATTGGGCTGCTTGAAGCATTGCTTCTGCTGTGCTACCCAGGTCTCGCCTGTGTTCTATTGCATCATTATACCAAGAATCAAGCTCTGACTTTGACGGAGCTCTTTGAAACATCGCTATATACAATGCTGCTACATCGTCTCTGCTTAGCATACACTCTCCTTTATTTTTTAAAAATTATACTAAAAAATTGTTTTAAAACTTTTTTCGTATCCTATCGATACGCTTTTGAACAAGACTTAACCCATATGAAAACAGTAAAACTAAGCCAAATACTATCCAGTAATACCCTAAACCAGGATGTGTAAATCCAAGTTTTTCCAATGCCAAGAAAATAAAAAAATGCGATAAAAAGATCGGATAGGAAAGATGTCCGAAAAATGGGTCATATCGAAAAGGTATCCTCATGATTTTTGGAATGAAGGGAAGAAAAAGTATTGCCAAGAAAATCTCTCTCACAAAGGGATGCGTACTCCATGTAAATGCAACAGACAAAAAGAATAGAAAAACAAAAACATACAAAATCTTCAAAACAACTCTATATTTCCCGGCAGCATAGAAAAAACCCACCATAAATATCCACAAAACCCCAAAAATATAACGATATCCAAAATTGTCGGAGTTCAAATGGACTCCTGTTTGGTGGGAAAATGCAAAAAACTCAAATCCCATCGATATAAGCAAAATAGATACAAAAACAAGCGGTTTTCTTGCAAACAGATAGAAAAAAAACGGAACCAACAGATAAAAATGCCACTCTGTCGATAGAGACCAGGTAGGAGGAATCAGTGGATGCGGGAGTAAAGGCTTTATGATAAATGGATCAAAAACATAGTTGTTGAAAATAAGCAGTACATTAAGAAAAATCTTGCTAAAACCCAGTTCCTGATGCAAAAGAGGCACCATCTGTGATGGTCCCCATATCGCTATCACAAGCATGGTCAAAAAAAGAACGATAAGATAAAGAGGAAAAAGTCTCAAAACCCTTTTTATATAAAAAAAGAGTATCTGTTTTTGAAAAGAGAGCCCTTTTCTCACCTCCTTGTAAAAGGAAAAATACATCAAATATCCGCTGATAAAGTAAAAACAGATAACAGCGCTTACTGCTGGATTAAAACCAAGAGGAAAAGGAGAGTTTGGCAAGTGTGAAAGCATCACTACCCATGCAAGAAAAAAACGAAACGTGCCTAACACTTCACTACTCTTTCAAAAAGTTTCATATGCTTGTCTGCTGTTTTTTCCCAATCAAACTGCAGCGCTCTTTTTCGTCCAGCCTCGGCCAAAGATGCACGTTTTTTTCGATCTTCAAGCAACAACTGTACCTTCAATGCAATATCATCTACATCATATGGATCGACATACAATGCGGCGTCCCCACATACTTCAGGCAACGAAGCCGCATCGGATACAATCGCAGCTGTTTGACAGCTCATCGCTTCCAATGGAGGCAAACCAAATCCTTCATAAAAGGAGGGATAGACAAAAGCAGATGCAAGGTTGTACAATCCGACAAGATCACTCTCACTGACATATCCAAGATATCGGATATGCTCTTTTTCAATTATCTGCATAATTTCGTTATTTTCCCATCCCTTAAACCCAGCAAGAACCAATGGATATCGCTTTTTCAGTGGTTTAGGAAGTTTCATATATGCTTTGAGCAGATTCAAAAGATTTTTCCTTGGCTCGATACTTCCCACAAAAAGCACAAACTCATCTTCCAAAGCAAAACGATCCTTTAAATGTTTCACCTTTTCTTTTGCCAGAGGTTTATACAGATTGTAATCAACTCCAAGATGGATAACCTCTATCTTGCTCTCTTCACATCCGCTCAGTTCAACAATCTCCCGTTTGGAAAAATAGGAATCCGTGATAATCATATCCGCTTCATGTATCGATGAAAAAAGATGTTTGCAGAAATACTCTACCCTCTCTTTGGGATGCCATTGAGGATAACGAATGATGGACATATCATGGATCGTAACAACTTTTTTTTTGGATCGAATACCTTTTTGAAATATATAGTTTGGTTCCCAGTACAGATCATATACCTCTTTGCTTTTTAGCATACCAACCATAAAACGCAAAGCTTTTTTCACAGCTCTGACCGTTACAGCAGACTCGATCACATGTGCAAATACTCCACCCTCTTTTGGTTCATGCAATTTTTGTGCAACAATCCCGCCATACCAAAAAAGAAGGTCTTGATCTGCTCTTTTGGCTATTTCGTAGATATATTTTCCCACACCTGTAAGAGATTTTGTCAAGGGAAGCGCATCAACGACAATTTTCATACATCTCTTTTATTGTCTGTTCTATCGGTTTTGGTTCTATTTTTCCGATTAGACTATGAAGTTTAGAAGGATCCCCGCACAATACTTCTATATCGTTACTTCTTATAAATTTTGGATTTTGTCGGACTGTGGGTGTATAACCACTTATTTTTTCTAAAATATTCAAAAAATAGGCTACGTCATATACTTTTCCACTACAAATATTGACTATTTCAGATTTTGCATCACTTTGCAGTAACTTTTCATACACGTTACAGACAAATATTACATCATTCATTTCTCTTTTTGTATGTAGATTGCCAATTTCTATGATGCTGTCTTTTCTTTGAAAAGCCCTGACAAGTTTTGGGACAATGAACTCTTCTCTCTGTCCACACCCTGTGTAATTAAATGGACGAGTTATGATGATAGGTATCTTATCAAAATATGTCTTTGCAATCTGCTCGCTAATATATTTACTGTAGGCATAATGATTGTTTGGATTGGGACAAAGTTTTTCATGGAGTTTATTGGTACTTTGCATACCATATACGGTTGCACTACTTGTAATAATAACTTTTTTTGCAGTCCACGCCTGCTCCTCAAGTGCGCTTAAAAGATTTTGTACACCAAAAGCATTCACTTCATACATCTTAACTTGATCGGCATATCCTACAAAAGATATTGCTGCAAGATGTATGATATAATCAAAACTTTTTTTTTGAAAAATTTGGCGTATTTGCTCTTTTTTGGTTATATCACAAGAAAAAATATTTTTTCCATTTTGCTCTATTGATGTTCCAAAAACTTCATAATCCCTCTTTTGCAGATAATGAGAGAGATGATTGCCGGTAAAACCATCTATCCCTGTTATCAATGCTGTCTGCACTAAAAACTCCACCCTGTTGCGTTACGTCTGATATCTGCTTCCACCATCATCTGACAAATCTCTTCCAAAGAAGTTTTAGGCTCCCATCCAAGATCGTTTTTCGCTTTTGTGTAGTCCCCTATCAAAATATCCACTTCTGCCGGGCGGAAGTATGCAGGATTTACTCGTACTAAAATTTTGCCACTTTTCACATCTCTTCCAACTTCATCTACTCCTTCTCCCTCAAAAATCAGCTCAATTCCAGCAGCTTGAAAAGCAAGTCGCACAAAATCTCTTACACTCTGGGTACGATTTGTAGCCAAAACATAAGTCTCAGGTTGAGAAACTTGCATCATAAGATACATCCCCTCGACATACTCTTTTGCATATCCCCAGTCCCGTTTTGCATCAAGATTGCCAAGCTCCAAAACATCAAGTTTTCCATGAACTATTTTTGCTACACTGTCAGTGATTTTCCTTGTTACAAACTCTTTGCCTCTCAAAGGAGACTCATGATTGAACAGTATTCCACTGCATCCGAAGATATCATAACTCTCTCTATAGTTGATCGTTATCCAATGCGCATAAAGTTTTGCGACAGCATAAGGACTTCTTGGATAAAAAGGTGTAGATTCTGTTTGTGGAATCTCCTGCACTTTCCCGTACATCTCCGAAGTGGATGCTTGATAAAATTTTATCTTCGGATTGACGATACGGATTGCTTCCAAAAGATTGAGCGTACCTAAACCAGTTATTTCTGCGGTAGTCAGAGGCTGTTCAAAACTTACACCTACAAAGCTTTGTGCTGCGAGGTTGTACACTTCATCTGGTTCTATCGAATCAAGAAGCCGAATGTTTTGTGATGCATCGGTCAGATCATACTCTATCAAGTGTAAATTTGGATGTTTTTCGATGCCAAGCTCCTCAATCCTCCAAAAATTTGATGAACTTGTTCTTCTGTATGTTCCAAATACTTCATACCCTTTTTCTAACAATAGTTGCGCCAAATAGGCACCATCTTGTCCTGTTATGCCGGTAATGAGCGCTTTTTTCATCCATTGATGCCTTTTTATTATTTTTGTGTAATTGTAGCAAAAGAGGGAAGTTGTAGCAAAAATAATAGTGAAGCCAAAGGCTTCACATAATGGCGTAACAATCCGATACAAGATCCATCAGATCTATGCCATATTTATTATAAATTTGAATCACGTCATTTGCGATAGGTTGATACTCATCATATGTAATTTGTCCATCTTGAAAATATGAAGAAGTAAAAACATAGTTTTGGATATCGTTGGCAAGAGACACGAGCTGGTCTTGTGAAAGTGTACTAGTCAATTTAGATGCAATGATATTGTCACAATAGGCTCCGCCTTGGGCATAATAACTCGCCATCATACTTTCCAATGCACTCATGGCATTTGCATTATCATTATCGGTTTGGGTCGTCGTTATCAAATCATTATCTAAATTATTGTCAGCCGTAGCCAAATTGTCATAACTTATTTGATCATTATGGTAATTATCCATACTATTTTGCACGTTATCAAAATCATAATAATTTTCTTCTGGAATATAGGTAGGTCCTACTCCCGATGTCAGTTTATCCTGATTCTCGGTCATCTCATCTTCCAATTTAAACAAAGTATAGAATGAATCAACATTCATTGGATCGACATATTGCAACTCTTGTTTCAACTTAGGTAAGTAATCTTTCTCCAACTGGAAATAGGCTCTTTGTGTACTAGGATGTAAGTTTAAAAAGGATTCATCGACAACAGATTCCTCTATGATATAAGGCAAACCATGTTTTTGGTATATATCTGCTAGTTTATGTTCATATTCGTTATCCAATGCAGCCCATTGCTCCAGATACTCTTTTGTAACAGGTACGTTTGCTTGAGCCAAAGAAAGATACTTATCTACCGCTTCTTTCATTAGATTGACCAGTTCTATCCTCCCATCTACAGGAAGCATCTGGAGTTCCATCATGATTGATGGCCAAGAATCGGTATCAAAGTTATAATCATAGGCATCATTATAGGTATCATCAGATAAATTGTTTTGTGTTTGTGAGTTATCTTGATCATGCAAATCGTTTGTAGAAACAGTGTTTGGATCTTCCACTATATCTTTGAGATACTCGGCTATGTTTTTCACTTCATCCAGGTCTGTCTCATCTTTGACATCTTCTATGATCTCTTGCATCTTTTGCAAAGTATCTTTATCAACCTTGACACTTTCGATGGTATCGGCAACTTCTAAGGCAGCATCTTTTTTTGCTTCAAAGGCTTTTGCTGCTGCATATGCTTTGTTAAAATCATCATCCGTTGCAAAATATGGTCTATACTCATCCGGCCTTGTTGCAATTCCCTCCCCGATATATTCAATGGAAGCTATCGCCTCTCCCAATGACTGTTGACCGCTTGTAACCATGTCGACCCAACCGTCGATTCCTTCTGGATCATCTTGATATGTCTTGTTAAACAGCGTTTCATATACAGTAGAAATGATGGTACGTACACTTTCAGGATTGGAAGGATCCACATTAGCATACTGAGGATAGAGATCTTGAAGGCCAAATCCGTTGACAGCCAGTTGGGCAGCCTGAAGCATCGTCTCTGCAGTGTCTGCCAAATCTCTGTTGTTTGCTACCACATCGTTGTACCAGGTATCCAGCTCCGACTTGGAAGGTGCTCTTTGAAAAAGAGCGATATAAAGACCCGCCACATCTTCTCTTGTCAACATATACACTCCTTGAGAAAATATTTTTTAAATTATAATAAAAAATTATTTCATTTTTCCTGATGTCCTCTTTCTCTTTTTCCTTTGACAACCAAACGGCTGCCAACGTCTAAGATCAAATGACAAGAAGATCATTTTGTTCATCGAGCTGTGCAGTCGATAGATCCGTTATACCAACAAGTTGCGCCACCTCATCACTCAAAGGATCAAAAGAATTTGCTGATGAGTTATCCACAACCACATAAGCATTCTTTCCATCTGTAAACCATAAAACGATACTGTTTTGCGAGCCATTTCCTTGTGCGGCCATATTCAAAGTAGTTTCAAGAGAACCTTGCCATTGCACAGGTGTGGATACAAACTGCTCCGTGCCATTGGCAACTTTCCATTTGATTTTTTCACCTTTTTGTGGGTCCATAAACTGATCTACATTGAGTGTTTGCTCAGGAGATATCATCACCGTATCTACTCCGTTTCCTCCAATGAGAATATCTTTTCCGTATCCCCCATACAAAATATCATCCCCATCGTTACCATTGATCGTATTATCTAGAGTATTACCATGTAAAATATCATCGTTTGGCGTTCCGACGACATTTTCGATAAAGTCGATTTTTGCTTGATTAAGTAAGGATTGTTCCAGCTTACTTATATCTGGTTGCAAAGCAGGAGCTATCTGCCCGATACTATGATCGGCATTGATATCGTCTAATCTCGTACCATCAAATGCTATTGGTTCAAGATTGTAAAGTTCTTGGATATCCCCAAAGCCGATTGCGTTGGCAATGATATCGTGTTGTATCAGAAAATTTTCCCACTGATGCTGAAGTATTTCATCGATTTCTTCGCCAAGACTCGGCTCTCCATCAGACATAAAATAGACACGATTTGCCCCATTATCGAAAAAAGTCCCATCTTTTTGATCAAAAAGCTGCATGGCACCATTAATCGCACTAACATAATTTGTCGTACCATCAGCATAAAGATTATTGAGCATACCGATAGCCTTATCAACACTCATCCAGTTTTGAGGAACATTTTGTGCTTGATTGCTTATATCGCTACTAAAAAGTACTAGTTTAACAGCCACATCTCCTAGTTTACTATATTCTTGAAGCAGTTTTTGCGCAGCTTCCACCTCTTTAGAGAGCCTTGTCGTTCCATCATAAGTGTCCCATCCCATACTTCCAGATACATCCAAGATCAGCATAATGTTAAATTTTGGTACGATCAAAGCTCCTTTTGTATCGTTTGCACCAAGCTGGACTTGAATATCCTGACCTACATTTCCACCCGAAGCAAGATCGATATCGGCACCGCTGCTTGTTGGAACCATGGAGAGATCCAACGTATCACCCACTCCGTTATCACTTTGAGAACCATCGATAATTACTTTCTTTCCTACTCCATCAATCACATATGTGTCACTTCCGTTCTTACCCACTAAGATATCGTCTCCGGCTTTGGAATACAGCGTATCGTCACCATCGCTTCCGATAAGATAATCATCACCATCGGTACCGACGATCATACCAGCCTGATCTGCAACGACATTATCCATCGTAACAGCATCACCCTTTGCATCTTGGGTTCCACCATCCCTCAAAACCTGCAAAGTTGGCTCAACCGTATAGGTGTCATTGAGCGAAAAATTGGTTCCCGGTTTTCCGACAACTTTCCCATCTCCTGTTAAAATATGGGCGCCACCAAGATTATCTAGAGAAGAGATTTGGGCTTCGACACCATCATCGAGATGTAATTGATTGATTCCCTCGATATCTGTAGCTGATAGATCAACAGGAATTTTGTTGCCGTTATCGGCAAGATGGAGACTGCCCATGCCGTTTCCATTGATTTTTTGAAGCTTGTTGACCAAATCTGCCGGTAATGTCAAATCACCAAGAAAATCGATATTTTCAATATTCTTTATATCATAATCACTCAAGTCGGCATTTCCGTATACATGCAGCGTATCGCTGCCCTCTCCTCCATCTATGATCTCCGCTCCATTGGCATCTTCTGCAAAGTCTCGTCCCAGGATATCCTTTAGTGGCTTTCCTATCAACTGTGCATCTTCGGGTCTATCTTTTGCAGAAAGTCCCGTTAAATCACCCAGCAATACTATATCATCATCACCTTTTCCCGCATGTACCTCATCTTGACCCTTTCCAGGGCGTATGATATCGTTGTTATCACTGCCATAAATTATCTCATCAAGATCAGTTGCACTCACATCACCTCCATCTACAGGAGCCTGAACTATCTTTTTCGTTCCTCCTTGATTGTGACTCTGATTGTACAGATCTTCTTTTTCAAGAATCTTTTGTCGAGCCTGATCAATACTCTCCGGTCTATCATCGACCCCATCTATCAATGCTTTGAAATCATCAAAATCAAAAAGACCATCGCCATTGATATCAGCTTCCGGAATTTTTTGGGCGGCATCAAGTGCCACTTGCACTTTATTGAGAAAGGCTTTTGCATGAGCAACCGTTTGTGCCGATGCAGGAATAGCGCCATTTGCAATCTGCGTAGCCACTTGTGTAATATTTGCTATGGTATTTCCCAATCCATTTTGCAAAGCATAGTTTGCCCAACTGTCTATACCATTTGGATCATCTATATAATCTTTGTTAAAAAGTGACTTGTAAACTTCAGTTATGACAGATTTTGTAGATAAAAAATCATTTGCATCTACGTCTATATAGTGAGGGTATTTGGACGAATATTGTGGGTTTGCCTTGATGATATTTTGTGCTGCTTCCAACATCTTTTCTGCCACGGTCGCATAATCCCATCCATTTTGCCGGGCTTGTGTATACCATTCATCCAGCCCCTTCCCCTCAGGGGCTCTTTGAAATAGACCTAGATACAGTTTTGCTATATCCTCTCTTGTCAGCATCCACGATCCTTAGATTTGGAATTATATCTCCTATAATACAAAAAACGCGTTTCAAAAACGTTTCATTTGGTTTTTTTGCTATCTTTCAAGTACTGAGCCATTTATCTTGCAATGTAAGCAGTTTAGTTTGTAGATTTTTTTGAAGATTTTTAAGAATCAAAAAGATTGTTTTTTGAAATGCATAAGTTCATTCAGATCTGGCACTCTTCAAAGAGGAGAGAGGAGTGCAAATCAGATACACATTACCAGGGCTCAAAGGATATAAAATGACACAAAAGCTTGGAATACGGGAGATAGTAAGAAATTTCACTATTTTAGATAATTATGACTATATTGAAATAGTAGATAAAAAGAGTCATAAGCTCAAAGGATTATTTATTTCGTCTGAGTTTATGGATGATGTAAAAGAGTTTATTGAACAAAAAATAAAAAAAAAAAAAGAAAAAGAATTAAATAAAATTATGAAATTTGCTGGAATAGCAAGCGGTGATACAGATAATATGAATGAAAAAGAGATGAGAGAGAATCATGCAAAATCAAAAGTTTAGCAATACCGTATATTTTGATACAAATATATTAATGGATATTCTTGATAACAAAAGAACGGGACATCGAGATGTATTTAAACTGTTGGAACTGTTGTTCTCAAAAAATATCAAAATTTTAATAAATGAAGATATGTTAAGCACTATTTACTATTTAGTTAAAGATAAAGAAAAAGTTTTAAAATTTTTTGAAGTTATTTTAAATGATTGGATAGTTGTCCCTTTTGAAAAAGAGATTATAAAAAAAGCCATAAAAATCTCGTTGGAAAAAAGCGTTGATTTTGAAAATGTTTTGCAATGTCTATGTGCAAAAAAATATAACTGCATGGCATTAATCACCTGCGATAAAAAGTTTATTGACTATGGAATAAAAATAGCCAATTATAACGAAGCAATACATCTCTTGACAAAATATTGAATTTTTGATGCTGAATGATGAATTTCAATTTAACTTTTCAGGCCACGATCCCCCTTCATTTTGAAAAAATACCGTTAAGATCTTTGGATTTTTGTATTGAAAAATCTTCGTAAGAATTACCCTTAATGGATTTCAATTTTTAATCCAGATCTATTGCTTCTTTGTCTTTATCCGCAGGAAAAAACCTACGGATAATTGAATTTACTTAGAATATTGCAAAATCATTAGTAATATTGGCAACTGTAAAATCACTTGCCAACATATCGACACGTGTAACTTCAACAAATGTATCATCACTATTTAACGTATCTGCTGTACCAGTATCGGTATTTAAGAGATATCCAAAAACTGCTTGGCCGTTATTTGAATCATAATACACAGTAGCAAGACCCTCATTTGCTCCAAAAGCAGAATCCCCTGCACCGGCAGTACCACCATTTGGAATTGCAATACTGTCACTATCTATAGCTGTTGAAAATGAAGTTGCTGTAATATCAGTAAGGATAAGAAGATTTTCACCAGATGCACCTGTATGAGAATCAGCAGTTGAGTTTGCATCGCCATCAAGCGTAATTACCGATGCACTACCTGCCGCAACTGCTGAACTAATATCCGCTCCGGTCGCATCTGAAAGAGTTTCATTTGTACCATCATTATCATAATCAAAAGATGTATCGCCACTATCAAAAGAAACTACATCTATACCCGCACTAAAACCAAATACAGTATCTTCATTGGCAGCACCTGATTCACTATATTTCAATGTATCGACAGCGGAAATATTTTCAAATAATGCGATGATATCATTACCTGCACTACCTGTAATAGTATCAGCACCACCATTGGATATAATCAGATCACCCCCTGCATTACCAGAAATGGTTTCATCAGTATCCGCTCCCCAAATGAGATCATTACCCAAAGTACCTGATACCACATGTGTAGCGAAATTATTAACTGTAGTAGTATACGTTGTACCTAAAAGAGTTGCATTAATCGTTGCAAATGAATCTGATCCACTTGAGAAGTCTGTACCTATCAATGCCATATATAGATTTTGTGCTTCAGTTATCGTGAGTGCATTTAGATCAATATTGACCGTAGAAGTACTGTCCAATAAATTCATATCAAATTGACCGGATCCAATTGCACTAACCAAATCTTTCAACTGGCTTGCATCTATATCCAATGTTGAATGAACATTTGTAGATTCAAAACCCATTACGGTATCATCCGTCAAATCCACATTGCCCCAAATTTCTAATGTATCACTGCCATTTCCACCATTATATGTTTCACCGCTATCGTCATCATCATTGGTAGAAGAAAGGCCATCAATATCTGATGCAGTAAGACCAAGTTTACCTGCACCAGTATTTGATGCAGGATCAGTTGTATATGTACCAGCTGTTGAGTTACCAATCACAACAATAATATCATCACCATCACCAGCTGTAACATTATCCACACCCTTGCCACCACGAATTACATCCGCGCCAGCACCACCAGTGATTGTATCATCACCAGCACCACCTTGAACTGCAAAGTCGATATCTTTACCGTCAAACCCGCTTAGTCCGTCAAGCTGGATGACAAGATCGTCTGATTGAACCAATCCGTTTCCATTGATATCTATTGCCAGTTTTTTACCTGTCGTATCGAAGAAGAATTGCCCTCTCTCACCATCTGCAAGCAATGTAGCTCCATCGGTAAGAGACGCAGCATCTCCCTTGTCTGCAAGATTTACAGTAATTCCAGCTGTCTCATTGCTGTAATCGAGCTTGATGTTTAGTTGATCATCGGCACTTGAGAAATCCTTGATCACATCAGTAGCTGCAGTTGTAGATTCGGCTCCATCGTAATAGAAAGTATCTTTACCTGTTCCACCAGTGATTGTATCCGCACCTTTTCCACCAGTAATTTCATCATCTCCGGCGCCACCATCGATAGTGTCGTTTCCTGCTCCGCCTTTTAGCGTGTCATCTCCGGCACCACCTTTGATATTGAAGATGTAATCGCTGTCTGCTATAGCACTTGCATTTACAGTCGCTGCATCGTTGCTATCTGTAACGTTAGAGAAATCAACATCGCTTACTACGTCACTGTCATCCGTTCCGTTGTCTGTAGCCACACCACTAAATGTCAAACTCAAATTTTGAGCAGTAGTATTGCTGCCGCCATCTTTTGTTGATGCGGTATATTTTTCAACTTTTGTAATATTTGTCAAATCGACAATTGCTGTAACTCCTGCAGTGCTATTATCGAGAACGATTGTATCTGTTCCCTCTCCCCCATCGATAGTGTCAGCAGTAGTTAATGTGCTTCCAACAAACTTGAATGTATCGTTACCAAAGCCCGCTTTAACATCTTCAGCTGCATCAGTAGCATTCGCTACATAGGTATACCCGTTTTGTGTAGCGCTTGCATCAACCGCATATGTATTTGTTCCTGCAAGATTGATGGTGTTGATACCAGTTTTATCAAAGTAGCTTCCTAGAATAAGCTTATTGGCTGCAGTAGCGTCTGCAGTCAATGTCAACGTCTCCATATTTTTCACATTCATAAATGAAACATCGCTTTGATCTGTATTTGCATTTGAGCTCTCAGTTATCTTAAGCTCGTCTTTGCCTTCACCTCCATCGATTTTATCTTGGTAGTCAAGAACTGTAGACATATCAACAACATCACCTGCAGCACCGCCTGTGATATCAAGTTTCACTGTCGTGTTACCATCAGCCGTTACAGTAAGTCTCTCCGCTGATGCATCACTGTCGTTTATCTTTCCATCTGCGTTATCATCTTTTACAGCCGCATCGAGCGCTGAAGCATCGATTGTAATCTTGCCATCTACGTTTTGTGTCGTGCTTACTCCTGAAACGTTGACACTCACATCGCCACCGGCAAGTTGAGTCGTTCCGCTTGTATTGTCCCCACCATCTACAACAATAACCTTATCGATATTCTTGATCGCACCTGTAGTTGCAGTCATATCAACAGTAGCAGTATCGGCAGTAACCTTCAATGTGTTCTCTACACCAGCTTTATCGCTTCCAGTAATTGTAGTATTGTCTCCACTTTCTAAATCTGAAGCTTTCGCCTCTACCGTCATAACAATGTCTGCACCTGTGTTAACTACAGTGTCGCCAGCATCAACTTTCACTGTTGTAGCATTTGTATAGCCGCTTTTGAAAGTGATAGAATCAGCCCCCTGATCACCAGTAGACAAATCGGTCAAATCGACAGTTGTAAATCCAAGATTGCTTGAAAGTTCGGCAGTACCGTCGAGTTGGAGATTTTCCACATTACTTACACCGTTGAGAGCATTTACATCGCTCAGATTTGCGACAACGATCGTATCATCTCCCTCTCCACCATCGATAGTGTCATTCGCATCCAGTCCTGCAGTCGCTGTAATAGTGTCATCACCCGAACCTGCATTGACTGTATCGTTTCCACCGTTTGTTATATCGATAGTATCGTTGCCTTCACCGCCATTAACGGTATCGTCTCCCGCACCGCCTGTGAGAACATCACCTGCAGCACCGCCTGTGATATCAAGTTTCACTGTCGTGTTACCATCAGCCGTTACAGTAAGTCTCTCCGCTGATGCATCACTGTCGTTTATCTTTCCATCTGCGTTATCATCTTTTACAGCCGCATCGAGCGCTGAAGCATCGATTGTAATCTTGCCATCTACGTTTTGTGTCGTGCTTACTCCTGAAACGTTGACACTCACATCGCCACCGGCAAGTTGAGTCGTTCCGCTTGTATTGTCCCCACCATCTACAACAATAACCTTATCGATATTCTTGATCGCACCTGTAGTTGCAGTCATATCAACAGTAGCAGTATCGGCAGTAACCTTCAATGTGTTCTCTACACCAGCTTTATCGCTTCCAGTAATTGTAGTATTGTCTCCACTTTCTAAATCTGAAGCTTTCGCCTCTACCGTCATAACAATGTCTGCACCTGTGTTAACTATAGTGTCGCCAGCACTCACCTTGACGGTCATAGCCTGTGTCAAACCGCTGTCTAAAGTCAAAGACTCCGCATTGGCGTCTGAATCAACTGTCATATCCACAGTTGTAAAGCTCGGATTTTCCGCAAGTGTCAAACTGCCAGCCCCGCCATTTTCATCATATTTTAATATCTCAATGTTTGTAACATTTTTGAAGTTGGTAGCACTCAAAGCAACATTAGAGGCAACAGCAAGCGTATCCTCTCCATCACCGCCGTCAACTTTGTCATTTTGATCAATATCGTCTATTTCAAGTGAATCGTTTCCAGAACCAAGTTTTACATCAACATTTTGTCCCTGACCAAACGAGCCAATAAGGTTTAAATCAGCGCTCACTCCACTTGCATCAACAGTCGCAAGATTATTGAACCCACTAATATTGATAGCGCTCTTTGCATCACCCGTTACTGTAAGAGAAGTAACATTTTGGCTAAGATCAGAGGCGGTATAAGCAGTAGTACCTGCTCTATTGGCGATATCCAATGCGTTGGAGTTTCCTTGCAACTCAATAGCAAGCTTTTCTATACCGCTTGCATCAAAAACCGAACCGTCTGTCTTTGCAAGGCTAAAAGATCCATCTTGATTTGTTCCATAAAGCCCAGCATCTTTGAGGATAATCTTTTGCTCATCTTCATTTCCGGATACTGTATTGGAAGAGTAATCCACCGCAATCTCACTCAAATCAAAGTTGTTGCCATTAGCATTCCCTTCCATTCCGCTGATTTGTACATCAACAAGATTGTTTAAGTTGTTAAGAGCAAGATCGTAGCCTGTTCCACTAGATGCCCCACCTTTTATTGTCACTTTCTGCAGTCCCTCAACTGCATTCATATCGAACGTAGCTCCATTGTTATTGTACATACCAATGTTCATGATCTCTACATTTTTCATATTGAGAGGTAGGTTTGTAGCAGCAACACCTGTGCTTATAGTCACATTCAACGTATCTATATCATCTTTGCCGTCAATCATATCTCCAGGATTGAGCGTTGAGCCACTCTCATTGTTCCCGATAACTGCGCCATAGAATGTATCCTTACCCAAACCGCCAAACGCCTGATCAACAGTTGTCGTTAGATTGACTATTTTAGGAGTGTATGCTTCCACTAAATCTTTTGCAGCATCAATGGAACCTGGATCATCATTTACTACTTCCACAAATTTTTGAAATTTTTCAAAATCCCCTGTAAATGTTGGAAACTTCTGAGCAGTATACTCCGCCACATCTATTTTATTCTCAAATGCCTGCGCAGCAGCTTTCGCAGCAGCATCTGCATTTGGATCATTCAAGATCTGCTCTGCTGCAAGTGTGATACTTGCTATAGCGTTTCCTAGTGGCTGTCCATCTTCTACAACACTTTTTACCCAACCATCGATTCCCTGTGGATCTGTATTGTAGTCTTTGTTGAAAAGAATCTTATATACTGTTTCAATAATCGCTCTTACGCTTGCCGCATCTGTTGTATCAACGTTTACGTATTGCGGATAAATAGTCTCGTAAGCAGGATCGCTTTCAACTACTTGCTGGGCAGCATTGAGCATACTTTGAGCCAACTGCCCCAAGTCCCATCCATTCTCTATTGCCGCGTAATACCAGTTATTTAACCCCTCTCCCTCTGGAGCTCGGTTAAACATAGCTACATATAGCTTCGCTACGTCTCTCTTTGTTATCGCCATTATCTTTCTCCTTTGATTTTGGTTATTTAGGTTATTCTCCTATACCCAGCAAATTGTACCACAAAAAAAATAAAGAATGCAATATCTTGTATAAGTCCAATACATATGGCACTCATGATAGTTTTCAAGGAGGTATTGTACCGGAGATTTAAAATTAAGAGAAGAGTGTAGTATTTTGGTATTGTAATCGATGAGCCATTTTGCTAATTTTTTATTGAATTCTTGTAAGTCTGTAAAGAGTACATCTTCATAGTATTGAATAAACTGTTCTTGAATTGTTCTATTAAATCGTTCATTGTGTGCATTCATTTTAGGGCTTCTTGGATAGGTCCAGTAGTGTGTAAAGCCTTTTTGTTCAAGCAGAGCGTCAAACTCTTTTTTAAATTCACTGCCATTATCAGAAAGAATTGCAAGTGTACGTTTATGTTTGATGGAAGTTATTCCATCGATGAGAGCTTCAAGGGCGTATGCAGTATGTTTTGTATGTTTAGAAGGAATTGCTACTGCAAATGCAATACGTGTGAGAGGATCTATCATCGTAAGGATATATCGTTTTATACCGTTTGAGACTATTTGGATGGTATCTACTGCCCAGAGTTCAAATGGTTTGGATTTGAGGTTTTTTGGTTTTCTATTTTTTTGAACTCTCTTTTTTGGTTTGACTTTTCCTTTTGTATCGATGCGATAAGGAAATATTCTCATTTTATCTGGTGCTTTTGCGATTATTCGTCCTATTGTTGATTCTGAGGGAGTTTTAAGACCTCTTTCTTCACAAAAGGGTTTTAAAAGGTGATAGAGTTTTGCTTTACCGATGTTGGGATATGCTTTTCTTAATCGTTTTATCTCTTTTATGACTTCTATTGGTACTTTTGACTCTCTTACTCTTTTTAGTTTGCGTGATTTTGGATTTAAGGCTTTGATATCACCATTTGCATCATTGAAACTTTTTTTCCATCGAAAAAGCGTTCTTCTACTTACTCCAAAAGCATCTATTGTAGCTTCCAATCCATACTTTTGCCAAAACTCCAGTATATTTTTTCTTCTTTTGCCTCTTCGCTTATCATGAGACTATTGTAATAGATTTTCTCTAATCTGTTATACCCTTTGAGCCCTGGAAATGTGTATCTGATTTGCACTCCTCTCTCTCCTTTAAAGAGTGCCAGATCTGAATGAACTTATGCATACCTTGCATATTACAATAAGGTGATTTTATTTATATTTTTAATACTTACGACATTTTCGACGGCTTTCTGTAATATGGATATAAAAATTAAACATGGATATAAAAATTAAAAATTTTTTAAAAAATATGAAGTATTTTATTTTTAAATATTTCATAGTCATAATTTTTTTTGAAGTATCTATAGGCGTTGTTGGCATAGAAGCTTCTGTTTTTTTTAATTTCGAGAAGATTTTTTTCAAATTCTTCATAATTGGTATAACTTTTTCCTCCCTTTGAGAGAGTGATATGATCTGTGAGCACTCTACTTTTTGATGTTACAAGAGCGGGAGTGGACTGACTGAAGCTCTCCAACAAAACAATTCCAAGGCTTTCGTGGGGAGAAGGATGGATGAAAGCTATGGCGTTTTTCATATAGTTTAGTTTCTCTTCTTCAGTGACAAAGCCTTTGTAGACGATCCCCCTTTTTTTTATAAGACTCTCATCTCCTTTTCCTATGACGTACAGTGGGATTTTATGTTTTTTATAAAACCTTTCATAAAACTTTGCCAAGACGTCTATGCCTTTGGACGGCTCGATCCTTCCTGCATAAAGAAAATATTTTTCTTGGGAACTCAAAGGAAGACATTTTTCTTTGATACCAAAACCCAAAATCTCATAACTGGTTGGTTTTATATGTTCAATCGCCAGACTTTTCTCTTCGCTTGTCAAAAAGAGATGTTTGTATCTGGCGTACTTTTTAAATATCGGGAAGTAAAACGGTACTTCATCGTGATATGTGGATAATAAATAGGCGTTTTCCACAAGATCGATACCAAAATAGGTGGTCGGATAGAGGTATGTGACAAAGATATATTTTTCATAGTGTGATTTTTTTAAAAAATTCAACAATGAACTGGAGTAAGGCCCCTGTCTTTTTATCCACTCTTCGCAAAAAGAGACGGGAAGAGTGGATGGATTTTTCGTAAGGGCAAGGGAATGCAGCCTTTCCCAATAGAGTGAGCGTTGGATGTCGACCTGGAATCTTCTTATAATAAAATCATCTTCATAAACTCCCGGTTCATAAAAATTCTCCCAGGTTGTATGATCCACTGCTGTTGTGGTAATGATCTCTATCTCTTTTTGCAAAGCAATGATCTTTGCCAGCTCATATGCGTATTGTTCCGCACCTCCTACTATGTCTTTATCAAATCTATGAATGATCAACGCAATCAAAGATGGCTCCTAAGAAAAGTTTTTTTATATGTTCATAACTAAATCTCTTTAGATTTTCTCTGCCTTTTGCCGTAAGAAAGGTTTGGAAAGATGGATTTTTATGCAAAGTGTATATAGTCGCCGCAATAGTGTTGTACTCGAAATCTTCCAAAACGATCTGTCCTTTTCCTATGGTCTCTTTGATTGCAGTTCTATCAACGCAAACAATTGGCAAAGAGCTCTTTTGCGATTCCAATATAGGCACACAAAATCCTTCATGTTCGGAGAGAAGCAAAAAGATATCGGATGTTTTAAAAAGAGTAATCAGTTTTGTAAAAGGAAGTTTGTCGTATATTTTGATATTGGATTTAAGATAGTAGAAAGATATAAGGTCCTTAATCTCCTGGTAATATGTTTCAAGACCTTCATCGATACCACCTGCGATATGAAGCATTGGGTTCAATCCATACTCTTTTAGAAAATATACCGTTTTTACAAGATGGGTATGTCCTTTGTTTGGAGCGAATCTTCCGACAAAAAGAATATTGAGTTGATTGTTTAGGAGTTTATCTGCGAACTCCGTATCTATCTTTTTTTCAAAATCATCGAGCAGTGTAAAAACCGGTACAACTTCGGCGTTAGGAAAATCTTTTGCATTGAAAGAAGAGTCCGCCAAATATCTGGCATTGAGTCTTTTCAGTCTCTCATTTTGCAAAATCCCCATTCTGCAGATATGTTCATAGGTTTTATTGTAGGGGGCAAAAAACTGAGGGGGCGTAATGTTGTGGTATTTGATGAAAATTTTTGCTTTGGCACTTGGCAAAAGCTCATCTGCCAAACCCCAATAGACTGAATGGTGGTAGATTAAGATATTTTCTTTATCACCACTAAGCTTTTCAAGTTTGGCTCGATCAATTAAAAAAGAGGAGGAGTAGCCATCTTCGCTAAAAGAATCTGTGTAGATATAGGTTGGAATTATCTCATTTAAGACTTTGTGTTGTTGTCTTACATCATTGCTCACCGCATCAAAAGGTACAAGTGCCGGCGTTAAAATGATGGCTTTCATATCTTTTCTCCGATAATGGCATAGGTTTGATAGTTTTTTTCAATAAATGTTGTTCTATATTCGACTGGAACTAAAGAGGAGTAGAGAATTTTGATATTTTTAAATCCCACATACTCCATCCAAAAAGCCATCATTTTTGCAGGAAGTGGTTTTTTATGTGTTATATCCATATAAAAATTCCCTAGACCCGTATTGGCAAGAGGATTGACTGTCTCTAAAATAACAATACCCTTTTTATTGAGTGTTTGGAATGAGAGATGCAAAAACTCTTTTAAATAGTCTGTTTCAAAATGCTCTATCACCTCAAGGGCTACGATAGTATCAAATCCTTGATGCTCTTTTAAAAAGGTATTTGCATCCTGTTTAAATATGTGAAAGCCTTTTTTCTTAAGCAGCTTAACTAGCTCATCGTTGATTTCTACACCTATTGCTTGGTAGTTGTTGTTTTTCAGTATCTCTAAAAACTCGCCTCTACCGCAGCCAATATCGACAATTTTACCTGATTTTATATATGGTAAGTAGTTTTTTTGAAGATTTTTGACAGCTTCGGAGTTGTAAAAGATATTTTCAAAAAGGATGTAATAGTCTTTGCAATCTTGGTTAAAGAGTCTTTTACACTCATTGTGGGCATGCTTTAGATACTCACACTCTTCAATAAAGACGTCATCAAACTCCAATGAAGTTGAAAGCTGATTTAGTTTTTGTTGAAGAGATGATAGTTGCTGTTTGGTTTGAGCATTGAGATTGGAAAGTTGGTGTAGATTTTGCTCTAATGCTTTTATATACTTTTGCTGCTCTTTATTTTGCTTTTTTTGTTTATTTAGGGTAACTTTATATTCTACTGGCAAAAATTTAAAAGCCAGCTTTTGTAAGAGATTGAGTTTAAAAGTAAGACCATTTTTTTGCCATGCCTCTTTGGAAGATGATATTTCGTCTAATATTTGCTCTTTTAAGTGATAATTTAGTTTTTGTAAATAGTATCTTTTCCCTGCATCATCTATTTCTCTTTTTAGTATTAAAAGATAGGCATACTCTAAAAACTCTTCATCATCTAGCTCTAACAGTTTTATAAAAATTTTTTTCTTTAATTTTTTTAATGAACTTTGCGGAGGCAAAGTGTTATAAAGAGCATAATAGGCAAAAAGAATAAAATCTTTTTTATCTTTTTGTCGTAAAAGCTCTTTGATATTTAGTCTATTTTTTTGGCTATCTTGTATTATTTTATCTATCATCTTCTGCCTTTATATCTATAACTGGAGTTAATCTACAAACACCTATGAAAAATTTTCCTTCTATGCCTGCTATCTCAAAATCAGCTGCATTATCTACCCAATGCAGACACTCTTCACTGTGCCTTTCTCCTGAGTGGATTGCAGCAGAGACTGTATATTTACCAGCACCTATATTAAAAGGCATTTTGAAGCTTATTTTATACCTTTTACCTTTTTTCAAATCAAGAAATTTATCAAAATAGTAAGTATTTGTACCAAAGATGTCTTGGGCAAATTTGTCTCTTATCAAAATACCTACTGTTTTGTTTTTTAGATCTTTTTTTGCCTTTATCACAACCTCTATAACCCCCTCTTCACCTGATGAGAGTATATCTGAATGAGATTTTGTACCCGAAACTGCTACTTTTTCTATATACGCATCAAGTGTTCCATATGAAGAATTGTCCATTTGCTTGATATTATCTTGTGTTTTGTTAAGCTTTGCTATGAGGAAATTATACTTATTGATAACACTTTCAGGATCGCCTTCATAGACTATCTCTCCTTTGTGCAACAATATAAGCCTGTCACAAAGAAGCTTTAAAGAGTTTAGATCATGGGAGACATAGATGATACTTAGGTTTTTCTCTTTGAGTTCTTTAAGGGCTTTGGTACATTTGGCACTGAAGTGTGCATCTCCAACAGAAAGGGCTTCATCCACGATCAAGATAGAAGGATTTGAATGGATGGCTATGGAAAATGCTAGACGCATCACCATACCGGAAGAGTATGTCTTCAGTGGCTCATCGATAAAGTCTCCCAGTTCGCTAAAGTCTATGATATCGTGTACTCTTTCATCAATTTCGGCTTTGCTTAAGCCTATGAGCATACCATTGAGATAGATATTTTCTTTTCCGCTAAATTCGGGATTAAATCCTGTGCCAAGTTCCAGCAGTGCCGTAATGCGTCCAAATGAGCGAATCTCTCCAGACGTGGGAGATATGACACCGGCTATCTGCTTTAGAAGCGTTGACTTGCCTGCACCATTGATACCGATGATACCAAGGGTTTCACCTTGGTGAAGGTCAAAGGAGATATCTTTGTTTGCATAAAAGAGACGGTGTTTTTTCGTTTTGAAAAAGATCTCTACAAGCCGATCGGAAGGTTTTTTGTAGAGTTTATAGATTTTTGTAAGATTTCTAACTTCAAGAGCGTTTATGACAACTCCTTATACGATATGCTCAATATTTTGCAAAGCGATGACCTGATCATCGGAAACAAGATAGAGTATCCCATCTGTTTGAATTTCTTGATACTGTTTATCGGGAAGATAGACTGTATCAATCCCATCCCCTCCATCGATTGTATCGTCTCCTTGTGAGACATAGATAATGTCATTGCCTGATCCGGTTATGATGCGATTGTCCAGGGCGTTATCGTAGATGATCTCATCTGCGCCTGTAGCTACAATGTTTTCTATGGAATTTTCGGGTAAAGTGACAACATTTTCACCTTGATAGATTTGCGCTTTAAAGGATGGATTTTGTTGGATGATATCCAAAACGCCTGCATAGATAGCATCAAAATAGGAACTTGGAATATCTTCCAAACTCATCTGCTCTTGAATCTGCTGCTTGATGTAGTTGAACGGCAAATGATCGCCAATGCTTGATAGAAACTCTCCTCCTCGAAGATCGATACAAGCCGGCTCCCGGCTATCAAGCACTAATGTATCGATCCCCCCGTCATCGACGATATGGGCAAAAGCATGCTGGTTGTACAGATCGGATATATCATAGGTTTCATTTGTTAGATTGTGTTCGGCCCGGCCATACAGGTATCGCAAAGCCAACAGATCAAAATAACCGATATTTTTTCTCCCAAGAGGTTCTGTTTCTACAGTGTATTCATAACTGCTGCCATAGTTTTGAAGGGAAATTTTTGGCAAGGCAGTCTCTGTCTGCGTATAGCTCATAATGGTATAGAGTATATTGTCAAATGTAGCAGGCATAACCGGTGTGCCTTCAAACGGGTGTTTGAGACCAAGAGCATGTCCGATCTCGTGTAAAATGACATCTTTCGGTGCAGCATTCGTATCATAGTCATTGGACAAAAAGATATCGCTTCCCACACCTGCTGTCACCATCTTGCCATCAAAAACCTCCTGTACCGTAAAACCGGCCTCGTTCTGGGAAAAAGGAGTCACTTTGGAAAATCGTATATCGCCATTGCTATCAACCTCTTCGAAACGGACACCCAAAACAGAACCAAGTTCATGAAACGCTTCCCGAACCCTTGACTGATCGATGAGATTCAAAGGTTGCCAATGGTTTGAATAGGAAATTTCATCTTGATACTCAAAAGGCATTACCTGTGGGAAACTGTATGTGATAATATCTTCATCGATTTTTGCTCCCTGATCGATTAGCAGGGAGCGTACTTCAAGAGGCAATGCATCATAGGAAGTTACTGATGAGTCAAAATAGTCGTTAATGGCAAAAACAGCATCTGCAACACTCTCAGCATCATCTGTCACATGTTTGATAAAGGACTGGTATATATCAAAATCACCCAAAAAAGTAGGTGATTTTTGTGCAACATATTTTCCTACTTCTATCTTATTTTTATAAGCCAAAGCGTGCGCTATCGTTTGCGTATCCGCCGATATAGTACCATCGGCTATTCCATCAGCCACGTAGACAATACTTGCGATAATGTTTCCGATATTTTGGCCTTTTAAAACTGCTTCTACCCATCCGTCAATCCCTCTCGGGTCATCTTGATAGGTTTTGTCAAATAGGGAAACATAAACGGATTCGATAATAGAACGAACAACACTTGGATCATTCGTATCTACATGTGCATACCGAGGATAGATCGTGAGGTAGTCTGGATTGGAGTTTACCACCTCCTGGGCTGCATAGATCATGTTTTGGGCCAGCTGCCCTTCATCCCATCCATTCAGAACAGCAGCTTCGTACCAGTTGTGCACTCCCTCTTTTTCAGGAGCTCTGTCAAAAAGCGCAATGTAGAGTTTTATAACCTGATCAAGATTCATGCCATTTCCTAAAAGTAGAGTCCCCAGGCAAAACGGACAGTACGAAGGATGAGTGAAATGAGCTTTTTGAGTTCCTGTGCACTCAATGTCGTTACAATCTGGGTAGAGCCATCTTCTATCGTGATAGTAAAGCCATCCTTCGTTGTTGTAATGTTCACAGACTCTACAAGGTGGGGAGTATTTATGCTTGGATATATCGCAGGCTCTTTTGCATCTGATTGATTTGTCGAAGGTGGTTCTTCTTCAATCTCAGGCAACGAAAATTTCGATAACTCATCCAACAGTTTTATCAAAAAAGCTCTCGTGATCCAGAGATCATACCGGGTTGGATAGTTGAGATTGACAATGAGGCGCAGTCTGTCCTCCCGCTCGTCATAAACGGAAGTAAACTGCTTGGCAATCAGCTGCTCTTTACTCTTCATACTTGACAGTGTCATCACCCTCTTTTGGCAAATTGGCTTTTAAAAGTGCAGAGTAGTACTCTCGTGCAGCTGTCATCACAGCGATTTGGGATTTGAGATCGGCTATCTTTTGATCCACATACTGAATGTTCATGATCTGTGCTTTTGCTGCATCGGGAAGCTCTTCGATCGCATACTCTTTGCCATCAATCGTGACTGTCGCCATATACACTCCTTTTTTTTAGGTAGAGAAATTGTATCATAACCACCTCATGCATATCCAGTTTGCCACCTACAGAAAGGTAGTTCACAAACTCTTGCAAAAGAGCTTTTTTATGTTTGATCTTTTGTATCACTGCATCGTAGTAATCGTTTTGTGCTTTGTACAGATCGATAACAGAAATAAGACGGTTTTCATAGGAGAGTTTCGCTTTTTGCAAATAGATGGCATAGCTTTGGATACTTTGGTTGTCCGCTTCAAGCAGCTTCTGATAGGACTTGATATTTGTTGCACTTTTTTCTTTTTGGATAGAAAAACTGTTTTTTCTGTCCAGATAGTCATATTTGGCTGCATTGTAAAGTTCTATCGCCTCTTTGATGGAGTTGTTGAGGGCTGCATTGAATATAGGAAGAGTGAGTTCCAAAAAGGCCCTTGAATTACCACGTCTCGTGATGGAGTCATCACTCACTGTATCGCCGTATGAGAGTGCAAGATCCAAAGAGGGATATCGCCCATATTTTCTCTTTTGCACCTCGTTTTTGGCAATCTTTGTATTGAGCGCGTAGAGCATCAATTCTGGATTGTTTGCTATATCGATGTCGGGAAGCTTGATATTGAGTACACTATCACTAATAGCGGAAAAAGAGATTTCAGTAACTGCATCATTCGCAAGAAAAGAGAGTTTTTGAAGCTGGTTTTGCAAAGCCAGTCGAAACTGTGCCACATCGCTTTTTGCCTGTTCATATTTTGCGACCGCATAAAGATAGTCACTTTTAGCCGCAAGATGCAGATCCATCTTCTTTTTGATATCCCGTACCATCTTTTGGTAATTAAAGCTCTTTTTTTGCGCAAGTGCGATGAGGGAGCGAAGGGATACCACCTCTATATAGGTATTTGTGATCTCTTGTAAAAGATCGTTGGTAAAAGCCTCTTTTTGCACACTTGCATATTTTTCTTTGAGCTTGGTTTCATGGATCATCGCATAGATTTTTGGCTCATATACCGGCTGTTTCACAGAGATTGTATAAGAGGTTACGGTAGAGTCGTAGTTGATCTTTCTAGTAGGATACTCGTAATGGTATTTGTCTTTTCCATAGCTCCCTGATGCATTTATAGAAGGAAATAAGTTGCTATATGCTCCTTTTTTTCTATATTTGGAAGCTTTGATAGAGTGCTCAAGACTTTTTAATTTGAAATTGTGCTGCGTTGCTTTCAAGGCAACATCTTCGAGCGTTTCAGCCCATGTAAAAGCGATGAGAAAAAGAAGCAAAAGGCTAATTCGCATGGAATGCTCCCTTGAGAAGCTGCTGCAACGGCGTCAAGATATAAGAGAGAAATGTTCTTTGTCCCGCTTTGATAAAGACAGTCACAGGCATGCCCGGAACCACTTTGAAACCGTTTTCCCTAATGGCTCTCATCCCTTCGGGTGTTATTTCGATAAGAGCTTTGTAGTACTGGATTCTTGGATCTCTTGGATCTTTGATGACATCCGCCGAGACATAGATCACTTTGCCATACACAGGTTTTGCAGAAGGATCCACATAGGAAGCAAAATGGATCTCAGCCTTTTGTCCCACATGCACTTTGTCTATATCCATAGGAGATATTTTTGCTTCTACAATCAATTTTTCATTTTTTGGAACGATATAGAGAATCGGCCTGTTTGGTAAAATCACTTCCCCGGGAGAATGTACCTGCATATCAACTACGACTCCGTTACCAGGGGCTTTGATGGAGCTTTTCTCTAACTCATCTTTGTAAATGGCTATTTTACTTTTCAAGGATGCCAGCTGCATCTCATCTTTTTTCAAGGTATCAAGAAGCTCTTTTCTGTATTCGCTGATCGTAAGTTTCATTTTGTTTTGCAGCTCTTCGATCGTCGCTTTTTTTTGCTGGATTTGTGACTGAAGCGCTTCTATTTCGCCCTGGACCTGGTTGATTTTTCGCTTCAAATCATAGATTTTTAGTTCATCAACCAAACCCTCTTTAAAGAGATTTTGCCACTTTTGAAGCTCCTGTCTGTAAGAATCAAGCAGTTTTTGTTTGTACTGAAGTGAGGTTTGATATGACTGTATTGCTTCCTTGAGTTCTTTGATCTGATATTTTAGATCATCGAGTCTATTTTGAAGATTGGTTCGTCTGTTTTGAAAGATCGTACGCTCAGCCTTTTTTATATCCTCTGAAATATCGTTTGGAAACTCGATATCTTTTTTGTTGTGAAGCTCGGCCTCTATGCGTGCTTTTTGGGCTAATAGATGCTCATAATTAGACTTGGCTTCTTGAAGACGAGATGTGAGCTGATTTGTATCGAGTTGGATGAGTGTCTGATTTTTTTGTACTGCATCCCCTTCATGGACTTCTATCTTGCTTACAATACCACCTTTTGGATGCATTACCGTCTTTTTATAGCTTTGAACAATCACTTCTCCAGGAGCATTGACAGAAAGATCGATCTTTGCTAATGCCGCCCAGAGACCGAAAAGCCCAAATATCAAAAAAATTATGATTAAACCAAAAAGCGAAACATGTTTATGGGTTAGTTTTTGATTGAGATCTTCCATTATTTTCGGCCTTTTTGATTGAGTTTGGCGAATACCTCATTTTTCGGTCCATACATTGCAAGCATACCGTCACGAAGCAGCGCAATTTTGTCTGCAAGATTGAGTAGAGGAATTTTGTGGGTGATAAATATAACCGTAGTTCCTTTTTCCTTAAGAGTCATCAATGCTTGCATTAGTGCCTTTTCTCCGGCATCATCCAGATTGGAGTTTGGCTCATCCAAAATTACCAGTTTGGGATCTCCAAAAATTGCACGGGCTAGCCCTATACGCTGTCTTTGTCCACCTGAAAGTGTTGCACCGCCTGGACCTATTTTTGTATTGTATCCATCCGGCATTTTCAAAATCATCTCATGCACACCTGCCATCTGTGCCGCTTCAATGATTTTTGCATCATCTGCATCAGTAAATCGTGCGATATTTTCGGCAATCGTTCCTTCAAACAGTTCGATATCTTGGGGAAGATAGCCGATATATTTTCCAAGAGTGTCTCTATCATACTGACTCATCTCGGCTCCATCAAGTCTCACCTCGCCGGCTGCCACTTTCCAAACACCTAGCATCGTTTTTGCAAGGCTCGATTTTCCAGCGCCGCTTGGCCCAATGACACCCACCATTTCACCCGCGTTGATATGCAAGGATACATTTTTCAAAACAGGCTGTTTGCTCAGTGGTGGTATAGTCACAACATTGACCAGCGTAACATTACCTTTTGGCTCAGGCAGTTCTATTTTTTTGGGTGTCTCTTCAAATTCGTTCAAAAGTTCATTGAGTTTTTTATAGGACGTTTTGGCTGCAGTAAAGCTCTTCCAGGTAGCAACCATTTGAGATATGGGAGCAAGTGCCCGGCCAAGAAGAACAGCTCCGGCGATGATCATCCCGGGACTGATATGCCCAGAAATTGCCAATAGCGCCCCTACCCCATACATTAGTGAAGAGGACATCATACGAAAAGATTTGGAAAGATTTGTATAAAGAGCTGATTTTGCATTGGCTTCTGTATGGGTAGAGATAAAATGGTAATACTCTTTCATCCACCGTTTGAAAAGGGGCTTACGCATCCCCATCGCTTCAACTACTTCTGCATTTTGCAGCTGGTTTGTCAAGTGTTGCTGGGCTTTTTTTTGCGCTCTGATCGACTCTTGCAATCCCTTTTTTGTTACTTTGTCATTAACTACTGTAAACAAAATAATAATCAGCGTTGCTATGACACCATAAATGCCATAGATCGGATCGAAGGCAAACATGATCCCAAGATAGATGGGAAACCAGGGTGCGTCGAAGAAGGAGAGAAGTCCGGGACCATGCAAAAAGTTTTTAATGGTGTTGAGATCGTTGATAGGCTCTGCTGTTCCTTTACCGGGGTATTTGAGCGCCATCTCAAAGGCTGCATGATAGACACGCTGGTTCATCGCAGCATCCAACTTGTTCGAGACTATAATCATAATCTTGTTTCGAACATACTCCAAAAGTCCCATTGCAATAAAAAACATGATGATAACGGCAGTTACCACCATCAAGGTATCCAGACTTTTAGCGGGCATAACGATATCGTAGACTGCAAGCATGTAGATAGGTGCCGCCAATACCAAAATATTTATAAAAAAGCTGAAAATTCCAACTTGGATGAATATAGAGCGGAATTTTGACAGAACTTTTCGTATTTCGTCACGAGGCTCTTTTTTCGTAGAAGAGACGTTGATTTGTTGCAATTTGTGTGTCCTTGGAAAATTTTTTGATATTATAGCACCAAAACCTATGAGAAAAGTTAATGATGAACGTGGCGATAGTACATGACTGGCTTGTAACAAATGCAGGAGCGGAAAAGGTTTTGTCTGCATTGATAGAACTTTTTCCAAATGCAGATCTTTTTTCCATTGTCGAATTTTTGGACGAACCATCCAAAAAAGAGTTTTTGCAGGATATTCACGTCACCACTTCATTTATACAACATCTGCCATTTTCCAAAAAACATTTTCGAAAATATCTTCCACTTTTTCCACAAGCAGTCGCATCTTTTGATCTTAGAAAATATGATCTGATCCTCAGCAGTTCCTGGGCTTTTGCCAAAGGGATTAAAAAAGATGAAAATCAAATCCATATATGCTACTGCCATACACCCATTCGGTATGTCTGGGATTTGAAAGAGGAATACTTTCGCAATATTCCAAGCCCTTTTTATCCTCTGGCTCAAATAGCTGCAAAATATCTCCAACAGTGGGACATTCAAACATCCAAAAGCGTGGATCACTTTATAGCCAATTCACACTTTGTCAAAAAACGTATCCAAAATATTTACAATCGCGATGCAACGGTCATCTATCCGCCGGTCGATACTACATCTTTTACCTTATGTAAAGAAAAAGAGGATTATTATGTGACTATGAGTCGACTGGTTCCTTATAAAAGAGTAGATTTGATCATCCAGGCTTTTGCGAAAAATGGGGAAAGGTTGATTGTCATAGGAGATGGAGAAGAGCGAAAACGGCTTGAAGCTATGGCAACAAAAAATATCGAGTTTCGGGGATGGATACAAAAAGCAAAAGTGATCGCCACTCTTCAAAAAGCAAAAGGGTTTGTATACGCTGCAATCGAAGATTTTGGCATAGCACCTGTGGAGGCACAAGCCTGCGGAACACCGGTCATCGCTTTGGGTATGGGAGGAACGGCAGAAAGCGTAATCGACGGTATCACCGGAGTCCACTTCCACAAGCAGAGCATCGAAGCTTTACAAGAGGCGGTCGAACATTTTGAATCGATATATGATACATTTGATTTTGCAACTATTGCGAAGCATGCAAAAAGTTTTTCTAAAGAGCGTTTCTTACATGAAATGCAAACTTTTATCAAAGAAAAGGCGTATCATTGAAATTTGTCCTGTTTAGAACACTCTCATTTTTGATATTGTTACTCATCAATTTGGAACTCACCTTTTTGATAGTACGAGTATGGAAAGGATGTGACTGTCCATGGCATACGTATAGTTGGATGATAGCAATATATCTGCTCTATTATGCTCTTTTTAAACTCCTTAACAGAAGGATGGTCAGTCTTTCAGAGACCTATCTCATCTTCAAAGCCAATATTTTGGCACTTATTACTATATTTTCTCTTCTTTTTTTATCAGGTTCTATCCAGAATCATTCAAAAAATATCGTCCTTATCTATTTTCTCCTCAATCTTTTCATTCCGATACCTCTGTATCTCATAAAAAAACTGCTCATCAACAGATGGTTTCAAGTAGATGTTTTAGCTATTTGCGATCAAGATGGAAAAAAACAGATAGAAAAATGGTTTTCCAAAGAGAACGGTTTTGGTTTTCGCATAAAAGATATAGTACTTCTTGGCGAAAAACCGCTCCATAGGCAAAATGATCTCATCAAAAATATAATCAGCAATAATCGTTTTTATGCAGTCGTTATCGCTTCAAACAAATTATCAAAAGTTTTCTATCTGATTGACATTATCCAACCAAAAATTAGCCGTATCATAGTGCTTCCCAAAATATCTACGATGCCGCTGTTTCATGCAGAGATCATCAATTCCATCCACCATAAAGGTCTTGCTTTTTTTATCCAAAACAGACTTCTCAATCCTGTCGATAAAACAATAAAACGATTTTTCGACCTCTCTTTTGCCTCAGTTTTGTTTCTGGTTTCGTTGCCTGTAATGAGCGGAATCTATCTTGCTATATGGATACAAACGAAGAAAAATCCGATATTTACCCAAACAAGAATCGGCAAGGATGGAAAACCCTTTACAATATACAAATTTAAAACCATGGTAGACAATGCCGAGAAAGTGCTTGAAGAGTATCTTCAAACCCATCCCGAAGCCAAAGAGGAGTATGAACGCTATAGAAAACTCAAAAATGATCCAAGAATTACATCGATAGGAAAATTCTTGAGAAAAAGCTCTTTGGATGAGTTGCCACAACTTGTGAATATTCTCAAAGGTGATATGTCACTTATAGGTCCACGCCCAATTCTTCCACAAGAAGCAGAGCTTTTTGGAGAGTTTTTCTCCTACTACTGTTCTGTTCGTCCAGGCGTTACGGGACTATGGCAAGTGAGTGGTAGAAATGAGCTAGATTTTGACGAACGGGTCAAACTTGATGTATGGTATGTACGCAACTGGTCTTTGGAGATAGATATATTGATACTGTTAAAAACTGTTGTTATTGTACTTTCCCGGAAAGGAAGCTACTAAGAAGTTTTTTACCGAATACGAACTATAATGGCTCAAAGGAGATTGTGTCATGAAAATCAACAAATTTATCATCAAAACCATCAACGATATGCTGAGCCTCGATACAATAAAACTCGCTTTAATCACCGGAGTACCACTGCTTTTGGTATGGCTGGGATTGGCTTGGATATTTTGGGCTCCTGTAACACATTTTACAACAGAGATTATCACTTGGATACCGTTTTCTATCGTTAGAGCAAATGGTGCATTTATCATCACCTTTTTTCTTTGGTTTATCGCTGTACTGGTTAGTTATGCTTTTTTTATAGGGCTTTTTAGCGGTTTTTTACTGGGAGGCAAAAAAGAGAGCCGGTTTGAAGCGATCAACTTTACGCTTATTATGATATTTGCTGTTGTCTGGGCACTTTTTATTCTTGTGAAATGGCCATGGCTGAATCATGAAATACAAAGATTTCTTACCATTTTACCCTTTGATACAGTGGCCCAAGGCCTTTCATGGTTGCTGGCTTTCTACCTTTTTTACAATCTCTTTTTGATCACCGAATATTTCACAATTTTTGTTTTTCGAGAAGCTTTTTTGCGGGCAATGATGGAAAAGCACTTAGGAGATATGGAACTTGCTCAAACAGACATCTCCCAAACCAAAGCGTATGCTAGGTTGTATTGGGATATTTTTTGGTTTTTCTTAGCATCCATTGCAATCTTACCAATTCTTTTTATCCCTATAGCAAATTTTCTAGCCGTATGGTTTATCTGGGCATGGCTTTACAAAGAGTCCGCCTTTTTAGGGGTCTGTTCCTATCTATGTACGCAAAACGAGTATGAAAAATTTAAAGAGCACAAAGCCTATCTTCTCTCAGCCTCTTTGGTCTCGGCTCTTTTAAATTTTATCCCTATTATCAATATTTTTACACCATTTTTTATTATGGATCTCTATTTTCATTGGATTATCGAGACAAGGAATGAAGAGCTTTAAATCTCTTCATCCTTTTTAGTACGTAACATATCTTTCATGGAGATATAGCTGTTGAGCGCTCCCACATAGGCTTTTGCGCTTGCTATCATCGTATCGATACTAAGACCATGTCCGATTACGGCTGGCTTGTTTTCATCAAATACCACTTTCACCACCACTTTGGCCAGCGCATCTTTTCCTTTACTCACAGCAATCACCTGATAATCGTTCAGTTTTCCCTGTACACCGGTAATTCTGTCTATCGTTTTAAAGATAGCATCGATGGTACCGTCACCAATTCCAGCATCTGTAATCTCTTTTCCTTCATATTCTACGGTAACTGCAGCACTCGGTACCCCTTCACTGCAATCGTTGATCTGGAGCTTTTTCAGTTTGTAAACCTCTGGTGCACTGGAAATTTCATTGGTGATAAGCATACGAATATCATCATCTGTCACCTCTTTTTTCTTATCCGCCAGCATCTTAAAACGCTCGAATGCCTTGTTGATTTCCTCTTCACTCAAACTAAATCCAAGCTCTTCAATTTTCTTTTTAAAGGCATGACGGCCCGAATGCTTTCCAAGAACGATCGCGTTTTTATCCAAACCGATATCTTCAGCCCGCATGATTTCATAGGTCTCTTGATGTTTTAAAACACCATCTTGATGAATTCCGCTTTCATGGGCAAAAGCATTTTTACCTACAATCGCTTTGTTTGGCTGCGGTTCGATTCCAGTTATAGCTGCAACTAAACGGCTTGTAGGATAGATCTCTTTTGTATTAATATTGGTATCAATATCACCAAAAATATCTTTTCGTGTTTTTATCGCCATTACGATCTCTTCCAAAGCAGCATTGCCAGCTCTCTCACCTAGTCCATTGATCGTACATTCCACCTGTCTCGCACCATTCAAAACACTATAAAGCGAGTTGGCTACCGCCAATCCAAGATCATTGTGACAATGCACAGAGATAACCGCTCTATCTTGAATCGTTTCATGAAGCTCCTTGATCATCTCTCCCATTTCATGAGGAAATCGGTACCCAACAGTATCAGGGATGTTGATCGTACCGGCTCCTGCTTCAATAACAGCCAAAATGATCTCTTTCAAAAAGCTCATCTCACTACGACCTGCATCTTCGCAGCTAAACTCTACATCCTCGACAAAAGTTTTCGCATACTGTACTGCATCTACGGCCCGCTTTATCACTTCATCCGGTTCCATTCGAAGTTTATATTTCATATGAATAGGACTGGTTGCGATAAATGTATGGATCCTTTTATGCTTTGCCGGCGCAATCGCCTCACCTGCCGCTTTGATATCTTTTTCAAGAGCCCTGGCCAATGAGCAGACAGTGCTTTTTTGTACGACCTCGCTGATTTTCCGTATCGCTTCAAAATCCCCGGGACTTGCAGCAGCAAATCCAGCTTCTATGATATCCACACCCAATTTTTCAAGCTGTTTGGCGATCTGAATCTTCTCTTCTGTATTCATCGAAGCACCGGGACTCTGTTCTCCGTCTCTCAATGTGGTATCAAAAATTTTTACTATTTCAGCCATTTTTTCATCCTTTAAAAATCATGAAAATGTTGTAAGAAGTATACAATAAGTGTAACAAAGAGGATTAAAGAAGATGCAGAAGGAGATTTTTTATCTCAATTTTTGGGAGATATTTTTGAGCTTTTATAATACCTATTTCACTCATCTTTTTCTCCTAATAATTTTTTTCCATTATTATATCGAATTTTCTTTGTAAAGAGGTAGTATCCAGCTCTGATCACACCGGCCAATATATAAAGCGTGATGCCAAATGTCACAACTTCAGCTGGAAAAAGATACAAAAGGGCCAGAAGAATTATCATAAGTACAAGAACTTTGATTACCTGGTTTTTATGCAAATCGATTTTTTTAAAGCTTGGATATCGTATATTGCTCACCATCAAAAAAGCGACAAGAAGCGCACCTGTAAGAATAAAAAATTTCGCATGAAGAAGATGGTATTTTAGATACAGCATCGTCCAGCCTGCGACAAAAACTGCGGCACTTGGAATAGGTACTCCAATGAATACCGAAGGTTCATTGGCTGGAGACATCACATTAAATCTAGCAAGCCGAATTGCTCCAAATACCACAAACAAAGCTGCAACCATGGAGCCATACTTTCCAAATGAAGAGCCCATCGTTTGATACAGAAGAATTGCTGGAGCAACGCCAAAAGCAACCAAATCGGCCAAAGAATCAAACTCTACACCAAATTTACTTGTGGCATTGGTAAGGCGCGCCACTCTGCCATCGATACCATCCAAGATCAATGAGATAAAAATAAGCCATGCTGCTTTTTCAAAATCGCCTTTAATGGAGGCTATGACACTGATAACCCCCAAAAAGGCTGAAAGTGCCGTAAAAAAATTTGGAAAGATATAGCGTATATCAAAAGACGGTTTTTCCACAACTACTCACTTTCACTCTTTTGCTCACTCAAATGTTTCGCTTGTTCTATATCGCTTTGCAGCTCTTCCACAAGCAGTGATTTTTTTCCATGTTTCTCTTCAAACTCTTTGATGATCTGACGAACCTCTTTGCCTTCTATCACCTCTTTTTCAAAAAGAACCTTGACCATTTTTTCGATCGCCTCACTGTACTCTTGCAGTCTATTTTTCACATGGGTATAGCGATCGTTCAAAAAGGCTTTGATAAATTCATCGATCTCTTCAGCCAGTTTCTCACTGTACTCTTTCACTGGCTGTGCAGGTCCTCCTAAAAAGAGGTTTTGTCTCTTTTCAAGGACCATGAGTCCGGCGACATCACTCATCCCATACATGCTGATCATCGCTTTGACAATGTCTGTCGCTCTTTCAAGATCGTTCGATGCTCCCGTTGTAATCTCGCCGATAAAGATCTCTTCAGCCGCTCTCCCGCCAAGTAGTGTATCAATTTCTGCAACAAGCTCGCTCTTTTTCATAAGATATTTATTCTCTTCTGGGGTATTGAGCGTATAGCCAAGTGCCGCAAGCCCTCTTGGGATGATGGAGACTTTCGTCACCTTTCTTGCCCCCGGTGTCGTTTCGGCAATCAATGCGTGACCGCTCTCATGGTATGCAACGATACGCTTCTCTTCGGGGCTGATTCGTCTACTTTTCTTCTCTAGACCCGCAATCGCTCTTTCGACCGCTTCCAAAAGATCTTCTTGTTCAACTTGTTCTTTGTTTTTTCGTCCAGCCAAAAGCGCCGCTTCATTGACTATATTGGCCAGATCAGCTCCTGCAAGTCCGGCTGTAAGTCTCGCAATCTCTTCAAGATCGACATTTGGCGAAAGTTTGATGTGCTTGACATGTACCTTTAATATAGCTAAACGACCTTCAAAATCTGGTTTGTCCACAACAACCGTTCTATCAAATCGTCCTGGTCGAAGAAGTGCAGGATCCAGCACTTCAGGTCTGTTGGTAGCTGCCAAAACAATGACAGGAGACTCAGAGCTGTCAAATCCATCCATCTCTGCCAAAAGTTGGTTAAGGGTCTGTTCTCTTTCATCGTTCCCGCCGATCGGACCTGCAGCAGCACGACTTTTTCCAATAGCATCGATCTCATCGATAAAAATGATACTTGGTGCCTCTTTTTTTGCCTGTTCAAAGAGATCCCGAACGCGAGCTGCGCCCACACCCACAAACATTTCGATAAAACTACTTCCGCTCACTGCAAAAAATGGTACATCTGCCTCTCCGGCAACTGCTTTTGCAAGAAGCGTTTTACCAGTCCCTGGAGGTCCCACAAGCAAAACCCCTTTTGGAATCTTCGCTCCAAGTCGGATATATCGCTGCGGATGCTTGAGAAAATCGACAATCTCTTTCACTTCCTCTTTCGCCTCTTCCACTCCAGCCACATCGTCAAACTTCACCTTTGGTCGCTCGGAATTGATAAGCTTTTTGGCGCTCCCCATGCCAAGGATGCCGCTGCCCATACTCTTTTGCATACGGCTTGCAAGAAACATCCAGATAGCAAAAAAGATGAGAATCGGGATAATCCAGCCAAAAAGCATCTCCGTTACCCAATTGCTCTCGCTAAAACCACCGTAATCGATACCTTTCTTTTCAAGAAGTGGAATGAGCGTCGTATCACCGGGTACCTTGTTTGCAAAGTAGATCACTTTAAAGCCGCCTTCATTGGCTATCGCTTTAATCGTTTTTTGGCCTATTGCAACATACTGAACACGTCCCTCTTTGATCAACTTTTTCAGTTCACTGTAACTGATCTCTTTTGTTTTCTGAATCGGTGCACCAGCCATATGTTGCATCGCACCCTGCCCCATATTGTTCGCTGGCTGTAAAATCGACTTGAACAGTAAAATCAAAATAACGGAAAAGATCGCAAATGTAAGCAGTGGATTTTTATTGAAAAAGTTATCGTTTTGCGGTTTTTTTTGTTTGTTATTTGCCATCGGTTCCCCTATCGTTTCGTAATATCATTGTTATCCATTCTCCTTCTTGTACCTCTTCAAGGATAGAAAAATCAAATCTGTTTTGTACCTTGTTGCGATATTTTTCGATGATGCCAGAAAGGATCAAAATCCCTCCCTCTTTTGTCGCTTTTTGCAAGTCAAACGCTATCATCGTTAAAACATCGGCAACAATATTGGCTATAACTATATCATACTTCTTTTTAGCGTTGGCTGCACTTCCCACCCAGCCATTTTGAAATTCAACTTTGTTTAAGGAAAAGTTCTTTTGGGACTCTTCCAAAGCCAGTGTATCGGTATCACAAATATCTACGACAGCTCCTTTTTTTGCCGCCGCAATCGATAAAATCCCGCTGCCGCATCCGACATCCAAAAGTTCCATTCCAGGCTGTACATATTTTTGGATTGCACTTAAACATCCTCTTGTCGTTTCATGGTGTCCGCTGCCAAATGCCAAAGCCGGATCGATTTTGATGTTTACCTTACCTTCCTTTGGCTCATACCAACTAGGATAGATGTAAAACTCTCCCACTTCCACAGGAGTAATACTTTTTTTATATTTTTCGATCCAGTTGATGTTCTCTTTTTTTTCTTTTGTGATTTCAAGATGGATATCCGTATCAAAAAGCTCTATCAAAGAGTCGACATAGGCACGAAGCTCATCCATAATATCATCAAGCGGTTTTTCGCTTCGCAGTATCAGCTTCCCATCACTCTCCTCTATCCCATTATAAAATCTGTCCATCAAAAAAGATTCGATTTCATCTTTGAACTTGTCTACCTGAACTGTATACTGGTAATAGTATCTATCCATTTTGTACCAACCTAAATGCTTTTTCCAAATCCAATGTTCCTTCATAAAATGCTTTTCCAACTATGACGCCGGCAACCTTGCCTGTTGCTTGAAGTTTTTTTATATCCTCAATATCGCGTACACCTCCACTTGCAATGGTATCGATCCCACTTGCTTCAGCGATAGAGACGGTAAATTCCACATTGACGCCACTTAACGTCCCGTCTTTGCCGACATCAGTACAGATAATCGCTTGCACACCGCTTTTCGCAAACTCTTTTGCCAAATCGGTTGCTCTCATCGTAGAGGTTTTTGCCCATCCTTCTACAGCCACATACCCATCGATGGCATCAATACCCACAGCTATAGGGTACTTTACAGCCATTGCTTTGACAAATTGTGGATTTTTCACCGCAATTGAACCTAATATAAGCCGATTAATCCCAAGATCGACATATTTTTGAATCGTCTCTTCGTCGCGAATACCACCGCCCAGTTCGATTTTGAGATTTGTATTGGCTCGAATCTTTTCGATTTGCTCAAGGTTTTTCGGTTCCCCTGCAAAAGCACCGTTTAAATCCACAAGATGGAGCCAGCGCGAACCCATCTCTTCAAATCTTTTGGCCACTTGCCACGGTTCGTCGCTATATATCTTGGCACTCTCCATCAGACCTTTTGTTAAACGAACCGCTTTCCCGTCTTTGAGATCAATTGCCGGTAAAATTTCCATCTACAACTCCACAAAATTTTTCAAGATTCTCAAACCATTCTCATGCGATTTTTCAGGATGAGGCTGAAGACCAAAAACATTGCCGTTTTGAACGGCACTGACAAATTCATACCCATAGAGCGTCTTTCCGATCACATACTCTTCATCGCAAACGGCATGATAGCTATGGACAAAATAGAGATAAAATGCCTTTGGAAGCCCAGCAAAAAGGGGGGTCTCTTTTTGTACAAAAAGCTCGTTCCAACCCATATGAGGGACTTTGAGTCTATGATCAAAGCGATTTTTGTCAAAAGGGACCACCTCTCCTTTGATGAGGCCCAACCCCTTATGCTCTCCAAATTCATAACTTTTCTCAAACAATAGCTGCATCCCTAGACAGATACCTAGCATAGGACGACCACTTTGGGCAAAATCACAAATCGCTTCTTTAAGCCCGCTCTTTTCAAGGTGTTCCACCGCATCTCCAAATGCACCGACACCGGGAAGGATAATTTTGTCATAGTTTTGCAGTTTTCCAGGATCTTTTTCGATGATGGCCGGATAACCGATTTTTTCAAAAGCGTTCGACACGCTTCGAAGATTTCCCATATTGTAATCAATAATCGCTATCTTCATTCATCCTCTTTCAAATCGGCAGTCGATTTGAGATAGTACGAAAGTGCCAATAAAAGCAGAGTCACCGCACCTATCAAATAGACTGCGTACAAGATTTTTTCCGGTCCGATAATAGCAAATTTAAAGACAAGCATCAATGCCTCAATAGAAAGCGCTATAACGATAGAACCCAAAAACCGTATCATTGTTTTGTGAATGTCGTTTGTACGTCTTTTTTTATGATGACCAAGCACTTCCTCTTCAAACAAGGTTTTGACCAGATCAAAAATAGCAAGAGAGAGTGTAATCAAAATGGTCGATTCAAAAATCTCCTTTATCTCTACATCCTGAAACACCAAACTTTCGGCAATAATGCTTCCCATCCCCTTTGCCAAAAGAAGCAGAGCAACGACGAGCAATGCAAAAGAAAAGAATCCATAAATAACTTTTGAAAACTGGCCAAAATGGGAGTCTATTGAAGATGGATGGAACATTTTGAGAAGATTTTTCAAAGATATATCTACACAAACGATATACACAAGCTGTTTTCTTTCGTCATAAATCGGATAAGATGCAGTAACGGTCAGTTCATGAGTCAATAACGAGGGATAGGGATCGGTCAGAATACAGCGCTTTTCGCGAACGGCTCTATAGTAGTAAGCACGCATACTTCGGTTGATTCCTTTTCCTCGCCGATACTCAGGGTTGTTTGAAACAGCATCAATAATCTGTGTTCCAGTCTTATCCAGAACATAGAAAGCATCTGCTAAAGGGAGCTCCTTTTTCAAAATCTTCAATGCATTGATGATATTGTCAAGCGATGGATCGGGCACGTAGTTTGGAATATATCGCTGCAACAAAAAGCAAAGATACGCCCTGGCTTTGGTCCGTATCTCCGAAAACTCTTCGATTTCACTCACTACCATGACTTTCCTTTTTCATATAATTCATAAAGATTTCGCTATAGCTCTTCTCTTTTGGAAAGATCTCCTGCATCCGATACAAAATATCTCGATACTCCTCTTTGCTCAGTCCCCCTTTTAGAAGCTCATATTTCAAAAAAAGAAGATAGGTGTTAATAACGTCGCTTTCACAATACTCTTGAATTTTATCCAAATCGTTATTATAGTACAGTTGTAAAACCTGCGAGCCATCTACATCAAACTTTCCAGGAATTCCAGCCATTTGACAAAGAGTATCAAGTTTCAGCCCTCTGGCTGCTCCAAAGTTGCTCAGCACATCCATGAGATCAAGATGAAAACTTTCAGAGTACCTGCTTCTATAATTTTCCCACTTTGATTTATTGAGCATTTGATTATCCTGTTCAAAATAGGCCGAACAGGAAAGATTGTATTTCATGGCCCGCAAAAGCAGCATCGGTATATCAAAATTTCTTCCGTTAAATGAGACAAGTTTTGGATTTTTACTGTCAATGTAGGATAAAAAGGACTCAATGATCTCTTTTTCATCATCTCCCGGAAATGTCCCCACCTTTTTAAATCTTCCAAAATCATCTGCGAACACTGCACTGATCGCCACGACTTTATGATAAGGATGGGGCAAAAATGTCGTACCGGCTTTGGCTTCATACTGCTGCAAAGCTTGATGGATGGCTTCAAAGTCTTCGCCTTCAACCTCAAAATTTTTGCGAATCAGTTCAATATCTGGTATAGTTTCACAATCAAAAACGCAAATCATTGCACTCCTTTAAGGATTTATTATACTTCAAATCAAGAATTTTTTCTAAAGAGGCCTCATGAAGAAGATAGCAAAACATTTTCTGTATAGTTTTTATCTTTCACTTATTTTTTTATTACCGGATCTTGTTTATGCTCTGTTCCATCCAAACTACTATACATTTCGCCTCCCTTCTTTCATAAAAGAGTATAGCGCTCTTTATTTGATTTCTTTTTTAATTTTACTGATAAGAAATTATTGGATAAGAGTTGGTTTTGCACTTTTTATAGCTGCATTGAGTTTTGTGCAGCTTATGCATTTTAGCTACTTTCACTCATACATTTTGCCTTATGAAGTTGGCCTGTCAAATCAGATTCCGGAAATGTTGGATACACTCAATACCGTAATCCCCTACGTAAAACTTCCCCTAATTATCTTTTTTGCCCAAGCGGCTCTTTTATTATATGCATTAAAAAAACTGCACACTATTTCTATGCGATATGCATCCCTTATTCTTGTTCTGCTTTTGGCAATCGGTCCGGTTTCGGCTTTAAAACGGAAAAAAGTATATAACTATATGCCAAAAACCACATCATTGTCTTTTAAAAACAGTTTTACTGCCATCTCTTGGTACATAGCAAAAAATATTTTTCAGCATCAAAAACCCCAGTATAAAACATTCAAGCCATACATTGTCAAAAAAATGAGCAAACCTCTTGCAGACAATATCATCGTCGTAATGGGAGAGAGTCTCACCAAAGACAAAATGAGTCTCTATGGCTATCCAAAAGAGACTACGCCGTATCTGGATAAACTCAAAAATAGTCCCAGATTTTTGTATACATGGGGACATTCTGGCGGAGTGACTACCGATGTATCTATTCCTACATTTTTCACCTTAAAAAGAGAACCGCAAAACATTCAACCTCTTATTACAAACAGTACCAATCTTCTAAAACTGGCCAAAGACCAAAACTACTCTACCTCTTTTATTACAATGCAGTCTTTATACGTCATCGGAGGCGTTCTATCTGATTTTAGTGATACCACAAAAGTACTACATGGATATGACGAAAAACTTGCTCACTATTTGGATACGATAACAAAAAAGAAAAAAAACTTTATTGTTTTGCACCAAAGAAACTCCCATTCGGCGTATGAACACTATACACCACCATCCTTTTATTACTATCCTTTCAAAAATCTCCCTTTTCATGAGTATATGTTAGGCAGCTATCTCAATTCCATCCGCTATACCGATTTTGTATTGCACTCCATTTTTAAAAAAGCTGATGCTATGCCAGGATGTACGCTCGTCTTTTTCACGTCAGATCATGGCGAAATGATGGGAGAAAAGAGTGAGCATGGACGCTACGGACATGTCTATTTGGGTTTTGAAGATACGAAAGTTCCGATGATCATCTATGCAAGTAAAGGGTGTAATGTCAAACAGTTTCATAAAGAGTTCAACCTCTCCCGTGTCATTTCACACTATCAATTTGGTAAAATGATTGCAAAAGCTTTGGGATATGAGATAATCAATCCCAATGAAGATGTTACCTACTATATAAATGGTATCGATATAAGCGGCAACGCTGGATTTATCTCATACAAAAAGAGGCATCCATGAAAATTTTGGTTACAGGAACGGCAGGATTTATAGGCTTCCATCTGGCAAAAAGATTACTTGAGCGAGGTGATGAAGTTGTAGGAATTGACAATATTAACGACTACTATGATGTACGAGTCAAATATGGGAGACTCAAGGAATTGGGATTTGAAGAAGAAGAGTTTGCGTTTGGCAAAAAATATGTAAACTCCAAATATCCTAAGCACACCTTTTACCGAATAGATTTAGCTGACAAAGCGGCGCTTGAAAAGGTCTTTGAAGACGAATATCCTCAAAAGGTATGCCATTTGGCAGCTCAGGCCGGCGTACGCTACTCTCTTACAAATCCCGATGCTTACATTCAAAGTAACTTTGTCGGATTTGCAAATATCCTAGAATGCTGCAGGCATCATGAAGTGGAGCATCTAGCCTATGCAAGCAGCTCCAGCGTCTATGGTCTCAATGAACGTATGCCTTTTAGCGTTGAAGACAATGTAGACCATCCTATCAGTTTGTATGCAGCGAGCAAAAAAAGCAACGAACTCATGGCCCATACCTACAGCCATCTTTTCAATATCCCAACGACGGGCTTACGCTTTTTTACCGTATATGGTCCATGGGGAAGACCCGATATGGCTCTGTTCCTCTTTACAAAAGCGATTTTGGAGGATAAACCGATCGATGTATTTAACTATGGAAAAATGAAAAGAGATTTTACCTATATCGATGATATCGTTGAAGGTGTCGTACGAGTCATCGACAATCCTCCAAAACCGGATCCATGCTGGAGTGCGCGACGTCCAAATCCTGCAAGCTCCAAAGCACCGTACAGAGTCTACAATATCGGTAATGGCAGCCCTGTGGAGCTTATGGATTTTATAGAAGCAATTGAAAAGACTCTTGGAAAGAAAGCGAAAAAAAATCTGTTGCCGATTCAACCAGGTGATGTACCGGCAACCTGGGCAGATACATACGCACTGGAACACGATCTTGGCTATAAACCCTCTACTCCTATAGAAGAGGGAGTGAAAAAGTTTATTGAATGGTATCGAAACTTTTATGGTATATAGTCTTTTAGCGCTTTTTGCAGCGCTTCTAAGCTATTTCTTTTTCGATATTGTGATCGCGCAATATTTTCATACCCACTCTTTTGCCTTTTTCAAAACAATCACCTACCTTGGCAATGCCGTACCCTACCTGCTTTTTGGTTTAGGAATCTATCTTCTGTATCGGAAAAAGGATCCGCTATTTGCAAAAAAGGGTCTTTTTTTGATCTTTGCCATCATTTTGTCTGGAATCGTTACGACACTTTTAAAAATCACAATCGGAAGGCCAAGACCAAAAATCTATTTTCACGAACATCTGTACAATCCTCAATTGTTTCAATTTAAAGCTGCCTACTGGTCTATGCCATCTGGTCATACTACAACTATTTTCGCTGCAATGGTTGCGTTAGGATTCATCTATCCAAGATATCGTTACTTTTTTTGGATTGTTGCAATTTTGGTAGGTCTCAGTCGCGTTGTTCTTACACAACATTTTCTCAGCGATGTGATTGTCGGAGCACTTATTGGCTCACTGTGTGCCATTTGGCTTCATACAAGGATGTTTGATGCCCAAACGCAGTAGCTGGATATTAATAGCAATTATTTTTGTAAGCTTTTACGCCACTCTTGGCTATTATCCTTTATTTAATCTCGATGAAGGGGCTTTTAGCGAAGCGACCAGAGAGATGCTGGCATCGGGAAACTTCATCACGACCTATCTCAATGGGGATCTCCGATTTGATAAACCGATTTTGATCTACTGGCTACAGGCTGTAAGTGCTTCGTTGTTTGGTCTCAATGAATTCGCCATGCGCCTGCCAAGTGCCATAGCTGCAACGATATGGGCTCTGCTTATCTATCGTTTTTCAAAAAGATTTTTTGATGAGCAGACAGCCTTTTGGGCTACACTTTTCATGGTCGGATCTTTGCAAATCTCCATCATCGCAAAAGCAGCAATTGCCGATGCATTGCTGAATATGTTCATCGCTTCGAGTATGTTTTGTTTCTATCTCTACTCCTCCACCAAAGAGAAAAAATATCTTTATGCGACATTTGCTTTCATAGGATTTGGAACACTGACGAAAGGACCTGTTGCCATCTTGATTCCCTTGGCAGTCAGCTTTCTTTTTTTGATCAAAAATGTGCGATTTTGGCTCAAAAGCGTGTTCAATCCAGTGGGAATCGTTATCTTTGTGCTGATAGCTGCACCGTGGTATTTGGCAGAGTATTTTGATCAAGGAGAAAAATTTATCCAGGGCTTTCTCCTCAAGCATAATCTCAGCAGATTTGCCGGAAAAGCGATGGAGGGACACGCAGGAAGTATATTCTATTACATCCCTATTATGCTCATAGGGCTTTTACCCTTTACATCAATTTTTATTAAATCTTTACAATATATCAAAAACTGGCTCGATTCGCCTGTAAAACGGTATCTTGCCATCTGGTTTCTATTTGTTTTTATCTTTTTTTCCTTTTCTCATACGAAACTGCCTCACTATATCATCTATGGATATACGCCTCTTTTTATCTTGATGGCTCTTTTTTTTCAAAAAATGCAATCCAACTTTTGGCTTTTGTTTCCATTCAATCTTTTCAATCTCCTCTTTTTTTCTCTGCCATTTTTTCGAAAAGAGATTCTTAGTACAATAAAACGTGGTTCGTATGAATATTACATCGTCCAAGGACTCCATTTTGGCTGGGATTACATTCTCTTTTTTGGCCTATCCTTGCTTACGGGTATTTTCTTGCTTCGCACTTCAAAAGAGAAAGCGACCATTATTGCAGCGTTTTTAACTGTAATCGGTCTCAATTTTTTTGTCGCAAAAGTGTATGCCGATGCAGCTGAGAATCCCATCAAAGAGGCTGCTCTTTTTGCAAAAAAACAAGGATTCAGTGTAGTGATGGATGGTATCAATGCCCCTTCTTTTGCCTTTTATCTCTACAAAATTACACCAAAAAGAGCTCCAAAAAATGGGGAGATTGTGTTTACAAAACGAAACCATATGAAAGCCTACAAAAATTTCGATATACTTTTCGAAAAAAATGGAGTCGCACTCCTACAAATCAAGGAGAACAAATGATAAAAGAGTATATGACCGAAGATCATAGAGCCTGTGACAACCTCTATGCCCCTGTGGAAGAAGCAATCAGCCAAGGGGATTTCGAAAAAGCCTTGGAGCTTTTTACACCATTTAAAAAAGCGATGCTCAGACACTTCGCTATGGAAGAAGAGGTCCTTTTTCCAAAGATGGAAGAGTTTATCGGAGGTGGTGAAGGTCCAATTTATGTGATGAAAATGGAGCATAACCAAATCAGAAGTATCCTTGATCAGATGGGAGAAGCCATCAGTGCAAAAGATAAGCAAAAGGCGCTTGGTTTTGGTGAAACTTTTATGATCATGACTCAGCAACATAATATGAAAGAGGAGCAGATTCTCTATACTATGGCAGAAAATCTGCCCTTAGACAAAGAGGCTATCATGCATGATATGCAGAAGGTGAAAGTCTAATGCGAGAGATCGTATTGGATACGAGGGAATTTGAACCCCCAGCACCTATGCAGATGGTTTTAAGTGAACTGCAAACGGTATTGCCAGGGGAGAGCTTTCTCCATCAAATCCACAGACTCGAACCACAAATGGTCTTCAATCGTATCAAACCTATGGGGATCGAGTATATTGTCAAAAAGAGAGATTCAGATTATCATATCTACTATTTTTATCCCGAAGACAAAGCAAAAGTAGTGGAGCTAATCGATGTTTAAGGGACTCTCCCTCGATCAGGCTCCCCCTTTTGAAGCCCCCCTTCTTTTCTTCCTAACAGCTCCAGTATGGTTTATCGTAGCTGCAGCGATGCTCCTTTTTGATAGCAATATACTCGATAATCTTTCCATTTTGCATCTTGTAACACTCGGTTTCATGACGCAGATTATGATAGGAGCTTTGCAACAGATGCTACCCGTTGTCGTTGGTGTTCGCTATGAAAAACCTCTCTTACTCTCCATCGCTTTTTTTATCCCTTTTGTTTTGGGGATCGTTTTGTTTTTTACAGCTTTTACCTTTTCAAAGCTCTTCTTGCTGTATTTTGCATCTTTTTTCATTGGTACAGCAGTGATTTTCTTTATCCTTTTTACACTATACAAACTTTTCACAGCTCCTACAGTAACTGCGACAGTATGGGCAATGCGACTATCACTCGTTAGCTTTTTGATAGCTGCTTGCATTGGAATCTTTATGATGTGGCAGTTGGCAATGGGGAAGATAGAACCATATTTTAACCATCTGCTTCTTGAACATGCACTGTTTGCTGGATTTGGATGGGTAGGGCTGTTGATTATTGGAGTCAGTTTTCAGGTTATTCCGATGTTTTACGTTACACCTGAACTCTCCAACCCAATACGAATGGGTTTGACTTTTTCCATCTTTGCCCTCATTCTCTCAACAGCAGCAAGCATCACTTTGACAAAATTGGCGCTCATTTTTTTTGTCACACTTCTGTTTGCCTATATCCTTTTTGGTGCCATTACGCTCAAGCAGTTAAAAAGCAGAAAAAGAAAAATCATAGAACCAAGTATTGTGGCGTGGTATATTGCCCTTAGTTCACTCTTTCTTCTTCCACTTCTTTTTTTCGTAAATACAAAAATCTTCTCAACCCTTTTTCTGTTTGGATTTGCAGTGACTGTAATGTATGGGATGCTCTATAAAATCATCCCTTTTCTAGCCTGGTTCCATATCAGCGCACGGGGGTTTTTCGATATGCCAACCATGAAAGAGATGCTGGATGAAAGATTGGCCTACTGGCAGCTTGGATTCCATGTTTTTGGTATTGCCGCTCTTATGTTTTCACCTCAGATTGCCGGCATTTTTTGGATAGCGAGCAATCTTCTTTTTGCTTACATTCTCAAAAAACCAGTTATGATCTATTTTTCTTATAAGAAAAAGCCTTCCCCTTTTGAAAATCTCAACGGAGGCGGTATTCCAAAGGGATAGTCAGTTTCACTGGCTGAGATGGCTTTGGAAAATGAACAGATGCTTTTTGAACTGTTTGCAGTGCCGCGCGATCCAAAATGGAGTGACCACTTGATTGGATGATGTGCATCTCCTTGACTGAGCCATCGGGGAAGAGTTTCAATGAAACTTTTACCAACCCCTCTTTTCTCGTTCTCCGTGCGATCCTCGGATAGTAGCGATATTCAAGGATAATTTGACGAATTTTGCTCAAATATTGGTCAATATATCGTTGATTATAGGAAGGTTTCACAAGCTTCTCTTTTTTTATTTTATCTGCCTGCAATACTGTATCATTTTTACAAATCTTGATCTCTTTTTTCTTGAAACTCTCTTGTTTCACAATTTTAGAAGGTAATAGTTTCTTTTTCACAACTGACGCAGTTGGTTGTTTCTTTTTGGTGCTGCATTTTTTGATAAGAGAGGCTCTTTTTTGTACTTTTCTCTTTTTTACAGGTTTTTTCACAATTTTACGAATCGGTTTTTTCTTGATTTTTTTCTGTATGACCCTTTTTTTCGGCTTTTTTTTCTCTTCTACTCTCTTCTTTGGCCGGCTCTTTTTTTGTATCTGTTTTTGCACTTTTGCTTTCATCATAGCGCATTGACATTTTGATGCAGGTTTTGGAGGATGAACGATCTGCAATTTTGTAACACTGACTATCTTGCTTTTGGGAATTTCCAAAAATGTATCAAAAAAAGCGTAGAGGAAAGAGAAGAAAACAAAATACAAAAAAAGTGTTATAAAAAAAGAGCGTCTCATTTGACTGTTTCAACAGCGATATTGTTATATCCGTTACTTTTTAAAAGATCCAGTACTTCAATAAACGTTTCAAACTTTGCATTTTTGTCACTCCGTATCAAAATGGAACTCTTGGTATTGTACGTTTTTAGTTTTTGTACAAGCAAACGTGTATCAACTTTCTCTTTTTCTAAATAAATGGTCCCGTCTTTGGTAATGGAGATATCTATCTTTTTTACCGGCAGTTCCTTGGCACTTCCCGCTTTTGGCAAATCGATAGGAATAACACCTTTTGCGATGAATGTAGCCGTGGTCAGAACAATCACCAATAGCACGAGCATGATATCGATAAAAGGAATGACATTGATTTGATCAAAGCGTTTAATCCTCATGGACGATATCCCATTTTGCAAGGAGCACTTCTACTCTTCGCACGAGATAGTTGTAAAACATAGTTGCCGGAATAGCAACAACCAATCCCATGGCTGTCGCTTTGAGTGCCAATGCCAGTCCTATCATGATCTCCTTTGTATTGACAATGCCACTTTGTCCCATGGTATAAAAAGTCAAAATAATACCTAGAACCGTTCCAAGCAGGCCAATATAGGGAGCGGAAGAGGCAATTGTCGCTATTGTCGAGAGATTGTTGGTTATATCGATCTCTAATGCCTCTTTATTTTCATATTTGCTCACATCGACACCTCTGTAAAAAAACCAGCGTTCGATCGTCAACCAAACACTCACAAAACTCATCACTGCCAGTGTACCTATAATGCCATAATCAATAATCTCTTTGAGATGCTGCATAATACTCATAAACAAACCTTTTTTAGATCCAATGTTATTTTTGTTCCATGTCCAGGCTTAGAATCAATATAGACACCTATACCATTTTCATCACAAAACTCTTTTACCATGGCCAAACCGATACCAAAACCCTCTTGTTCCTCATTTTCCTGATAGTAACGCTCGAATATTTTAATGAGATCCTTTTCATCGATTCCTTTTCCCTCATCTTCAATCTGTAAAAGAGAATCTTTGAGAACGATCTTTATCACTGAGCCTTTAGGACTATATTTTATAGCATTTGATAAAAGATTATCAAACATCTTCTTAAATCCCACCTTGGCGATTGATATTTTGAGTGGATGCAGCTCTATCTGAAGATTTTTGTGACGAAGGAGATCTTCAAAAAACTCTATGCGTTCTTCAATCACCTCCTTTGCATCAAAAACCTGTGGTTTAGGCTGTAAAATCTCTTTTTTGATCAAATACTCCACCTCTTCATACAGTTCCATTAACTGTACCAAAGCCTTCTCAATCCTCTTTATTCTTCGCCCTGCTTTTTCCTCATGACAACTCTTCTCAAGCATAGAACAATTGGCTTTGATAGTTGCGATTGGGATATTGAGTTCATGAAGCGTCTCCTCAAGCATCTTTTCAAGATGAAGATTTCTCTTTTTGAGAGGAACAAAAGAGTATTTAATCAAAAAAAAACCAAACAGCAGTGCCAACAGCAATAGAAAACCGATAAGCAGTGGCAGTGGCACAAGATTGAGTCCAAAGTATCCAACAACGAATAAAATGACGACCGATATAATGTAAAGTAACCAAAAGGCGTAAAACTCGCTATTTTTCAAAACGGTATCCAATAGATCGAATATTTTGTATCGAATCCTTGCCAAAAATCTTTTTCAGTGTCGATATATACACCCGCAAAGAACCTTCACTGATAATCTCTTCATGACTCCATAGTGTTTGAAAGATCTGCTCTTTGGTCACCACTTTTTTTCTGTTTTTCAAAAAAAGATGCAGAAGCTGCAGCTCTTTTTGCTTCAAGTCAATAATCTCGTTCCCTTTTTTCAACACAAACTGCTCCGGATAAAAGTAATATCCGTCAATTTCTATGACTGCATCATGATGCACCCTTCGTAAAATTGCCCCGATTCGCCATAGCAGTTCCTCCAGGTCAATGGGCTTTGTCAAATAATCATCGCCTCCCAACAAAAAACCCTCTTTGATATCGTTTTTTTGCTTTTTTGAAGTAATAAATATGGCTGGCGTCATATCCTCTATACTTCGCAGTTCTTTCAACAGCGTAAACCCGTCTCCATCCGGAAGCATCACATCCAATAAAAGCAGATCATACCGATTGGCATAGTGCAACTCTATCGCATCTTGCATTGTACGAGCCACATCGACAGCAAAGCCCTCCTCTTCCAAAAACTCCTGCAGCGTTTCGCTAAAGAGCCTGTCATCCTCTACAAGCAGGATTTTATTGGACACTCGCTATCCTCCAAGAAAGTCGCTCTCCTGCAAACATAGGAACCACATCATTATAACTTGATGGCACCTCAAAAGGCTCCTTTTCAAGAACCACATTTTTTTTCGGTGGTTGAATATCATAAATCTTTCGTGCATTGTCACTCACAAAAGCTTGTAAGTTTTCCAAAACACCAGCCTCCTCAAAGATTTGAGCAAGCGCTTGCAAAGCGATCGGCGCTGTAAAAACTCCCGCTGCGCATCCTGGAGCCTCTTTCTTGTCTCTTGGATGAGGAGCACTGTCACTGCCAAACATCACTTTCGGATGGGCCATAAAGGCTACTTTTCTGAGAGCCATTCTATCTTCAGGACGTTTCGCGATAGGCTTGCAAAACAGATGCGGCCGTAATAGTCCTCCTGCAACATCATCAAGAGTGATATAAAGATGATGCAACGTTATAGTGGCATAGAGATTTTCATACCTCATCAAGGCATCAACCGCCTCTTTCGTCGTGATATGCTCCATAATGATTTTTAGATTCGGAAATCTTCGAGCAATTTTTTCATAGATCGGGATGAACTCCGCTTCTCTATCCATCACAAAACCATTTGTCTCACCATGCACACAAAGGGGAATCCCGAGTTCGCTCATCGCTTCCAGTGTAGGTGCCAAGGCTTCGATACTGAAATTATCCACGCCATCTTGACTGTTGGTGGTAATTCCAGCAGGATAGAGTTTGATCGCAGTAATATATGGTTTTGCCTCTTGTAAAAATTGATAATCATACGAGGGTTTGAAAAAAAGGGTCATATAGGCTTCAAACCGCTCTTCGCCAATAGCTTCTTCAATCCTTTTTTTGTAGGACTTTGCCATCTCTATATCGGTTACAGGCGGTACAAGATTTGGCATAATGATTGCGCCGCTGAAACTTTTTGCTGAAAGTGGTGCCACCGTTTGAAGCATTGCACCGTCTCTTACATGCAGATGCATATCCAGGGGGGATTGCAGAGTTATTTGCATATTTTATCCTTTATCTTTTCAACCAGTTCCATTACTTTTTCTTCATACTCTTTTGCCTCTTCTTCACTCTTTGCTTCAAACCGTGTAACCAAAATCGGCGTTGTGTTGCTGGCTCGAACGAGTGCCCATCCATCTTCAAAAACAATGCGCAGTCCATCCACATCTATAATCTCTTTAATAGATGGAAAACCGGCAGGGGGATTTTGCAAAGCTTGCTTCAATGCTTCTATAATTTTAAATTTACACTCTTCTGTCGTTCCTACTTTGATCTCCGGTGTATTATATACTCGCGGCAGACTTTCAATCTCTTTATCAAGATCGGTGCCTTGATGAATCAGTTCAATGACTCGAAACGTCGCATAGATTGCATCATCATATCCAAAATACCTGTCATTGAAAAAGAGATGTCCACTCACTTCTGCGGCAAAATCGGCACCCACCTCAGCAATCTTCTCTTTAAGGTTGCTATGACCCGTTTTATACATAATCGCTCGACCTCTTTTGTTAATCTCGTCATACATCACTTGCGAACACTTCACTTCGCCGATAACTATGGGGTTTTCCATATATCTGGCAAAAATAATGGCAAGTTCATCCCCTTTGAAATTGTGCTTTTTGGTCAGCACCGCTATTCTGTCCGCATCACCATCATAAGCAAAACCGATATCTGCATACTTCAAAGCTTTTTTGAGATCTTTCAGATTCTTCTCTTCACTTGGATCAGGATGGTGGTTTGGAAAGGTTCCATCTGGCTCACAGTAAAGTCCAAAATAGTCAAACTCCAATGCATTCAAAATCGGCTCTAATACAATCCCCGCAACACCGTTGCCACAATCAAGTGCTATTTTTTGATCAAATCCTTTGAGATGGTCAAACTCTTTGAGCATAAAATCGATATACTGCTCTTTAGCTGGAATTGCATAGTATGCATCGTTGTCTTCTATCGAAATATCGCTGCTTAATACCTTTTGTCCAAGCTCTTTGATCTGCTTTGCAAAAAAGGGCTTTTTATCCACTGTTATTTTAAACCCATTGTATTCGGGAGGATTGTGAGATCCGGTAATCATCACTGATGCAGAGGGCGTTACCTTTTTCCCTTCGATCTCAAAGCTTGTAAAATTACTAAAATAGTTCACACCTGTTGGTACCATCCCCATACCAAGAACTTTTTTCCCAGCCTTATTGATTCCACTTGCAAGCCACGAAAAAAGCGTTGGTGAAGAGAGTCTTGCATCATATCCTACTGCAATATACTCTCCTTTTATCTCTTGTGCAAGGAAATAGCCGATTTTTTTGACAATATCAACATTCAGCTCTTTTTGGAAAATGCCTCTTATATCGTATTCTCTAAAAATCGATTTCATCAATCTCCTTAATACTCTTTGATATAGGCTTTTTCACCATGAATATACTCATCCAATCCCATAATCTCTTCTTCTTTGCTTACTCGAAGACCTGTAATCATGCCGACTACTTTAAAGACAACAAATGTAACCAAAAGTGTATAAACCCCTACAACCAAAAGTCCTACGATCTGATATCCAAGCTGACTGAACCCCCCACCATAAATAAGACCTTTGACACCTCCAATCTCAGGTACCGCCAAAATCCCTATCATCAATGCTCCGACGATTCCTCCCACTCCATGCACACCGAAAACATCCAAGCTATCATCATATTTAAATCGCTTTTTTGCATATACCACAGCCCAAAAACAGACAATGGCACCAAGGATTCCTATCAGGATGCTGCCACCAATATCGACATATCCACTCGCTGGAGTAATCGTAGCAAGACCGGCAATGATTCCTGTAAACAACCCTAAAGACGTAGCCTTTTTATACTTTATCCATTCAAAACCCATCCAAAGAAATCCTGCAATGAAGGCTGCGATGGTAGAGTTAAAAGCCGCACTGATGGCCTGAGCGTTCATCCCAAGAGCACTGCCACCATTAAATCCGAACCATCCAAACCATAAAAGTCCTGTACCGATCGCTACAAGCGGAAGGGATGAAGGGAGCATAATTGGCTCTTTTCTTCGACCAAGCATAATAGCTCCAAGTAACGCAGCCAAACCGCTGGTTTCATGTACAACAATTCCCCCAGCAAAATCGACAACATGCAAATCGCTAAGCCATCCGCCGCCCCAGATCCAGTGTGCAACCGGAAAATAGACAAAAGTTGCCCATAGCACGCTTATCAAAATCCAAGCGCTGAATTTCAGTCTTTCCACAAAAGCACCAGCCATAAGCGCTACAGTAATCGCCGCAAAAGTCATCTGAAAAAAGATAAAAAGATAGTGATAAAGATTTGGTGCTGCAGGTGCGGGTTCATCAAATTTGATACCAGATAAAAAAATATGCTTCAAATCTCCTATGACTGCTCCGTCGCCAAATGTCAAGGAGTATCCAAAGGCTATCCACAAAAAACTCACCAAACAAAAGGCCACCATCACCATCATCATGGTATTGAGCATACTCTTGACTCTGGTAAGTCCACCATAAAAAAGAGCAAGGGCCGGAATACTCATTAAAAGAACAAAGGCCGTAGCAACAAAGATAAATACATTATCTGCCAATACTATTTTCATGAACGCTCCTAAATCGCTTCTTCATCCGTTTCGCCCGTTCGGATACGAACCACTTTTTCGATATCGCTCACAAAAATCTTACCATCCCCAATCTTGCCTGTCCTCGCATTTTGCATAATCGTTTCTACAACACTGTCAACCATGTCTGCTGCAACAATCACTTCAATTTTCACTTTAGGCAAAAAATCCACAACATACTCTGCCCCACGGTACAGCTCACTATGTCCTTGCTGCCTTCCATATCCTTTTACTTCCGTTACTGTCATACCAGTAATACCAATTTCACTAAGACCCTCTTTCACATCATCCAGTTTAAATGGCTTAATAATTGCTTCTATTTTTTTCATGCCTCTCTCCTCCTTTTATATATCTGGATTATAGCCTACATCTTTGTTCAAAAAAATTAAAAATTTGATAATATGAGAAGAAAAAAGGCTTGTGATGGAGCTAAAACAAAAAATCGAAGAACTTCTATATTCTGATGCAAGCGAATATGAAATCTCCCAAACAATACGCGAATATATAAAAAACTATTTTTCCTCTTTGGACAAGCTTTTTGAAAAGACGCAGGGAAAAGATTTTTTTGTTAAACACACGCGTTATATCGACTCCATTATCACCTCTATCTATAAAGTCGCCATGCGAAAAACTTTTGGTTTTTATCTGCCTATGAGTAACTCTGTTCCGGTTACACTCGTTGCTCTTGGAAGCTACGGCAGAGAACAAATGGCGCCCTATTCGGATATCGACTTGATGATTGTGTATGAGGAGGTCGAGGGCTACAACATACAAGCTCTTATCGAAAAAATTCTTTATATCATCTGGGATACCAAGCTGAAACTTGGCCACAGGGTTCATAAACTGAGTGAACTTAATAAAGTAGCCAATGAAGATGACACAATCAAAACAGCGTTGATTGAATCACGATTTATATGTGGGTCTAAATATCTGTGGGTCAATATAGAAAATGCTCTCAAAAAAGTGCGTCAATCAAACCAAAAAGAGTTTATTTTCACAAAAATTGAGGAAGCTCAAAAGCGAAGAACAAAAAATCCCATATCTATGGAGCCAAATATCAAGGAGGGGATCGGTTCCCTTCGTGATGCAAACCTGCTCTTTTGGATCGCCAATGTGGTGTATAGTATCCACTCTCTTAAAGAGCTACAAAACAAAATATACAGCGAAGAAGAGTACAATGAGTTTCGCGTCGCACTCGAGTGGCTCTTTCGTCTGCGAGGCGCTTTACATCTTGTTTGCAAAAAAAAAGAGGATCGTCTCCTTATGCAGTACATTCCAGATGTTGCCCAAAAGCTTCTTGGCTCAAATGATAAAAAAGCGCAAAGCGTACTGGTATCCAGGACACTGCAAGCCCTGCACACTATAGATACTTTTACAAGCATCTTTATCAAAAAAATTATCAGAAGATTTCTGTTTGCGCCTCATAATGTCACTGTTTTGAAAAGTACACGAGTTACCAAAGATATCTATATCTGTGACGATGTAGTCTATGCATCTTTTTTCAAGACAGGCTCTTCATTAAAAGAGTTGCTCACTCTTTTGCAATTGAAGATAAAAGAGTTCGATCCAAGTTTTCTCCACTATGCCAAATCGATCCATGTTCCACACAATCTTGAGAGAAACCACCTGAAACTTATCAAAAAACTTTTCTACAAACCCGATCTTTTCCCCATTTTGGATGCTTTTTTCAAAAGCAATCTGTTGCCAATTGTCATACCGCCTTTAAAAAAAGTGATGTTCTTACCCCAATTTGACGGATACCATACCTACCCGGTGGATATCCACTCTCTCATGTGCATCAAAGCGTTAGAAAACATCAAAGACCCCAAAGTAGCCGAAGTTTATGAAACACTGGATAAAGAGCATAAAGCTTTACTCAAGCTCGCGGTCCTTCTCCATGATGCCGGAAAAGGACGGCGAAGCGAGCATAGTCTTGTTGGAGCGAAACTGATGCGCTCCTTCGCTTTGTCCTTAGGCTTTGATGAAGAGATGGCAGAGATAGGAGCTACTTTGATCAAGTACCATATCCTAATGAGCAATACCGCTTTTCGAGAAGATATTCACAGTGAAAAAGTAGTCTTCTCCTTCATTGCCAAGCTGCAAAAGCCGATCATTCTCGATATGCTCTATATATTGACATATGCAGATATCAATGGTGTAGGCAAAACGATTTACACCTCCTACAATGCCCATCTTTTGCATGAACTCTATAAAATCGCAAAAGAGAGTTTTTCCAATACGGAAATTTTGGAAGAGAGTGCAAAACGGATCAAAAAAGAGAATGCATTACGACGAAGTACACATTTTCAAAATCTTCCAAAAACGCTGCAAAAAAAGATTCTCTCTATTGAATCAAACCTCTTTTTCATCAAAAACAGGACAGAAGAAATTCTACGAATCTGTCAAAAAGCGGTAGAAGTGAAAGAGTTTGTGGTAGAAGTACACAATAAAGAGTATCTGAGCATTGAAATCTGGAGAAAGGTTCCTTTGAATCTTGGGTATCTCCTTGGAAAACTCTCCTATCTTGATATCGCTTCGATGGAAGTTTTCAAGCTTTTTGACAGTGTGAAATATTTTAAAATCGAGTTCTTGGAAAAAGTACATGATGAAGAAGTTCCTTACATTTACAAAATTGTCGAGGCTTCATTCGATATGGATAAACAGATTCGACTCAAAAAACCGGTCATTGAACCTCATGAGATCACTATCGACTGTCACCACTCCAAAAGCTATGCATCTATGCATCTCAATGTCAAAAACCAAAAAGGACTGCTCGCCTATATCGCCCATATTTTTGACCAATACGGTATCGATATTGCCACAGCAAAAGTACATACTATCAAAAATCGGGCAAGAGATCTCTTTTTAATAGAAAAAAATGGAAATTTTTGTGTCAACAAAGATGCCATTATTCAACAACTATCTAGTTGAAGGTAATATTCTCATATTTTTTGTTTCAGTGTATCCAAATAAGAGAGTTAGTATAAAAAGAATTATCGAAATATGATTTGCGCTCCAAATGGACCAACTTACCAGAGATGTCATAAATATTGCGATAAAGACAGCCGATACCACTGGCATGGAAAAATCAAAAAGATTTTTTATAAACCACAAAAAAATAAGAAAACCTATAAATCCTATCAATCCACTGTCCAGGAGAACTTCAAGAAAAATATTGTGAGGATGTTTTGCAATTCCTCCTAACATTTTCTTCTTTTGAGCAAAAACAACTGATGATTTTACACCATATCCAGTGAAAACTCTTTTTTTAATTCTTAGGAATGTATCTAGATAAATGTCATATCGCCCAGTCATTCTATCGCCATGTAGAGAAAAAGTGGTTTTGAAACTATCGATACGCTGTTTGATTTCTGGAAATGTTATGTATGCTATACTGGATACACCAGCGATAACCAATAGAGTGAACAATATCTCTTTGGAAAAGATTTTTCTTACCTTCAGTCCAATATAAACAAATAAAGCTGCTAAAAAAGAAAGTATTGCGGTACGTGAAGTAGATGCAAGAATACCAAGAACAGGAATGACAAAAAAGAAGAGTTGAATCAATAAACTACTTTTACGAGAGAAAAAATCGTATACTAAAAAAAAGCTTATTGCGACAAAAACCTCTCTTAAATGATAATTTGCAGCTTGTGGGATAATTTCACCTTTTTTGATATAGTGCAACACATCACATCCACAAACAACATTGGAAATAGTAATAAGTTCTGTGAACACGAGCGAAAAAGCCAATATATAGAGTGCACGCCTTATTGCAAGTATTCTTTGTTTAGAAAGAGTATATAAAAACAGACCTATGAAAAGAGCTGTATAGGAATAAAAAAGAAAAACACCAAATTTTTTCCATGAATATAAAGGAAATTCGGCAAATATCTGTGAAATTGCTACAAATGCAACAAATATGGACCAGCCTTTTACAAGTGGATGTTTTATAAGCTTTTTAAACTCATCCCCTTTGAGAAGTGAAAGAAAGATAAAAAGGGAGAGAAAAAAAGCGATATTAAAGAGTCCCCTTCCCAAAAAAGCCATGATAAGAATAGTTGGAAAAAGATAGGTTAACAAATCAAATCTATTTATTTTAAAGAAAGTTTTCAATTTTTTTCAATCCTTTCTCTATATCGATGTTATCATAATAGTTCCCAACTTTTAAAAGATTTTTTTTGGGAGGGGATTGAAACCGTTGCTCATCCCACAGCGCTGTACTCCAAGGTCCAAAGGGAGCAGAAATGATCCAATTTGTTGCTCCAAATATCCCAATAGTCGGCGTTTTTTGTACTGCTGCTATATGCATAGGAGCAGAATCTGTTGAAATGCATAAGTAGGCATCTTTTAACACTTGTTTTAGATCTTGAATCGAGGTTTTTCCTGCAATCACCTCTTTTTTTCCAACAATATGCTTTGCAACCTCTTGAACATACTCTTTCTCATTGCTATCACCCGTCAAAATAAAAGGCAAATGAAATCTCTCATATAACACTTCACTAAACTCTTTCCATTTATACAGAGGCAATCTTTTTGAAATCCATTTAGGACTTGAACCGGTATTGAGTACTATGTATGTAGGTTCTTTTTTTATATATGTTATATCCAAAGGTTGTACCATCTTCGTCTTTTTTGCAATATCATAAAAGATATGTGTCACACTTTGTTCGAACGAGACTCCATCATTGGTTACGTTATCGAAAAAAAATCTTATAAATTTACTACGATCGTTATTTTGCAAATCGACAAAAAGTGATATCTTCTCTTTTTTCAATCGATAAATAAATCGTACAATATCTTTAAAACCTTTTCCTTCCAATACGATGATATTTTCAAATTCATCTTTTAGAAGTTCTCTTCCCACTACAGATGTCAAAATAAGAGGCTTATGTTCAAATGCACGTAAAACAGGAATAGAAGCGGCAATGTCTCCCAGTGCACTGAATCGATATACCCCGATTTTCATATTTTTTCCAAAATTCTTTCGGCTATCAGACGATACCCTTTTTCGTTGAAATGGATTTCATCAAAATAAAGCCCTGGATTTTTTTCAAAAATATCATAAATCGCAACATATTCGCACTGCTCATATTCTTTGGCCAATTTTCTTAATATCTGGTTATATTTTTTAATATCTGGATTACGAAACTGCTCTGTACGATGCGGGGGTGTTTCGATGAGAATGATTTTTGGACTCTCTTGTATGATTTGTCGTATTGTATCTTCATATTCTTCGGGTGGTACCACATATTTTTGTCCGAAAAGTTCATTCAAACCAAAATTTCGTGCAATTTTTTTATATTTTTTAACAATTTTTCTAGCAATCTTTCTCAAAAAATTATCAGGATAATAAAGAACATATGGAGCGTAGCGAAAAGTTTTCCAGCTGTCCACAAGACCGTATCCCAAAAGAACAATCTGGGGTTGTTTATTTTTATAAGTATCAAAAAGTATTCTGCCCTCTCTTACTGTACTCATCGTTATACCAGCATTGATAAGGGGCTGATGTAGTTTTTTAGCTACAATTTCAGCATAGGTGGGGCCATTGTATCGATCCGCCCCTTTTATATTGCAGTCACCCAAAGCAAGTATCATTTTATATACCTCTCTTCCCAAAGACGAAACATATACATCAGCCAGATGGCATTGGTTCTTTTTCCATTTTTGTAAAACTGTTTTACTATTTTATCTTTGTTTACAACATCATCTAAAAAAGAGTTTTGCTCTAAAGTATCTAAAACCTGCTCTTTGAGTTGATTTCGGAGCCAATATTTGATAGGTACGGAAAAGCCCTGTTTTGGCAGTTTAGAAATTTCAGGAAGTTCTTCTTGCAAAAGTGCTCGTAAAATCTTTTTATGCCACCTCAAATTATCTGGCAAAGAAAAGGCAAATTCTATAAGCGCATGATCCAAATAGGGTTCTCTTGCTTCCAAAGAGTTTGCCATGGTGACTCGATCCACTTTAACCAATACATCATCAGCTAAAAAGTGTTTAAAATCAAACAAAAACATACACTCTAGCAGTTCATGACACTTTAGTTCATCAAAAAAAATCTCTTCTTTTAATTCATCCGGATAGATTCGATACCTTGTTGCCAATTTAAACTCTAAATAGTCATCTGTAGTCATATATTTTCGCTTACCCTGCAATAAAAACCGAATGAAGCGCAAATTCTTATACAAAGAAAATCGTCTGTAGTTTTTAAAATTAATAGGATAGCCACCAAAAAGCTCATCTGCGCCATCAGCTGAAAGCGCTACTTTGACATGCTCTTTTGCCAGTTTTGCTACCAAGAGTGTTGGAAGCGCAGAACTGTCTCCAAAAGGCTCATCAAAGATATTGGCAATTGTTGGAAGCAAGTTTAATAGTTCATCAATACCAAAATAGAGCTCATAATGCTGGGTTTTTAGTCTTTTTGCCGTCTCTTTTGCTATTTTTGCTTCATTGAACCTCTTATCTTCAAATCCAATGGTAAACGTTTTGAGCGGATACTTTTTGGATAAGAAGCTAACTAGTAGTGAACTATCGATCCCACCGCTTAAAAATACTCCAACCTCCACATCACTGACCATTCGATATTCAAAGCTTCTTTGCAAAAGCACTCTCGTTTTCTCTTTTGCTTCTTCAAAACCGATATTCATCTTTTGTTTTGGAAGGTCCCAATATTGCTTCAAAGTTACCTTTTGATCACAAAACTCTAAGTAGTGCGCAGCCGGCAATTTATGGCAATTTTTGAAAATAGAATAGGGAGTAGGAACAAATCCAAACTGCAAATAAAGAGCAGCTGCTTTTGGATCGATTCGTTTTTGAAACCTTGGGTGCAAAAGTAGTGCTTTTAACTCGCTGGCAAAAATAAAGTTTTTACCATCAAAGTAGTAATAAAGCGGTTTCACTCCTGCTCGATCACGAATAAGAGTCAATTTTTTTGTAGTTTTATCATAGAGCGCTATCGCAAACATTCCATGAAATTTTTGAACCGCTTCAATGCCCCATTTATGAAACGCTTTTAAAATCACCTCTGTATCACTGGAGGTTGTAAAAATATATTCACTCAGCTCTTTTTGTATCTTTTTATAGTTATAGACCTCCCCATTGTAGCTGATAATCAAGTTTTCAAACTGCATCGGCTGGTTTGCTTCAGCGCTTAAATCAATGATAGAAAGTCTGCGATGTCCCAAAGAAAATTCAGGCGATTCAAAAGAACCGTAATTATCCGGTCCACCCGGAGCCAATACAGCGCCCATTTTGTCTAACACATCTTTATCTTGACCATTAAATCCAAAGATTCTACACATCGACTATACTTTTATAAAGCTTTTTATATTTTTTTGCTACATTGGAAAGGGTAAAGATGTTTTGGTATTTTTCTTTTAATGCAAAAAACTCTTGTTTATATCTTTCATAACTGTTATATACTTCAATAATTTTACTCTTTGCATCTTCAAACAAAAACTTCTTGGGCAATACCTCAACACTTCCTGCCACTTTTGTTGAAATGACTACATCGCTGTAAAAAAAACCCTCAATCAAGACTCTGCTAAATCCTTCTCGCTTTGAATTGATAATTTGCAGATGTGATCTAGCTTGTAAGATAGGTGTATCCTCTCTTTGCCCCAAAAGATGCACTTTCTCTTCAAGACTATATTTTTTGATCAGACTTTCTAACTCTTTACGCTGCTCACCCTCTCCTACAATCCAAAGCCGATACTCAAACGGTAAATCTTTTACTGCTTCAATTAGCTCAATAAACCCCTTCCTTGGCTGCAATATCCCAATGGCAACCATCGTAAAAATCGGCTCTTTTTCAATATTTTCTACTTGTTTTGGCTCAATTCCATTGTAAACAAGCACTTTGTTTGGATTATCGATGCTTTTTAACACATCTTTACTCACTCCAACCACTAAAGGAACTTTATTAAAAATAGTCGTTTTTAATGAAGAGTTTCTCTTTGTTGCAACAAAAAGAAATTGCATAAACTTCCAAAGCTTATAGACTATTTGTGTCGCTTTTGCTGAGTGGGTATGGACAATATCGGGACGCTCTTTTTTTATAATCTTTGCAATTTCAAGATATAAAAACGGATTGTTTCTTGATGGATTGGATGCAAGCTCAATCACTTTCACACTTGGCAAAAACTTCTCTTTATATTCGCACCCCTTTACTACAATCGCCACTACCTCATCACTTTTACCAAGTTCATTACAAAGCTCTACAAAACTTCGCTCAGCCCCAACAAACTTGGCACTTGCCATAAACTGCATTATCTTCAAAGAAGCTCCCTATACACTGCTAGCGTCTTTTCTACCATCTGTGTAAGTGAAAAATGCTTTTTGACATATTCAACAAAATCTTTTTGCTCTACTTTTTCAATTTTTTGTGCCAAATCTTTAGCATCTCCTACTTCAAACAATTCTCCATATCCATCTTTGATAAGATCCAAAGCTCCTCCATGATTGGAAGCAACTACCGGAGTATTCATAGCCATTGCTTCAACAATGCTTCTTCCAAAACTCTCCGGCTTTTTGGAGCTACTGACCACCACATCACTCAAAGCATAAATTTCAGCAATCTTAGAAATAGAGCCGGTAAAAATGATATTTTTATCTAGCTTCAACGCTTTCATCAGCTCTTGCAACCTCTTAAAATACTCTTTTTTATCTTCTCTCACTCCTCCTACAATCAATCCTGCAATATCGGGCTTTTGCTTCTTTACAATAGCTATAGCTTCAATAAACGTCTCATAATCTTTTAACTGAGTAATTCTGCCAACAGAAGTGACAATAAATCGATTATGCAGATTATATTTATTTTTAAATTCTTCTATAAACTTTTGATCGATTCGATTGAGATCAAAATTTGAAAAATCGACACCTCTATGAATCACTTGCACTTTTGACTCATCTATTCTGTAATTTTTTAAAATATACTCTTTCACCGGATTACTCACGCAAATGATTCTATCCCCTTTTGTCATAATGGCGCTGTAGGCATTGACACTGTTAAATCCATGAACCGTTGTAACAAATGGAGTATCTCTTTTAGCAAAATAGCTTAGCCACGCTGGGACTCTGCTTCTAGCATGAATAATATCTGGCTTGATTTTTTGGAAAATTGTTTTAAGCTGTGCTATACGATAAGGCGCAATTAAAGGATTTTTGCTACACACATCAAAAGCTATATGCTTCCCACCCTCTTTTTCTATTCGTTCTACAAGTCTGCCACCTCTGCTTATCACAAAACTCTCAATTCCTCTTTTTACAAGCTCCCGGTTCAGCTCAACAACACCTCGCTCAACCCCTCCTTCATTCAGTTCTGGAAGCAGTTGCACAACTCTCAAAGATATTTCCTTAAATCGATCTTTTTTCTTGCACTACCAAGCTTGCCATCAAAAATATGCAAGCACCCCTCTTTTTCTAAATATTGCACCATTTTCTCATACTTGTTTGCTTTTTTACTTGGCAATGAAATCACTTCAATAGCCGCTTTGCCACTACTTACAGCTTCAGAAATCATAGAAGTTGAATCAATTGTAATAAATACTCTTTCACAGCAATGTAAAAAGTCACCTATTGGATTGATGGGATTTTTTGAATAGATCACTTTATATGTAAACGCAAACTCCTCTAAATACTTCTCTATCTCTTTTGGTGTTCTAGGTGAAGTTGTAAGAAAGATTGGTCTGTCTTTAAAATGCTTAAATATATACTCCACCACTGGCTTGATACTTTCAACATCCATCGTATATACACTATTGCTGCCTCCAACAATAAGTGCAACACTGCCATTTTGACAAGGCGCAATGTTAGCTCGTGTAGAGATAGAAAAGTTGATAGGTATCTGCTTTGCATTTGGATCTTTTACCTCATCATGCATTTGTGCATAGATTTTGGAAAAATTTTTTCTATAGCCTTTTGGATACATTAAAGCAATGCTTTGTGCTCTATTTTGCTTTGCAATCCATTTATTTGCATAATAAGTCGAACTTCCAGCACTCACAACAATATCGGCTTTTTTCTCTTCAAAAGGGAGAAAAAGCTTTTTTGTGTACAAACCCATCCAATCAAAAAAATAAGAAAGGGCCTTATGAAATTTTGATCGAAATTGCACCTTTATAATCTCATAAGGAACTCCAAGAAGTTCGCAATAGGCAACGGATTGATTTTCGTGCCCCTTTTTTCCATCACTTATAATCAGTGCCTTCATCCAACTTTCCACCTATTATGCATCCAGAACCACTGCTCTGGATACGCTCGTACCACCTCTTCCAATATATCATTGAGTTTTTGCGTATACTCTTCTACGCTGCATCCCTTACAGGAAAAATCTTTTTGAATCAATTTCAGTTTACCCCCTTCTCGAACCAAGAAAACTGGAACGACTTCTACATCAAACTTTTTTGCTAGGAGTGCTACTGTTGGAAGTGTCATACATTTTCTACCCAAAAAGGTCATAGAAATTCCATCACGCCCTGCTTTTTGATCAATCAAGAGTCCTATATTGTTTTTGGATTTCAATTCCTTAAACAGTCCCCGCATAGCACCATGTTTATAGATCACTTTGTTCCCATATTTTTGCCGAAATGGCTTAGAAAAATTTCTTTCAATCAATGTATTATTTCCTTCTCTTGCAACAACAGCCATCGGATAGCCACTTTGAGCCAAAAAGTGGGCCAGCGCTTCCCAGTTGCCAAAATGGGCAGTTACAAAGATTTTTGGCTTCTCAGTTTTTGGAGTAAACGAACCTTCAATTGATGAAAAATCGAATCTATTATGAAATATAAAAAGTATTTCTGCAGTCGTTTTGGCAAAATTTTGATATATTGGCCAAGCCAGTCTTGGGGATAGCCCAGCTTGTCTGAGATTCTCTTTCGTTAGATTCCTTCTTCTCTTGTCGGCTATATACAAAATCCCAGCCAACAAAGAAAAGAGTCCATAAACTACTTTTTTAGGCGTCCTTTTAGCAATAGCGAATAAAGAAGAAACTATCGCATATTCTAACTGCTCACGCAATATCCAATAACCTTTCGCTTTTTTCTATCACTTCTTCAACTGTGATTGCAGAAATTGGATTTTTTCGTATGAACTCTTTTTTCTCATTCATACATCCAACCTGCCAATCTTCTCCAGTGGAAAAGAGCGTCACTGTTGGCACATGCAAAGCTGCAGCCAAGTGTACCGGGCCTGTATCGTTACTGATAAAAAGATCACACTGCTTGATCGCATACGCCAAGTGAACAAGATCTTGATCATAGATTTTTATAAAACGATCATCAAAAGAGGTTAAAAACCGCTTCTCTAAAGGCCCGAAAAAGACCATGACATTATAGTGGGATAAAAAATATTCGCCCAGTTTTTTAAAATTCTCTTCACTCCATCGTCTGCTTTCTTGGGTAGAGCCGATATTGAGTCCAATGGTCTTTTTGGATGATTGCAAAGGCAAAGACAATGTAACATTTTTGGGAATACAGACTTCAGGGGCCCCTTCCATCTCAACTTCAGCGATACGTGCAAAATGTTTGCTTCTATGAATAGAAGTATCATATGGACGAAGCTTTGTATAAAATTTTCGGTATTTCTCTTTTTTTAAGGCTCCGATTCGCTCCTTCGCTCCAACCAACCATGCAAGCATTGCTGTTTCACCAAAACTTTGAAAATCATACACCACATCATATTTTCCTCGAAGGGAAATGATTTTTTTTATCTCTCGCAACATATCCGTCACTCTTTTTTGACGAAAGGCGTTTCTATCAAGAGCAACTACATCATCTATGATCCCGCATGAAAGCTCTTTGATTTGCGCATTGGTTTTATCGCACAAAAGCGTTACTTTGCTATCTGGATGCCTCTTTTTCAAAGCTTTCAGTGTCGGCAGCAACATAACAATATCGCCAAGTCCAGAATAGCGAATAGCCAAAATGTTCATCAAAAACTCTCATCTATCAAACTGCACAGAATATGCCCTATCATGATGTGCATCTCCTGAATTCTCGGCGTCTGGGATGAAGGCACAACGATAGCGGCATCACACAAATCTTTGATCCGTCCTCCATCTTTTCCAAGCAGACCGATCGTTTTACATCCTCTTCTTTTTGCCTCTTCCATGGCTCTTAGCACATTTTCACTTTCGCCACTTGTCGATATGCCAATAAGCACATCCCCTTTCTGTGCCAAACCTTCTACTTGTCTAGCAAAAACTTGTTCAAATCCATAATCATTCCCGATAGCAGTCAATGCTGACGTATCTGTGCTCAGGGCAATTGCAGGCAACGATCTTCGCTCTTTTTTAAATCTTCCTACAAGCTCGGCCGCAATATGCTGCGCATCGGCTGCGCTTCCTCCGTTGCCGCAAAGCATAATCTTTTTTTGGTTTTTGAGCGCTTCGATACATATGATGCTTGCAGTATAGATATGAAACCGAAGCTCCTCCCAGACTCTTTCAAATGTTTTTTGATGCTCAAGTAGCTCTTTCTCGATATGTTCTAACAACTTTTCATCCTTTCTACAATCGCCGTCGTACTTTTTCCCTCCACAAAATCTATCAGCCGTACCTCTTTGGCAATATCACTGCCTACCACCTCTTTTCCTCTGTAATCACCGCCTTTTACCAAAATATCCGGCTCAATTCTTTTAATGAGCTCATAGGGAGTATCTTCTTCAAAAATCACCACATAATCGACGGCTTCCAAACTAGCCAACAGATAGGCTCTATCAAACTCGGGGTTAATAGGGCGATCATCTCCTTTGAGCCGCTTTACACTTGCATCTGAATTGACCCCAACGATCAAAACATCTCCTAGCTCTTTTGCCTTTTGCAGATACTGTACGTGTCCAAGATGCAAAATATCAAAACATCCATTGGTAAAAACAATTCTTTTGCCTCTCTTATGTAAATCTTTGCTAATTGATTCAATCTCTTCAAAATTTTTTATAAACTCTTCTATAGGCGCTTTATGAATAGATCTTTCATACTCTTCTATCTCTTCAATTGTTGCTGTTGCTGCTCCAACTTTGCCAACAACCACTCCAGCTGCCAAGTTTGCAAATGCCGCAGCCTCTTTGAGGTTTTTTCCTTTGGCAACCGCATAGCCAAGGGCTGCTAAAACCGTATCTCCTGCTCCTGTGACATCATACACCTCTTTGGCTACAGTAGCAATACGCATCATTTGCTCTTCAAAGATAGCCATTCCCTCTTCTGAAAGCGTTATAATGAGACTTTGCAAATCAAGCTCTTTTTTTAGTTTCCATCCAGCTCTTACCAAATCCTCTTCATTTTTGATCAAAAATCCTACAGCTTTGGAAGCCTCTTTTTTGTTGGGCTTAATGAGCGTAGCACCTCGATATTTTTCAAAATCGTTTTTGGGGTCTACAAACACAGGAACACTGCTTCTTTGAATGACTGCCTGCGTTACCTCCTTCGTCAATACACCTTTGTCATAATCGGACAAAAGTACCAAATCATACTCTTTTATGACACGATTAAAAACATTAAGGATTTTTTGTTGCGTCTGGCTTTCGATCTCTTTTTTCTCTTCTCTGTCTACTCTGACAATTTGCTGATTGGAAGCAATGATACGGCTCTTTTTTGTGGTAGGGCGATTCTCTTTGAGCAAATATGTTTGCACACCCTTTTCCTGAAATCTTTGCTCCAACCATGTCCCATTCGCATCCTCGCCCACAACACTTAGAATCCCCACTTCAGCACCAAATGCCAAAAGATTGTTTACCACATTGCCGGCCCCACCAAGAACCAGTTCTTCTTTTTGTACATCCACCACCTGCACAGGTGCTTCAGGACTGATGCGCTCACACGTTCCAAAAAGATAGTGATCGATCATTACATCACCAATCACTAAAATCTTTGGTTTCATTCAATCTCTTCTTCAAAAATTTTTTTGATATAAGGGATATCGGCTTTTATGCCCTCCTCCAGACTGTAACGAGGTTCGTATCCAAGCTCTTGCTTTGTTGGCTCAATATCTGCTTGGGTAAAGAATTGATATTGCTTTACATAGGGATTTGGAATATACTCATACTCCGTTTCGATACCGAGCTCTTTGCATAAAATATCGACTATTTCTTTGAAGCTTCTTGCAACTCCTGTGCCTATATTGTAAACGCTGTTTTTTTTCGCCTCACACGCTTTGATGTTGGCCTGAATCACATCTTCTACAAAAATAAAATCTCTTTTTATCTTTTCGCTTCCTTCAAAGAGTCTTGGTTTTTGACCGCTTAGAAGCTGCAAACCAAACTGCAATACCATGGAGGCCGTTTTTTGTTTAAAATACTCCCTTGGACCATAGACATTGAAATAGCGAAGCCCAACAGCAACAACATCTTTTTGTTTTCTTGCCAAATGATCCATCATCAGTTTGCTATAGCCATAGACATTGGCCGGAGCCTCTTGGCCAACTTTATGGGGCCCTGGAAGTTTGCCATAGACTGCCCCGCTGCTGGCATAGATCATCTTCGCACCATCGATTTTGGCTTTTTGCAGCAGATCTTTGAAAGCCTCCAGGTTGGTTTGCATAACAAGCTTTTGGTTTTGCACGGTAGTATCGCTGATAGCGGCTTGGTGAAAGATATAGTCAAAGCGAAACGCACTCAGCTTTTCCAAATCCTCTTTGGAGTTGATATCTCCAGTGATGATCTCTCCCGTGAAATCTTGTAGATTCTTGAAATGTCCAAAACTGAGAAGATTGCCATTATCTAGCTTCGTTTCATCTCTAAATCGATCGAAAACCACAACCTTCGCATTTGGGTAGTTTTCTTGAAAATAAAGAGCCAGATTACTTCCAATGAATCCGGCTCCACCCGTTATCAAAATCGTTTTTGTATTAAAATCGATATCGCTATATCGCATCCGTTCCCTTCACTGCTTAATTATGTTAATTGTATCAAAAAGAGAAGTTGCCTGATATTTCGCATCTTTATCTGAACCTATGATAATGGTATTTTCTATACCGGTTCTTTTGGCTGCTTCGATATCACTTGGTTTATCGCCAATCATCCAAGATTTTTTCGGATCGATTCCAAATTCATCGATCGCTTTGAGTAGCATCCCAGGCATCGGTTTTCTACATGCACACTCCATATCGGGATGGTGGGGGCAGTGATAGATCTTGTCGATTGTTATGCCTCTTTTTTTGAATTCATTCACCATCCAGGCACTCAAAGCATAAAAATCATTCTGTGTATAGTACCCACGACCGATTCCAGATTGGTTGGTTACGATAAAAAGATGGTATCCAAGATTTTGAAAGTGCTTCAATGCTTCAAAAACACCTGGTAAAAATCGGAAATCTCGGATCGTATGAACATATCCACTATCTTCGTTGATTACACCGTCTCGATCCAAAAAAACCGCTTTCATTATGTTATAATGACCTTATGGAAAAGATTTTAACCAACCCCGCATTACCGCAAATTGCTGTTTGGTTTGCTTTGCCGATACTGCTTGGAGTGCTTTGGTATCTGCTTGATAAACAGAACAAACGTGACCTTTAGTTTGGCATAATACGTCTGTCTTGACGCCGTTTCTCAAGAGCTTTTTTCTTTTTTTCTTCCATCATAACAGCATCTTTAAGTTCCTCTTCACCATCAAATCTCGCACCATCCAAAAATTTTCCCGTATCATCAAATTGTCCGGTTTTCAGTCCCCAAATCAAAGCAAAGAGTCCAAACGCTCCCAGCAAAGTTGAGATAAATATCATCATGCCTATTACCCAAGCATCCATTCTCACACCTTAAAAAATTTTATCCGCATACTATTTCCAACAACCGTCAATGAACTGAGTGACATAAAAAGTGCCGCAAAGAGCGGATTGATGTATCCAAGCATCGCCAAAGGAATAGTGACTACATTATACAACAAAGATAAAGCCAGATTCTCTTTGACAGCAAGGAAAACACGGCGGCGCAGACGAAGGGACTCATAGATTTTCATAGGTTTTTCATCCAAAAGCACCACATCACTCACACTCATCGCGATATCAGCCCCACTTCCCATAGCAATGGCTATATCACTGCATGCAAGAGCGATAGCATCGTTGATACCATCGCCTGCCATGATAACAACTCTACCTTCGCTATGAAGTTTTTCGATAAACGCACTTTTATCCTGCGGTAAAAGTTTGGCTTTGACATGTTCGATCCCTACCAGTTTTGCCACCTTTTGAGCCGTCTTTTCGTTATCTCCTGTAAGCATCCAAACATCAAGCCCCATCTCTTTTATCTTTGCTATCGCCTCCGCAGCACCCTCTCGAAGCTTATCGCTCAGTTCATACAGTGCCATCAATTTTCCATCCACTGCTATAGCAAAAAGGGAGTTTTCCCCTTCATACGCTATCTCTATCCCATGCTCTTGTAAAAAGTGGATACTTCCAGCAATAATTTTTTTTCCTTCAATAACAGCTTCCAGACCTTTTGCTTTTATCTCTTTGATATCTTTAATAGGCAAAAGCCTCTCATATCCTTTTGCTTTACAATACTCCCACACTCCCTTGCTGATTGGGTGGTTGGAGTGTTCTGTCAATGTATAGGCGATATTTTGATCAAATTGTGGATCAAAAAGCTCCACTCCAACAACGCTTGGTTTGCCTTTGGTGATGGTGCCCGTTTTATCCAGAACCAATGTATCGGCTTTGGACATGGTTTCCAAAAAAGAAGCTTCTTTGAAAAGTACCCCTTTTTTTAGGGCTTCCGAGATACCAACAAGGGTCGCCATCGGTGTTGCAAGCCCTAAAGCGCAAGGACACGCTATCACAATTACACTTACGGCAATAATAAGCGATTTTTCAAACTCTGCTGTATACCAAAACCATCCAGCAAAAGTAAGAACGGCAAGGGTTAAAATGATCAGACTGAAATAACCGCTGATCTGATTGGCAAGTTGCTCAAGTTTCGGTTTTTTTGCGATGGAGTCTTCCAGCAGATCTGCGATATTTGAAAGCAGTGAAGTAGAAAAATCTTTTGTTGCTTTGTAGCGAATCACACTATCAAGCAAGATAGAGCCACTTAAAACCTCATCTCCCTCTTTTTTATAGACCGGTTCACTCTCTCCGGTTAGGCTGCTTTCATCAAAGCTTCCTTCTCCACTGATAATGACACCATCTATCACCACTTTATCGCCAGCTTTAATCTCGATAGTATCGCCAACTTCCACATTTTCTACAGACACCAGGCTCTTTTCGTTGTTTTTCACCACAACAACTTCTGTTGGTACCGAACCAAGAAGTGAGTCGATCGTATCGACAGCTTGTTTTTTGCTTAATACCTCCAAATATTTCCCAACAAGCACAAAAGTGATGATCATCGTCACTGAATCAAAATAGACTTCGCCACTACGCGTCACCATTGCATAGATTGAGTAGATGTAAGTTAGCAGTGCTCCAGTAGCTACCAAAAAGTCCATATTGATAAAGCGGTTTTTCAGGCCATAGTAAGCCCCTTTGAAAAATACCCAGCCACTGTAAAAAAGCGTAGGTGTCGCCAAAGCAAATTCTGCAATGTCTAAAATCTGTTTGACATCGCCACGCATTCCGGTAAAAAAACCCACATATTTCGCAATAGCGATCCACATGATATTCATCGTAGCAAATACGGCTAGCAAAATTCTTGCATAGTAATCGCGCCTTGTTTTGACAGCTCTTTCTTCTTGGAGTTTTGGATCGTATGGATAAGCGTTATAACCGATGGATCGAATCGTCTCTATGATCTTTGAGAGCTTTATCTCCTCTGGATCCCAGACGATTTTTGCTTTATTGTTGGTGTAGTTGATAGAGGCTTCGATAATTCCAGGAGTTTTGTGAAGGACCTTTTCATTGAGCCAGACACAGGCTGAACAGTGGATTCCCTCAATAATTAAGTAAATTTCATTCAAACCATCCGAACGTTTTTTCACATACTTTTTGGTAAAACCCTCTAGATCAAACTTTTCCAAATCCTCTTTTTTTTGCTGAGCAGGTGTCAGCTTCGTATCACCAAGCTTGTCATAGAAACTATCAAGTCCTTCACTTCGTAAAAGATGATAAACTCCTTGACACCCCTTGCAGCAAAAGTACCTCTTTTCACCATCTATTTCATCTTCGATCATCACCTTTTCATCAAACTCCAAATGGCAATGATCGCACTTTATTTTTGACAAAAGACTCCCCTTGCTCGATCTTTGTAGACTCGATCATACCTATCTACAATACCATGCATCGCAATAAATACACCATCCTCATAGGTGTATCGGACTTTGGCGATTGCCAATGCCAAATTGGCTGAGGCTTCTACTGGATCGATACTATATGGCACCATCGCTCCTGTAAATACCACACATTGGTTATGAATATACGGTGCAACGAATGCTGCACTTTTATCCATTGTATCGGTCCCATGTACAATAACGATCCGTTTTCTATTACAATTTTTGATTGCTTGCAGCAACAGTTCCCTATCTTCATCACTAAATTCCAAACTATCTTTATATATGAGACCTTGGATTTCTATCTGTAAAAAATTTTTCTTCAAAAAATCATGAACTATATCATTGTTTTGAGGAACGATTAGTTCCCCTTTGATAGGATCATAGATTTTATTAAATGTTCCACCGGTATTGAGTATAATCACACCACACCTTTAAGGAGTAAAATGAACGAGACTATTATATATGTTTTTACTTTAGCCCTTTTTGAACTCTATGAATCAAGCTGGCAACGTGGGTCCACATTTGGCGCCATTATCAACAATATCTATGCACGATACAAAAGAAGTGTGTTTTATCTCATACTTTCTCATCCAGCGTTTATCTTTTGTCTCTATCTTGGTGTAGCCTACGATTTAACAAACTTTTGGTTTTTAAGTATTCTTTTTTTGAAGTTTCTTGATATAAGTTACAAACTGGTTTTAGCCAAAAAAATTGAAGAGCATCGTTTAGCTGAAGTTTTGCCTATTCCCCTTGATATGCCTATCCAGCCATGGATGATGTATCTCAACGTTATTTTATACCCGCTTTTTCTTTATCTTGCTTTTGTAACTTGACTTCATATAGCAGTTGTTATAAAATTAGCCAAGCGAAATTGCCAAATATACAACTTCATCAAACTTCTAAACTCACCCATTGGCAAGTTCAACAAAGAAGGAAAGCATGAGCGAAAAAAATAGCAACCAAAATGAATTGAGCGAAGAAAACTCCACTTCTACTCAAAATACAGAGCAAAAGAACAATCACAAACGAACCCACATACCTGTGGAAGGTTACACGATAGAAGAACTACGAACAAAGACGATCGACGATCTTTTAGCAATTGCCGGTGAACTCGGCATCGAAAACCCGCAAGAGCTTAAACGTCAAGATTTGATGTTTGAAATTTTAAAAAACCAGGTGAGCAAAGGCGGGTATATCCTCTTTACCGGCATTTTGGAGATCACTCCTGAAGGGTATGGATTTTTACGAGCCATCAACGAAAACTTCTCCAACAGTGCCAACGATGCGTATGTCAGTGCTACGCAGATACGAAGATTTGCCCTTCGAACGGGAGATATCGTCACAGGTCAAGTCCGGCCTCCAAAAGATCAGGAGCGCTACTACGCTCTTTTGAAAATTGAAGCAATCAACTATCTGCCACCGGAAGAGTCCAAAAGAAGACCACTTTTTGATAACCTCACACCACTCTATCCAACAGAGCGGCTCAAACTAGAATACGACCCAACACGTCTTACAGGCAGAGTGCTTGATCTTTTTACTCCCATAGGAAAAGGGCAGCGGGCTCTCATAGTCGCACCACCAAGAAGTGGAAAAACGGAGCTTATGAAAGAGCTTGCCCACGGTATCGCAAAAAATCATCCAGAAGTGGAACTCATTGTCCTTTTGGTTGACGAAAGACCAGAAGAAGTGACCGATATGGAGCGAAGCGTCAAAGGAGAAGTCTACAGTTCCACATTCGACATGCCAGCAAAAAACCATGTCCGCGTAGCTGAACTCGTCATCGAAAAAGCAAAACGACGTGTAGAGATGGGCAAAGATGTGGTGATCTTGCTTGATTCCATCACTCGCCTTGCAAGAGCATACAATACCGTAACACCATCAAGCGGGAAAGTGCTTAGCGGTGGGGTCGACGCCAACGCTTTGCATAAACCAAAACGATTTTTTGGGGCTGCAAGAAACATCGAAGAGGGTGGAAGTCTCACCATCATCTCAACTGCCCTGATCGATACCGGTTCACGTATGGATGAAGTAATTTTTGAAGAGTTCAAAGGAACAGGAAACTGCGAAATTGTTCTCGATCGCCGCATTGCAGATCGGCGTATCTATCCAGCAATCGACGTGCTCAAATCTGGCACCAGAAAAGAGGAGCTTCTTGTCGATCCAAATACATTGCCAAAAATCTGGGCTCTTCGCAATGCAATGCAGTCCATGGATGAGGTAGAGGCATTGAAATTTTTATATTCAAAAATGTTAAAGACCAAAAATAACGAAGAGTTTCTCTCTATCATGAATGAAGGGGCCTAACACTTTTGCGAGCTGGCGTTTTCGATAGCGGTGTAGGAGGCCTCACCGTCGTCAAGAGTCTCATTAAGCACGGTCTTTTTGATGAAATCATCTACTTTGGCGATACCGCAAGGGTCCCTTACGGGCCAAAAGATAAAAATACTATCATTCGATATTCTCTGGAAGCCCAGGAATTTTTTAAAAATTTTGACGTAGATATCCTCATTACCGCTTGCAACTCCGTCAGTGCCTACGCCATCGAAGAGCTTCGAAGCAATGCACATTTCCCTGTAATCGGCGTAATCGAACCAGGTGTTTTGGCGCTGCAAAACAGAGGTTTAGATCCCAATAGCCAGATTTTAGTCATTGGAACACAAGCAACGATCAATAGCGGAAAATATCAAAAGCTGTTACAAGAGCGTGGATACAACAATATTTTGGCAAAAGCCACACCACTGTTTGTTCCAATTGTAGAAGAAGAGATTTTTGAAGGACCCGTTTTACAAGCAGCACTCCAACACTATTTCAATGACCTTCATCCAGATGCCGTTATTTTGGGCTGTACCCATTTTCCTTTGATACAAGATGCCATTGCAAACTATTTTAACAATGAAGCAGTACTTATCCACTCTGGTGAAGCCATTGTAGAGCATCTTCAAAAAGAGCTTGGTATTAAAACAAAAAAAAGCATGCCAAATCTCAAACTTTTTGCTTCAGAAAATCCGGAAAAGCTCAAAAAAATCGCAGCCCACTGGCTTAGAGATGCATTTAAGACAAATGAGCTATAATTGATCAAAAAAGGATGAATCTTGGCGCTGGCACTCAAATATCGTCCAAAACGTTTTGAAGACCTCATCGGTCAAGAAGCCGTGACTCAGACACTCCAGAGGGCTTTGGATACAAAAAATCTCTCCCATGCCTATCTGTTCAGCGGCCTTCGTGGAAGCGGAAAAACAAGTACGGCAAGGATCTTTAGCAAAGCGCTCATTTGCGATGAGGGTCCCACAAGCTCACCATGTGAAGTGTGTGAAAATTGCCAGGCAGCCAATGAGGGAAGACATATCGACATTATCGAAATGGATGCAGCAAGCAACCGTAAGATTGATGATATTAGAGACCTCATCGAACATACGAAATACAAACCCTCCAGTGCCAGATACAAAATATTCATAATCGATGAAGTCCATATGCTGACAAAAGAGGCTTTCAATGCTCTTTTAAAAACACTTGAAGAGCCACCTGAATTTGTAAAATTCATTCTTGCCACCACCGACCCATTGAAACTTCCTGCGACGATTCTGAGCCGTACTCAACATTTTCGATTCAAAAAGATTGCACAAAAAGATATCATCCACCATTTGGAACATATCTTACATCTAGAAAATGTGGAGTATGAAACAGAGGCTCTAGAAATCCTCGCACGAAGCGGAAGTGGCAGTCTACGCGACACTTTGACACTTCTTGATCAAGCAATAACCTTTGGAAAAAATAACGTCAGCGTTGACGCAGTCACAAAGATGCTGGGACTGGTTGACCCTAAAAAGATAGAAGCTCTTTTTGATATGATCCTACGTCAGGAGAAAGAAGCAATTTTGCAAGCTGTACAAGAACTCAGAGATTATGAAGCGCAAATGGTGCTTGATGAAATGCTCATTTACCTTAAAAATCAGCTCTTTAGCAAAAACATGCACTTTTCCATGATGCTATATGAACGCTTTTTTAAAATTTTGAGTGATGGGAAAAATCTTCTTTTTGTCAGCGGTGATGATGAGTTTGTTTTGATCATTACCCTTATGAAACTGATGGAAGCAACAAAAATAAAAACAGTTGAAGAACTTATAGAAGAGTTCGAATCAAAAGAGACTCCAACGATTTCACACGCTCCTCTATCTACCCAAACAGCTGAGCAAATAAAACCAAAAATATCCAAACCGGTACAAAAAGATCCTTTCCAACGTTTGATCGACAAACTCTATGAACGAAACTATGAACTTGGAGAGTGTTTTGAAAAAAGTGTGAAATTTATCGATTTTAGTGACAATATTTTACGATGGGAAAGCAATCCCCCGGCAGAATGCAAAGAGAA